>NZ_CP022521.1:1509722-1811666 GCF_002234535.1 Actinoalloteichus hoggarensis
CCGGCTGTTGGAGATCGGCCATTCGCAGCGCCGCGCGGTGCTGCTCATCTATCTGTGGGCGGCCGTGCTGGCCTTCGGCGCCGTGGCGTTGACGCTGTTCGAGCCGGTCGTGGTCGGCTGGGGCATGGGGGCGGCGTTGATCGTCGTGATCACCACGTCGGCGATCCCGAGGCTGCGGGCCCGCCGACGGGAGCGGACCCAGGCGGGCTGAGGACCGCCGAGCGGCCGGCGGGGCCGTCGGCCGCAGGTCGGAGTGTGTCAAACGCGGGGGCGCGCGAGCCGATGTTCGCCTGAAGTTCGTCCGATGTTCCACCTCCGGTGTCGGGTCGGTCGGCGGTCCTGCCCGGCCGGGTCCCCGTCTCGGGCTCACCCGGCCGTGCCGCCGCGAGATTGGGCGGGCCTGGCACCCAGTAGACGACCCGACCGATTCGGCGGTCCGGTCCGCCGTCGACCCGGGAGCGGCGTCGGTGCTGGTCAACGGCCTGGCGACGGTCCGAGAACCCGTTGGCGGCGGCCGGAATCCGCCACTCTCGCCCCACCGTCGGCGCCACCGCCGCCGGGCCTGTCCGGCCCGCGACGGGCGGCGAGGCCGGGCCGGGGGTGCGGGGCCGGTGGGCGTATTGGGCACAATGGGTGAATGACCGCACGAAAGAGGAGCCTCCGGTGACCGCTGTCTCCACGACGGAAGCGATGCGCTCCGCGCTGCGACAGGCGTCGTTCGCGGCACTGATCCTCGCGCTGCCCGCCGTGGGCATCGGCTGGCTCGTCGCCGATCTGCCCGGCGTCTGGGGCGCGGTGCTGGGCGTCGCGATCGCCGCGGGCTTCCTGCTGGTCACGCTGGTGGCGACCCTCGCGACGGCCAACGCCTCCCCGGTGGCCATGGCCGCCGCCGTCCTCGGCTCCTGGGGCGGGAAGATGGTGGTGCTCTTCGTGGTGCTGTTCCTCATCCGCGACCAGGAGTTCTATTCGCGCGGTGTGTTGTTCGCCGTCCTGGTGGTGACGGTGATCGGCATCCTGGCCGTGCAGACGCGGGTACTGCTCCGAGCGAAGACCCTGTATGTCGAACCGAACCCATCGAGTGCCGCGAAGGCCACCGAAGGTGACGAAATGGACGTGACCGGCGTCTCTCCAACGGGTGACAGGAGCGCCTGACCACCGGGGTTGGGTCAGCGTGATGACCCTGGTGTTCGGGGTTCCGGCAGCCGATTGGTAGTGTTCGCCTCAGGACGAGATCGAACGGACATTCTCCCCAAATGGGTGAGGGCACCTGTTCGGTCCGTCACCTACGTCCGTATCGCAGCCGCGATGTCCGGATCACGCAGGTCCACCATGGACGCGCTTCAGGCCGAGGCTTCGTGCCTGTGCTCCAGCATGGCCACGGTGTGCCCCATCAACGACGTCCGTTTCGGCCGGGCTGGATCGACAGCCGGCTCCGACCAGGGAGACCACACTGAACGCGCAAGTGTTGGCCGCCACGCTGGCCGCAGGCGGAGCGCCCGAGTTCCACGCGCCGGGCCTGGAGGAGTTCTACCCCGCTGCGGTCCTGTTCGAAGGCACCATCTTCGAGATCAACCGCATCATGCTGATCCGCCTGCTCGTGGTGCTGGCGTTGTCGCTGTTCTTCATCTTCGCGCTGCGCAGGACCAGGCTGGTGCCGCGCGGCCTGCAGAACTTCGCCGAGTGGTGCCTGGACTTCGTCCGGCTGCAGATCGCCGAGGAGATCCTCGGCAAGGTCCAGGGACGCCGGTTCCTTCCGGTGCTGATGATCTTGTTCTTCGGCATCTTCGGCATGAACATCACCGGTGTCATCCCGTTCCTCAACATCGGTGCCACCAGTCTCATCGGCTTCCCACTGGTGATGGCCCTCTTCGTCTGGGTGGTCTTCATCGTCGCGGGCATCAAGGCTCAGGGCGGCGGCGCCTTCCTGAAGAACACCGTGATGCCGCCCGGGGTCCCGGGGTGGATGGCGCCGATCATGATCCCGATCGAGTTCGCCTCGGCCTTCGTGGTCCGGCCGTTCTCGCTCACGGTGCGGCTCCTGGCGAACATGCTCGCCGGCCACATCATCCTGGTGCTGTTCTTCTCAGCCACCCATTTTTTGTTCTTCGAGGCGGGCTCCGCCTTGATCGCGCCTGCCGGCCTGCTCACCCTGACCATGGGTTTCGCGTTCACCCTCTTCGAGATCATGGTCGCCGTCCTGCAGGCCTACATCTTCACTCTGCTCGCCGCGGTCTACATCGATCTCTCGCAGCACGCCGAGCACTAAGAGCGGGCAGCGTCAGAGCGGAGTCAGGAACGACCTCTCGACAGGACTGTCGAGAGGCCAAAGGAAAGGGAAGACAGGAAAGTGGACATCCTCGCGCAGTCGGTCGACATCCTCGCCCAGACGACCGAAGGTCAGGCCGGCATCACCGGAAACATCGCGACCATCGGCTACGGCCTCGCGACGCTCGGCCCGGCCCTCGGTATCGGCATCCTGGTCGGGAAGACCGTCGAGAGCATGGCCCGTCAGCCCGAGATCGCGGGCCAGCTGCGTACCACCATGATCCTCGGTATCGCCTTCGTCGAGCTGCTCGGCCTGCTCGGCCTGGTCGCGGGCATCCTCTTCGGCGGCCTCGGCTGAGCCGACACTCAACGAGTTAGGTGACCAACGTGGCTATTGACGCAGTGCTGGCGGAGGCGCAGAACCCGCTCCTGCCTGCCTCGTACGACATCATCTGGTCCCTGGTCTGCTTCGTCGCCATCGCCTTCCTCTTCTGGAAGTACGTGATGCCCCGCTTCGGCGCCCTGCTCGACGAGCGCGCGGCCAAGATCGAGGGCGGCATCGCCAAGGCGGAGGCCGCACAGGCCGAGGCCGCGGAGCTGCTGGAGCAGTACAAGGCCCAGCTCGCCGAGGCGCGTTCCGAGGCGGCCCGGATTCGGGACGACGCTCGAGCCGAAGGCGAGCAGATCGTCGAGGAGATGCGGCAGCGTGCTCAGGAGGAGTCCGCCCGCATCCTCGCGCAGGGGCAGCTTCAGCTCGACGCGCAGCGGGCGCAGATCGTCACGGAGCTCCGGGGCGACCTGGGGCGCATCGCGGTCGACCTGGCCGGACGAGTGGTCGGCGAATCCCTGGAGGACGAGGCCCGGCAGCGCGGGACCGTCGACCGGTTCCTCGACGAGCTGGACTCCGTGTCGGCGCCGGCCAAGTCGTGAACGAATGCCGTGAGCAGCGCACGCGCCAGCTCAAGATGAGGACGGTGAGATTGCGGTGACCACACTCAACGCCGCGAGTCGAGACGCCTTCGCCGAAGCCGAGCGACGGCTGTTCGCCGAACTCGACGGCACGACCGCCGAGGTGGCGGCCGGGCTGGGCGAGGACCTGAGTGCGGTGGCTCGGCTGCTCGGCCGGGAGACCGGCCTGCGGAGGGCGGTCGGGGACCCGTCCGCCGACTCCGCTACCCGCGAGGGTCTCGTCCGGGCGGTGCTCGGCGAGAAGGTCGGTGAGCGGGCTTTCGCGGTGCTGGCCGCCGCGGTCACCGCTCGCTGGTCCAGCCCGCGTGAGCTGGTCCACGGCATCGTGCTGCTCGGCCGGACCGCGTTGCTGATCAGCGCCGAGAAGGACGGGCGTCTCGACGCGGTGGAGGACGAGCTCTTCCGGCTCGGGCGCATCGTGGCGAGCAGGCCGGATCTCGAACAGCTGCTGAGCGATCCGGCGGGCAACGTCGGCGGTAAGACCGCGCTGGTCCGCGGCCTGCTGGCCGACAAGGTCGAGTCCGTGACCCTGTCGCTGGTGGAAGACCTGCTACACCGCCTGCGCGGCGGTGACGTGGTCGAGGAGATCGACGAGCTCGCCGGTGCGGCTGCCGCCCGGCGAGAGCGTTCGGTCGCCTACGTGCGGACCGCCGTGCCTCTCACCGAGGCGCAGCAGACCAGGCTGGCCGCGACGCTGACCCGAATCTATGCACGTCAGGTGGCTTTGCACCTGGAGGTGGACCCGACGGTGGGCGGTGGACTGCTGATCCGAGTCGGCGACGAGGTGATCGACGGCACCGCCGCGGGGCGGCTGGCCGCACTCGGTCGTCGGCTCGCGGGCTGACCACGACGCCTCGATCACGACCCACCGCACACCCGACAATGCCTGAGAGCCTGTCTTTGATCCCTCTCCGTCGTGAGCGGGGATCGGCGTGGACGAGCTGCAAGGCGGAGGAGTGAGCCATAGCGGAGCTATGGTGACCGACGACAACGCCGCAGATCGCCACGCTGGCCCCGCGCGACAGGAATGCGGGATCGAGGACAGGCTCATAGAACGAAGCGAGAGCAGGAACGACATGGCGGAGCTGACGATCTCGTCGGACGAGATCCGCAGTGCGATCGAGAAGTACGTCTCCAGCTACTCCCCGGAGGTCAACCGGGAAGAGGTCGGCGTCGTCGTCGACACCAGCGATGGCATCGCCCATGTCGAGGGCCTGCCCTCGGCGATGACCAACGAGCTGCTGGAGTTCCCCGGCGGCGTGCTCGGCGTGGCGCTGAACCTGGAGGCCAGGGAGATCGGCGCGGTCATCCTCGGTGACTACGACACCATCGAGGAGGGCCAGGAGGTCAAGCGGACCGGGCAGGTGCTGTCCGTTCCCGTGGGTGACAACTTCCTCGGTCGGGTCATCGACCCGCTGGGCGCCCCCATCGACGGACTCGGTGAGATCGTCGCCGAGACCACTCGTCCGCTGGAGCTGCAGGCCGCCTCGGTCGTGCAGCGGCAGCCGGTCGGCGAGCCGATGCAGACCGGCATCAAGGCCATCGACGCGATCACGCCGATCGGCCGCGGCCAGCGACAGCTGATCATCGGCGACCGTAAGACCGGCAAGACCACGGTCTGCGTCGACACGATCATCAACCAGAAGGCCAACTGGGCGACCGGCGACCCGACGCAGCAGGTGCGCTGCATCTACGTCGCGATCGGGCAGAAGGGCTCCACCATCGCGGGCGTCAAGGCCGCGCTGGAGGAGGCGGGCGCGCTGGAGTACACCACCATCGTCGCCGCCCCCGCCTCGGACTCGGCGGGCTTCAAGTGGATCGCCCCGTACGTCGGCTCGGCGCTCGGTCAGCACTGGATGTACCAGGGCAAGCACGTCCTGATCGTCTTCGACGACCTGACCAAGCAGGCGGAGGCCTACCGCGCCATCTCGCTGCTGCTGCGTCGCCCGCCGGGCCGCGAGGCCTACCCCGGTGACGTGTTCTACCTGCACTCGCGGCTGCTGGAGCGGTGCGCGAAGCTCTCCGACGAGCTGGGCGCGGGCTCGATGACCGGTCTGCCGATCATCGAGACCAAGGCCAACGACGTGTCGGCCTACATCCCGACCAACGTCATCTCCATCACCGACGGACAGGTGTTCCTGGAGTCCGACCTGTTCAACGCAGGTCAGCGACCCGCCATCAACGTCGGTGTGTCGGTCTCCCGAGTCGGCGGCGCCGCGCAGACCAAGGCGATGAAGTCGGTCGTCGGCACCCTGCGGATCGACCTGTCGCAGTTCCGCGAGCTGGAGGCCTTCGCGGCCTTCGCCTCCGACCTCGACGCCTCCTCCAAGGCACAGCTCGACCGGGGTTCGCGCCTCATGGAGCTGCTGCGGCAGGACGCCTACTCGCCGGTGCCGGTCGCCGAGCAGATCGTCTCGATCTACGCGGGCACCAAGGGCTACCTCGACTCGGTGCCGATCGCGGACGTGCGTCGCTTCGAGTCGGAGCTGCACGACTTCCTCCGCCGCAGGCACGAGGGCATCCTGAGCGAGATCTTCGAGACCAAGAAGCTCTCCTCGGAGAACGAGGAGCGGCTCGCCACGGCGATCAACGAGTTCAAGGAGCAGTTCACCGCCTCCGACGGCTCGTCGGTCGTGGTGCGCGAGGCCGAGGCCGAGGCGATGGACGCCGACAACGTCGGTCAGGAATCCGTGAAGGTTCACCGACCGGCTCCGGCCAAGAAGTGACGTGGTGACGGATGGCTGCCCAGATACGTGAGCTGCGTCAGCGGATTCGCTCGACGCAGGCGATGAGGAAGATCACGAAGGCGCAGGAGCTGATCGCCACCTCGCGGATCAGCAAGGCTCAGGCGCGAGTCCAGGCCGCCCGTCCCTACTCCGACGAGATCACCAGTGTGCTGTCCGCCCTCGCGGGCGCCGCGACGCTCGATCACCCGATGCTGGTCGAGCGCAAGCAGCCCAAGCGGGCGGGCGTGCTGGTGATCACCAGCGATCGGGGTCTGTGCGGCGGATACAACGCCAACGTGATCCGGGCGGCGGAGGAGTTGCAGTCCCTGCTCCGGGAGCAGGGCAAGACCCCGGTGCTGTACGTGGTCGGCCGCAAGGGACTGCGGTACTTCACCTTCCGCGGCCGTGAGATCGCGGGCTCGTGGACCGGCTTCTCCGAGCGGCCCGAGTACACCGACGCGGCCAAGGCGGGCAACACCCTCGTCGAGGCGTTCCTGGCAGGCGCGGACGACGAGGGCGATTCGGCGGGCTCCGACGGCGTGCTCGGCGTGGACGAGATGCACATCGTCTACACCGAGTTCCGGTCGATGCTCACCCAGCGGCCGGTGGCCCACCGGCTGGCGCCGCTGGAGGTCGAGTACGTCGAGGAGACGGATGCCTCCACGGCTCCGCCTCCCGCGTACGAGTTCGAGCCGGATGCCGAGACGCTGATGGACGCCCTGCTGCCGAAGTACGTCAACACGCGGCTGTTCGCCGCGATGCTGGAGGCGGCGGCGTCGGAGTCGGCGGCACGCCGGACGGCGATGAAGGCCGCTACCGACAACGCCAATGAGCTGATCACAGCGTTGTCGACGCAGGCCAACCAGGCTCGCCAGGCCCAGATCACCCAGGAGATCAGCGAGATCGTCGGTGGCGTTGACGCGCTCGCCGCGGCAGGAAGTGATGAGTGAGATGACGGCTGCTACCGCTGTTGGCACCGGTCGCGTCGTCCGGGTGATCGGCCCGGTCGTCGACGTCGAGTTCCCCCGTGGCGAGGTGCCCGCCCTGTTCAACGCTCTGAAGGTCGAGATCGACTTCGAGCAGATGAAGAAGACCGTGACGCTCGAGGTCGCGCAGCACCTCGGCGACAACATGGTCCGCACGATCTCGATGCAGCAGGCCGACGGTCTGGTCCGAGGCGCTCCGGTGCGCGACACCGGCGCGGCCATCTCGGTTCCGGTCGGCGATGCGGTCAAGGGCCACGTGTTCAACGCGCTCGGCGAGTGCCTGGACAAGCCCGGCCACGCCGACGACGCCGAGCGCTGGGGCATCCACCGCAAGCCCCCGGCCTTCGACCAGCTCGAGGGCAAGACCGAGGTGCTGGTCACCGGCGTCAAGGTGATCGACCTGCTGACCCCGTACGTCAAGGGCGGCAAGATCGGCCTGTTCGGTGGTGCCGGTGTCGGCAAGACGGTGCTCATCCAGGAGATGATCACCCGTATCGCCCGGAACTTCGGCGGCACCTCGGTGTTCGCGGGAGTCGGCGAGCGGACCCGTGAGGGCACCGACCTCTTCCTGGAGATGGAGGAGATGGGCGTTCTTCCGGACACCGCGCTGGTGTTCGGCCAGATGGACGAGCCGCCCGGCACCCGTATGCGGGTCGCCCTGTCCGGCCTGACCATGGCGGAGTACTTCCGGGACGTCCAGAACCAGGACGTGCTGCTGTTCATCGACAACATCTTCCGGTTCACCCAGGCGGGTTCGGAGGTGTCCACCCTGCTGGGCCGGATGCCCTCGGCCGTGGGTTACCAGCCGACGCTGGCCGACGAGATGGGTGAGCTGCAGGAGCGGATCACCTCGACGCGGGGTCGCTCGATCACCTCGATGCAGGCGATCTACGTGCCCGCGGACGACTACACCGACCCGGCCCCGGCGACGACCTTCGCCCACCTGGACGCGACCACGGAGCTGTCCCGGCCGATCTCGCAGAAGGGCATCTACCCGGCGGTCGACCCGCTGACGTCCTCCTCGCGGATCCTGGACCCGTCGGTGGTCGGCGACGAGCACTACCGGGTCGCGCAGGAGGTCAAGCGGATCCTGCAGAAGAACAAGGAGCTGCAGGACATCATCGCGATCCTCGGTCTGGACGAGCTGTCCGAGGAGGACCGCCTGACGGTCAACCGCGCTCGCCGCATCGAGCGGTTCCTGTCGCAGAACTTCTTCGTCGCGCAGAAGTTCACCGGCCAGGAGGGGTCCTTCGTCGAGACGAAGGACACCATCGAGGCCTTCGACAAGATCGCCAAGGGCGAGTACGACCACGTCCCGGAGCAGGCCTTCCTCTCCATCGGTGGCCTGGAGGACCTGGAGCGCAGGCACAAGGAGCTCACCAAGTAAGCCGAGCCCCACGCGCACCGCGCCGCGGACTGAGACGGGTCGGACTCCCAGTGGGAGTCCGGCCCGTTCGTCGTTGTCGAGGAGGCGTCGGCGGGCTGAGCACGACCGGATCACGTTCGACCCGGCCGGTCCGCGGGCGTCGCCGCCAGTCGGGTCAGTCCGCCAGTTCGACCACGGCCACCCGTCCTTCGGCGTCGGTCACCTCGACCTGAACGGCCGTGTCGGGCAGCAGGGCCGCGCCCCACTCGGTGTGCACGTCCCGCCACGGCGACTCGGGGCTGTCGCGGTACCGCAGCTCGGCCTGGTAGCTGAAGACCGCCCACCCCTGGTCGTCGGGCATGCGCACCCGCACCGGCAACGGGGAGTCCGTCGGCGTCCGCCCGGCATGGACGATCTCCACGACCCGGTCCTGGTCGCGGATCGTGGCGTAGAGGTGCGCTCGTTCCGAGTTGTGCATCAGTTCCCCGACATAGGCCCGCCTGCCGTCGGGGAGGTTGACGTCCAGCGCGAACAGCGTCAGCGGACGGGGCGAGTAATCCGGGGCGATGGCGCCGGCCTCGTGGAGCGCCTCGTCGAAGGCGTGCATGACGTCCATCCCGTTCTCGGACACCGTGTCGCCCTCCGCGTCGACACGAAGCGTGAGGCCCTGTGGTCCGGACTCGGGAGCCCAGCCCTGTTGGAGTCTGCCGCCGGCCGGGGGGCTGTCCCAGCCTTCGTGATGGGGGGCGTCTCCGTCGACGGCGAGCCACGGTCGGATGACGAACTGCGGCGGAGGGTGACCGTCTCCCCCCGGGTGCGTCGACAAGAGCAGATCCGCTGGCTGGAGGTCGGGTTGCAGCTCGGTCAGGGCGAGGCCCTCGGTGAGGGGCAGTTCATCCCAGTCCCGCGGTTCGGGAATGCCGGAGTGCTCGTCGATCGCGAACTCGACTGAGACGTAGAGCGGATCCGTAGGAGACACGGCGAGCAGCGTCGGTCGATCGGGTCCGAGGAGGAGCGCCAGCGGGTCGCCGTACTCGGGGTTCGTCCGCAGGACCTCCAGACCGCCGTCGTCCGACGTGGCCAGGACACCGGAGAGGACCTCGTATCCGTCCTCCCACCAGAAGTCCTGCACGACCACCGCGACGGGACCCGACGCGGTGTCCGACGCCACGACGACGTTCGGCTCGCCCTCGCCTGCGGGGACCGAGTGCTCGGGGTACGGAAGGTCCTGCCCCCAGGCCTCGATCACCTCGTCGAGAAAGGCCTGGTCGTCCCGCAGATCGCCTCGGGTGGGCGCCGCGAGCCAGTGGCGTGCCGGATGATTCTCGCCTGGGTTCACGCCGGAGTGCGGGGAGTCCGCAGGCCCGAGGTCGGTGCCGTCGGTGTTCCGGAGCAGCGTGGGCAGGAGACCTGCGGTCGACAGCGCCACGACCGTCGTCGCCGCGGCGAGCAGCCGTCCCGCGCGCCTGCGGCGGCGTCCGCCCGCCATGACTCGGTCGGTGAAGGCCGGGCTCGGCGTGATCTCGCCTGCGGCGTCCGCCAACGCGTCCTTCACGGATTCCTGATCGGTCATCTCCGGACCTCCTCCTGGGTGTGGGCGGCTGATCGTGGGTAGGCGTCTCGCAGCATCGCCAGACCGCGTGCCGCCTGGCTCTTGACCGTTCCGGGGCGGCAGCTCAGGGCTCGAGCGATGTCCGCCTCGCTCATGTCGTCGAAATACCGCAGGACGATCACGGCGCGGGCTCGCGGCGGCAGCGTGCGCAGGGCTCGCAGCAGCTCATCCCGCTGGGTGACGGACTCCTCCGGACCGGCCTGCGGGGGGTGGATGCGCTCCTCCCACGGCGCCTCCGCTACCCGCCGGGACAGCCGCCGCCACCGGTTCGCGGCGGTGTTCGCCAGCGCCGCCCTGGCATAGGCGGTGGGAGCCCCGGTGATGCGGCGCCAGCGGACGAACATGCGCTCCAGGACGTCTTGGAGCAGGTCCTCGGCAGCCCCCTTGTCCCCGCCGCAGAGCAGGTAGGCCGTGCGTAACAGCTCTCCTGATCGATGTATGACGAAGTCCTCGAACTCCGCCTCGGTTCGTCTCACTCATCACTCCTCGTTCGGTCGGTGAACGTCACAGGTAGAGACACCGGGAGGGGGGAGAAGGTTGGAAGTCCGTTGTCTAGACTGCGGGGAGGCAGCCGACGAAGGAGATGCGTGTGGCAGAGATGTCCGTCCAGCTTGTCGCGGTAGAGCGCCGTCTCTGGTCGGGTACGGCGAGCTTCGTCGTGGCCCGGACCATCGAGGGCGAGATCGGCATCCTGCCCAACCACGAACCGCTGCTGGCCCAGCTCGCCGAGGGCGGCCTGGTCCGCATCACCACCACGGACGGCGAGGTCGTCTCCGCCGCGGTGCACGGCGGCTTCCTGTCGGTCACCGGTGACGGGGTGAGCGTGCTCGCCGAGGACGCCGACCTGGGCGGCGAGGTGAACGTGGACGAGGCGCGCGCCGATCTGGAGAGTGCGGACTCCGACATCCGGAGCCGAGCCAGGGCGAGGCTGCGGGCAGCCGGACAGGCGGCCTGAGCCCAGCGCGACGGGGACGGGGGCCGAGCCGTGTGGGTCGTCGAGGCCGTCGGAGTGGGCCTGTTCGCTGCCGCGCTGGTACTGGGCTTACTCGTACTCCGCAGGATCAGGCTGCTGCGTCGAGCGGGCGGCATCGACGTGGCGCTGCGCACGCGGCTGGAGGACAGCCCGCGCGGCTGGCATCTGGGGGTCGGCCACTATCGCGGGGACGACTTCCTCTGGTTTCGGGTCCTGAGCCTGCGCTCCGGCCCTGACCAGGTGGTGCGCCGCACCGGTCTGGAGATCTCCAGTCGCCGGGCACCGTCCGCCCCGGAGGCCTATGCGATGCCCGTCGGGTCGACGGTGCTGCGTTGCGAGGGTGCCGACCGCGAGATCGAGCTGGCCATGACGCAGGACGCGCTGACCGGCTTCCTCTCCTGGCTGGAGTCGGCGCCGCCCGGCCACAGCGTCCCCTGGGCGTCCTGAGCCGACGTCCTCGCCTGGACCGGGGGCGCCGCGCTGGACGGGGCACCGCGCCGTCGCGTTCGTGTCGCGTCCGATGTGCGAGACCCCGTCGGATGAGGAGATGTCCGAGGAACAGGGCCTTGTCTGCTGAGCGGGGCCGTGTCCGATGAGCGGGGGAGCCGTCGGCGCGTCGGGATTCCGGTCGAGTCACGCCGGTGAGGCGACGACCTGCCGTCGGACGGCTGCGGCTGCCTGCGCCGCCGTCCCGGCGTGACCGCGAACCAGGGAGCGGCTGCGAACCAGGGAACGGCCGCGAACCACTCCGGAGATCGCCGCCGTTACCGTCCGCCGCCCGGTCGCCACTTGACGTCGCCGTCGGGGTTGGCCACCCGGCAGAGGATGAACAGCAGGTCGGAGAGCCGGTTCAGATACTTGGCGGTGAGCGCGTTGGTCTGCTCGGCCGCGTCGCTCTCCAGCAGAGCCCAGGTGGTGCGCTCCGCCCGTCGGGTCACGGTGCGGGCCACGTGCAGCAGCGCCGCCGCCGGGGTGCCGCCGGGCAGGATGAACGAGTCGAGCTTGGGCAGGTCGGCGTTGTACTCGTCGCACCAGCCCTCCAGCCGATCGATGTAGTCCTGGGTGATCCGCAGCGGCGGATACTTCGGGTCGGGCACGATCGGCGCGCAGAGATCCGCTCCGACGTCGAACAGGTCGTTCTGGACCTGCCGGAGCACCGTCGCCACCGACTCGCCGGGTGCGCCCATGGCCAGCACCACGCCGATGGCGGAGTTCGCCTCGTCGACGTCGGCGTAGGCGGCCAGCCGCACGTCCGTCTTGCGCACCTGGGAGGCATCGCCCAGGCGCGTCATGCCGCCATCGCCCGTTCGCGTGTAGATCTTGGTCAGGTGCACCGACATGCGGGCAGCCTAGCGAACCCGTCAGGCGACGGCGAGGAGTCGACCTCTACCCTGCTTGTCTGTGAGCGAGCACTTCCAGGTCCGGGGCGGTGCCCGGCTAGTCGGCAGGGTCGACGTCGTCGGGGCCAAGAACAGCGTGTTGAAGTTGATGGCGGCGGCGCTGTTGGCCGAGGGCACCACGACCATCACCAACTGTCCCGAGATCCTGGACGTCCCGCTGATGGCGGACGTGCTTCGGGGCCTGGGCTGCGACGTGTCCATCGAGGGCGACACGGTGTCCATCACCACCCCCGCCGAGCCGAGCCATCGGGCGGACTTCGCCTCGATGAGCAAGCTGCGGGCGTCGGTGTGCGTCCTGGGACCGCTGGTGGGCCGTTGTCGGCGGGCCGTGGTGGCGCTGCCGGGTGGTGACGCGATCGGATCGCGGCCGCTCGACATGCATCAGAACGGGCTGCGGCAGCTCGGCGCCACCAGCGAGATCGAGCACGGCTGCGTGGTCGCCGAGGCCGAGGGCCTCCACGGCGCGCAGATCTGGCTGGACTTCCCCAGCGTCGGCGCCACCGAGAACATCCTGATGGCCGCGGTGCTGGCCGACGGGACGACGGTGATCGACAACGCCGCCAGGGAACCCGACATCGTCGACCTCTGCCTCATGCTCCAGCAGATGGGGGCCAAGATCGAGGGCGCGGGCACCTCGACGCTGACGGTGCACGGCGTCAGCGCGTTGCAGCCCACCGAGCACCGGGTCATCGGCGACCGCATCGTGGGCGCCACCTGGGCCATCGCGGCCGTCGCCACCGGCGGCGACGTCGACGTGCACGGGGTGAACCCGCAGCACCTCGAACTGGTGCTGGACAAGCTGCGCACCGCGGGTGCCGAGGTGACGACCAGGACCGACGGCTTCCGCGTGGTCATGGCGGGCCGACCGCAGTCGGTGGACTTCGTGACCCTGCCCTACCCCGGCTTCCCGACCGATCTCCAGCCGATGGCCATCGTGCTGTCGGCGGTGTCCGAGGGCACGTCGATGATCACGGAGAACGTCTTCGAGGCCCGCTTCCGCTTCGTCGAGGAGATGGTGCGGCTCGGCGCCGACGCGCGGACCGACGGTCACCACGCGGTCGTGCGGGGCGTGGAGCGGCTCTCCAGCGCCCCGGTATGGGCCTCGGACATCCGCGCGGGCGCGGGCCTGGTGCTGGCCGGGTTGTGCGCCGACGGCGTCACCGAGGTCTGGGACGTCTTCCACATCGACCGCGGCTACCCGAGGTTCGTCGAGAATCTCGTCGCGCTCGGCGCCTCGGTGGAACGGGTGTCGGCTCCGCCTGAGCGCTGAGCGCGGGAATATCCGACTTCTCGCCGACGGGCGTGCGTGAGGGATGCGGCCCCTGGCGCGAGGCCGCTCGATCGCGCCCGGTCCCCGTGTAGACGGGGCCGGGCGTCACGCGCCTGCCGTCTCGGGCGTCAGTACGCGGTCGGGCAGGTGATGCGGCCGGTACACAGAGTCGACGGCGCTGGGCCACCGGGTCGCCGGTGCCGCCTTCGGCTGGTCGACGGCGCTGGGCGACTCCTGCGCGAGTGGTGGTCGAGCGCCCGCGCGGATCGGGGTCGGGTCATGGTGGTGTCCCGTGGTCGGGTCAGGCGTGCCGCGGGTCGCTCCGGTGGCGGAACCGGACGGCACCGCCGGCCTGGGCGCCGGACATGCCTCCGTTCAGAACCCCCGTGGGCGCCCGGGGCGCCGCTCGCACTCGGAACGTGCGCCGGAACGGCCTCGGGACACCGCCCGGCGCCGCACCCGCCGATCCGCGCGCCGGGGCCGTGCCGCCGGTGAGTCGCTCCGCATCCGGCGACGACCTCCGGTCCGGCGGCGACTCCGCACCATGCCGCGGCCGAGATCGGTCCCAGGCGCGTGCCGCATCGCTCGATCGCCGACGTGACGGCGGCCTGCCTTGCCGCCGCGCTCCCGGCGTCGAACCGCGCCACGACACGCCGCCGCGGTCGGCGCCATCGGCTTCGCCGGGTCGATCGCCTGTCGGGCGGTCATCCGATCGAGCGATGGCGATCCCGCCGGTGCGCCGAGTTCTGCGGCTGTTTCGGTAAATGACCGTTCTCCACCAGTTCGAGGGGGCGGGAACGACCTACTCCGTGCGAACGCCCAGTAGTCGACTAATCACCCGACGGCGGGTGGCTCTCGGTATTCCCACCGATCTTTCTCGGTGGTGTGAATAGTCCTTTACAGCTGGTGAACCGCCGTGCTCGCACACTGCTCGGAGCGCCCGTCGAATCCGTCCGGCTCACCTCGATCAGCCAGCGGCGCGTCCGATCGTGACCCAATAGTGACCCATATAGCACAAGAGTGGCCGCCGTGTCAGGCAAACGGGTGAAATCGCTGGTGACCCACAGTTTGCAGCTTGATCCGATGGCCGAATGACCGCCGCCACTTCCTATCTCGTTCGTATAACGCCATGCGTTACGGTCAGTGCCGACCTTTGACCGCACCAGGTGCTCCGCCTACGTTCGACACGCCGAGTCGCCGCAGCGTGACGACTCGCATCGTCCTGTCACCGAGCGGGGGAGCGGCCTTCCGTGCAAGCTGCGAACGTCACCCGACGAAACTTCATCCGGGGCGCCACCGGGGGCCTTCTGGCGGTCGGGCTCGGCGTCGGCGTCGCCGGGTGCAGCACGATCGATCTCTCCACGGCGGGCGACGGCGGTGATCTGCTGGATCAGTTGCGCGACCGCGGCAACGTCCGGATGGGATTCGCCAACGAGACCCCCTTCGCCTTCATCGATTCCGAGGGCGATTTGACGGGGCAGGCCGCCGAAGTGGGCAAGGAGATCTTCCGACGGCTCGGTGTCGACAGCTTCGTGCCGAAGCTCGCCGACTTCAGTTCCCTGATTCCCGGCCTCAACGCCGGGCTGTTCGACGTGATCTCCGCGGGCATGTACATCACCCCCGCCCGCTGTGAACAGATCCTCTTCACGAACCCCGACTACAACGCGCCGTATGCCTTCCTCGTCCCGGAGGGCAACCCGCTCGGCCTCACCACCCTGGACGACGTCGTGGCCGACCCCGACGTCGTGCTCGGCGTGATCGTCGGCGGAGTGGAGGAGTCGGTCGCCACCGGAGTCGGCGTGCCCTCCGATCAGATCGTGGTCTTCCCCGATCAGGTCTCCGGGCTCGACGGCGTCGCCGCCGGGCGGGCCGACGCCTTCCTGCTCTCCACGCTCTCGCTGCGGTCCGCGCTCGCGAGCAGGACCGACTCCGGCCTCGAACTCTCCGAGCCGCCCTTCATCCCGACGGTCGACGGCGTCGACCAGAACGGCGCGGGCGGATTCGGCTTCCGACTGGGAGAGGCGAACATCGTCGAGGCCTTCAACAGCGAGCTGGCGACCCTCAAGAGCGAGGGCCTGCTCCTGCCGATCGTGGAGCCCTTCGGCTTCACCGAGGACGAGATGACGGACCTGACCGCCGAAGAACTGTGCCAGGCGCCGCAGGCCTGACCGGAAGGAGTTGCCCCGTTGTCTCCGGGACTCTGGCAATACATGATCGAGGGGCTGGTGGTCACCCTCCAGCTCACGGTCTTCGGTGCCCTGCTCGGCCTCGTCTTCGCGTTCGCCGCCGGGCTCGCCAGGTTGAGCAGGAAGAAGTTCCTGCGCGCGCTGGGCTTTCTCTACACCGAGACCTTCCGCGGGATGTCCGCCCTGATCGTGCTGTTCTGGCTGATCTTCGTGATGCCGAGGTTCGGCTACCAGCTGGCACCCTTGTTCGCGGGCGTGCTCGCGCTGGCGCTGAACATCGGGGCCTACGGCGCCGAGGTGGTGCGCGGCGCGGTCCGCGCCATCCCGCAGAGCCAGCTTGAGGCCGCCACGGCCCTCAACTTCACCCCCTGGCAGCGGATGCGCAAGGTCGTGCTGCCGCAGGCGATCGTCGCGATGATCCCCGCCTTCAGCAACAACCTGATCGAGCTGCTCAAGGCCAGCGCGCTGGTGTCGATCGTCTATCTCTCCGACCTGACCTTCGGCGCCCAGCTGGTCAGGGCCTCCACGCAGAACACCGCGGGCGTGTTCGGCGGCCTGCTGGTCGCCTACGGAGTCATCGCCTTGATCTTCACCGTGTTGATGCGATTCCTGGAACGACGGGCCGCCGCATCCCTCGGCCGGACGGTTCCGCCCGGCATGATCGCCCGCATCTTCCGCAGGACGGAGGCCACGGCATGAGCGGATGGAACTGGGACGTGTTCTGGGATTCGGTCCCGGACCTGCTCGACGGGCTCGTCGTCGCGTTGCAGGCGACGGTGCTCGGCTACCTGATCGCGCTCGTCCTCGGCCTCGGCTTCGCGCTGCTGCGCCGCAGCTCCAAGCTGTGGATCAGCGTTCCCGCGTCGATCGTCATCGAGTTCATTCGATCGACCCCGTTGCTGGTGCAGCTCTTCTTCCTGTTCTACGTGCTGCCCGAGGTGGGCATCAGCTTCTCGACCCTGGTCACCGCCGCGATCGGCCTCGGCGTCCACTACGCGACGTACGTGTCGGAGGTCTACCGCTCCGGCATCGACGGCGTGCCCGTCGGACAGTGGGAGGCCGCGCGGGCGCTGAACCTGCCCGCCCGCCGGACCTGGACCAGCGTGATCCTGCCGCAGGCGCTGCCGAGGGCGATGCCCGCGCTGGCCAACTACGTGATCGCCATGTTCAAGGACACGCCGACGCTCGTCGCCATCACCGTGGTCGAGATGCTGACCGTGGCCCGCGCGATCGGCTCCGAGACGTTCCTCTACGCCGAGCCGATCACCATGGCCGGGATCCTCTACCTGGTGACCGCGCTCGTCATGTCCTGGCTCGCCAGGATCCTGGAACGCCGCTTCGGTCAGGTCCGAGCCGCGTGACCGGCGACAAGATTGAGAAGGGGAACAAGCCGATGACCGAGGCGAGCAGTGCCGCGGCCGAGACGGGCACGAAGCAGGACGACTTCATCCGCTTCGACGACATCAGCAAGCGCTTCGGCAAGAACGTGGTGCTCGACGACCTCTCGTTCTCCGTGGGGACGGGCGAGCGGGTCACGTTGATCGGACCGAGCGGATCGGGCAAGACGACGATCCTGCGGATGCTGATGACGCTGATCAAGCCCGACAGCGGCACCATCAGGGTGGGCGACGACTATCTCTTCCACGAGAAGCGGAACGGTTCGCTGGCGCCCGCGAGCGAGGCTCACATCCGCAAGGTGCGCGGCCGGATCACCATGGTGTTCCAGCAGTACAACCTGTTTCCCAACATGCGGGTGCTGCGCAATGTCACCGAGGCCCCGATCCACGTCCTCGGCAAGTCCAAGGACGAGGCCGAGGAACGCGCCAAGGAGCTGCTCGACATGGTCGGGCTGGGAGACAGGGTGTCCGCGTATCCCTCGCAGCTCTCCGGCGGGCAGCAGCAGCGTGTCGCCATCGCCCGCGCACTGGCGATGGACCCCGACATCCTGCTGCTGGACGAGGTCACCTCGGCGCTCGACCCGGAGCTGGCCGCCGAGGTGCTGGACGTGCTGCGTGACGTCGCGAAGTCCAGCGACATCACCATGCTGTGCGTGACGCACGCGATGAAGTTCGCCAGGGACGTCTCGAACCGCGTGCTGATGTTCGATGCGGGCCGGATCATCGAGGCCGCGCCGCCCGCCGAGATCTTCGACGAGCCCAAGCAGGAGCGCACCCAGCGTTTCCTCCAGTCGGTGCTCGCCGAGAGCTGACTCGCGTCCGCCCGGAGCCGGTCCGCCGCCGAACGTCGTCCGCGGGCCGGCCGTGCAGAGTCGTGCGGGCAGGGCTGTGTCGACCCGGCGCGTCGGTCAAGAGAAGCGGGCCGCGAGAGGTCGACGGCCGGTGTCGGCCTCGGCCGTGCCTCGGACACCCGGCCGACCCCGGCCCCTCGCGCTTCGGGCGTCCGTCGTAGCGGCCCGCCCCGAGCGGGCCGTGATCGGCGACGGTGGTGCCTGCCCGCCGGGGTCCGCGCTGCGGGGGACGACGTGCCGATCCGGTCGGCGGTGCACGGTGCTCGCCGAGGCCTGCCGCCGTCGCCGCCGGGTCAGGCCGTGCGGCGTTCGTGGAGCAGCAGCAGCGAGTAGGCCGCGATGGACTGCGCGTCGGTGATCACCTGTTCGCCGATCATGCGTTCGAACTCGATCCTGGTGAACCAGCCGGTCCGCATGTCCTGTTCCTCGTGCTCTCGGTCCGCCTCACCCTCGGTGAGCTCGGTCGCCAGATACACCCGACCGCGCTGACTACAGCAGCCGGGCGCCACGTCGAGCAGACCGATCTCCACCATGCTGCCCGCGCGCAGCCCCGTCTCCTCCCGCAGCTCCCGTTCGGCCAGGGCCGCCTGCTCCACGGCGACCCGGTCCGGCGCGGTGCCCTGCGGGAACTCCCAGCGCCGCAGGCCCAGCGGATAGCGGAACTGCTCGACGAGGTGCAGGCGGTCCCCGTCCATCGGGATGATCAGCGCGTAGTCCGGCTTGTCCACGACCCCGTAGATCCCCGCCGAGCCGTCCTGCCGCCGAATCTCGTCCTCTCGGACCGTCAGCCACGGATTGGCGTACACCTGGCGAGAACTCACTGTCTCCATACCCGCCGATGATGCCGCACCGGCGGGTGAAACCACGGCGGTGTCTCCACGGGCGGGTGATCGCTCGTCGCCATGGCGTGATGTTGCTGGTCGTCGTCTCCGGCACCCGGTACGCAGGGGGAGTGACGTAGTGATCAGCTCGACGAGAGGAGACGGCGGATGGTGCACCACGAACGGAGGCGATGGGCCGCTTGCCTGAGTGCGGTGACGGTCGGGCTGGTGATCGGCACGGCGAGCGCGCACGGCGCCGCTGTGGACGAGGGAACGGTGGCGCAGCGGGCAGGCGCCGAGTCGGCGAGTCCCCGAGCATCGGACGAGGGAGTCGGAGCGACCGCGCCCGGCGACATCCGCGCGTCGGCCTCCCCGACGGCGATCGAGGACAGCTACCTGGTGGTGCTGCCCGAGACGGTGGCGCCGGAGTCGGTGGACACCGCCGTGGAATCGCTGATCGGGGTCTACGGCGGGACGCTGCGCCACACCTTCGAGCATGCCGTCCGCGGCTTCTCCGTCGAACTCGACTCGGAGGCGGCCCGACTGCTCGCGGCCGACCCCGCGGTCGCCTACGTCGAGCAGAACCAGCGCGTCTCCATCCACGACACCCAGCAGGACCCCACGTGGGGACTCGATCGGATCGACCAGCGCGAGCTGCCGCTCGACGACTCCTACACCTATGGCAACACGGCGGCCGGGGTCGCCGCGTACGTGATCGACACCGGCGTCCAGCCGACGCACGTCGAGTTCGGCGGCCGGGCGGTCGCGGCCTTCGACTCGGTGGGCGACGGTCAGGACGGCGTCGACTGCAACGGCCACGGCACCCACGTGGCGGGCACGATCGGCGGCACGGAGTTCGGCGTCGCCAAGGAGGTCGCCGTGCACGGCGTCCGGGTCCTCGACTGCGGCGGCTCGGGCACCATCGAGGGAGTCCTCCAGGGCATCGAGTGGGTCACGGCGAACGCCGAGGGGCCCTCGGTGGCGAACATGAGTCTCGGCGGCGGCGTCTCCGACGTGCTGGACGAGGCCGTCGAGGAGTCGATCGCCAGTGGCATCACCTATGTGGTGGCGGCGGGCAACGACGCTCAGGACGCCTGCGGCACCTCGCCCGCGAGGACGCCCGCCGCACTGACCGTGGCGGCGTCCGACGAGGCCGACGTCCGGGCGAGCTTCTCCAACCTCGGCGAGTGCGTCGACCTGTTCGCCCCCGGGCTGAACATCACCTCGGCCTGGATCGGCTCCGATGACGCGATCGATGTGATCAGCGGGACGTCGATGGCCTCGCCGCACGTCGCGGGCGCGGTGGCCCTCTTCCTGGAGTCCGCCCCGGAGGCGACGCCCGCGGAGGTCGCCGAGGCGACCCTGGCTCACGCCACCGTCGACGTCATCACGGAGGCGGGCGAGGGCACGCCGAATCTGCTGCTCTACACCGGCGACTGACCAGCACACGTCGGTCGGCGTCGTCGCCGTGGGCGGGGCGTCGGCCGACGGACGATCGGCTTCTCTACGCTGTGGCGCGTGCGTCTCGTCATCGCTCGCTGTCAGGTCGACTACGTCGGCAGGCTCACCGCCCATCTTCCGATGGCCAATCGGCTGTTGTTGATCAAGGCCGACGGGTCGGTGTCGGTGCACTCCGACGACCGGGCCTACAAACCGCTCAACTGGATGAGCCCGCCCTGCTGGCTGATCGAGGACCCCGACATCTGGACCGTGCAGAACAAGGCGGGTGAGCGTGTCGTGATCACCATCGACGAGGTGCTGCATGACAGCAGCCATGAACTGGGTGTCGAGCCGGGCCTGGTCAAGGACGGCGTGGAGGCTCACCTCCAAGAGCTGCTCGCGGAGCACGTCGCCACCCTGGGCGAAGGCTGGACGCTGGTCCGTCGTGAGTTCCCGACGGCGATCGGCCCCGTCGACCTGATGTGCCGCGACGCGGGCGGGGCCTCGGTGGCCGTCGAGATCAAGCGGCGCGGCGAGATCGACGGTGTCGAGCAGCTCACCCGGTATCTCGAACTGCTCAATCGGGACCCCCTGCTCGCCCCCGTGCGGGGCATCTTCGCCGCGCAGCAGATTAGGCCGCAGGCCAGGACGTTGGCCGAGGACCGGGGCATCCGTTGTGTGGTCCTGGACTACGACGCCCTCCGCGGCATCGAGCCGGACGAGTTCCGCCTCTTCTGATCCGCCGCGGAGTCGGCTCTCCCGCGCGCGTCAGGCCGGTTTCACCCGAGCCGGTCTCGGCGTCCGCTGGCAGAGCGGTACCCCTCTCGCCGGGCTAGTCTTCCCGAGACAGCCCTGTATGACGTTCCGGGCACGCCGAGTGTTCCCGCGTCGAGAGGTGGCGTGTAGTGGCGATCCTTGCGCAAGAGACGCTGCGCCTGAATGCGGGTCCGATCGACTACGCCTTGATCGTCGTCTATTTCGTACTGGTCTTGTTGATCGGTTATCTCGCGCGTCGCTCGGTGTCGACCAGTCTGGACTTCTTCCTCTCCGGTCGATCGCTACCCGCGTGGGTGACAGGGCTCGCGTTCATCTCGGCGAACCTCGGGGCGATCGAGATCATCGGAATGTCGGCCAACGGCGCCCAGTACGGCATGCCGACGATGCACTACTACTGGATCGGCGCCATTCCGGCGATGGTGTTCCTGGGCATCGTCATGATGCCCTTCTACTACGGGTCCAAGGTGCGCAGTGTTCCCGAGTATCTGCGTCGCAGATTCGGCCGAGGCGCTCATCTGGTCAACGCGCTGAGCTTCGCCGCCGCGCAGGTCCTGATCGCGGGCGTGAATCTCTTCGCCCTGGCACTCGTGATCAACGTACTGCTCGGCTGGCCCATCTGGGTGTCGGTCGTCGTCGCGGCGGCCGTGGTGCTCAGCTACACCACCCTCGGGGGGCTCTCGGCGGCCGTCTACAACGAGGTCTTGCAGTTCTTCGTGATCGTCGCGGCCCTGTTGCCGCTGACCATCGTCGGTCTCATTCAGGTCGGCGGCTGGCAGGGCCTCACCGATCGCGTCGCCGAGCAGGCCGGGCAGCAGCAGCTCGCCGCGTGGCCGGGCAACGAGCTGACGGGCTTCGGCAGCTCCTTTCTGAGCACCCTGGGAATCGTGTTCGGCCTGGGTTTCGTGCTCTCCTTCGGTTACTGGACGACCAACTTCGTCGAAGTGCAGCGGGCCATGTCGGCGTCCAGCATGTCGGCGGCTCGACGCACGCCGCTGATCGGCGCGTATCCGAAGATGTTCATTCCCTTCGTGGTCGTGATCCCCGGCATGGTGGCCGGCGTGCTGTCGCCGGAGCTCGCCGCGTTGAAGGCGGGCGGCGAGAGCGATCTGGACTATAACGACACACTGTCGGTCCTCATGCGCGACCTGTTGCCCAACGGCATCCTCGGGGTGGCGATCACCGGGCTTCTCGCCGCATTCATGGCGGGCATGGCGGCCAACATCAGCGCCTTCAACACGGTCTTCACCTATGATCTCTGGCAGACGTATGTTCGCCGTGATCGACCGGACGGCTATTATCTCAAGATCGGTCGCCGCGCCACCGTGATCGGCACGATCATCGCGATCGGAACCGCCTTCATCGCGGCCGGCTACAACAACATCATGGATTACATCCAGCAGCTCTTCTCCTTCTTCAACGCACCATTGTTCGCGACCTTCATCCTGGCCATGTTCTGGAAGCGGATGACCCCGGCGGCGGGCTGGATCGGGCTCGTCTCGGGCACCGCGGCGGCCGTCATGGTCTCCGTCCTGGCGGAGACGGGGGTGTGGGACCTGCCGGGGCAGGGCGCGAGCTTCCTCGGTGCGGGCGCCGCGTTCGTCGTCGACATCGTCGTCAGCGTCGCCGTCACGATGGTCACCAGGCCCAAGCCGGAATCGGAGCTGGCGGGCCTGGTCTGGAGTCTGACGCCCAAGGCCGATCGCACGCACTCCACGACGGGGCGGGACGCGGGCTGGTATCGCTCTCCGGCGTTGCTGGGCGGGGGAGCGCTCGTGGCGGTCGTGATCCTGAACGTCATCTTCGGCTGACCGTCGGCAGCCGCCGAACGGACGACTCATCGTGAGGAGGACGCCCATGGCCCCGCATCACGCCCGGGCGGCACAGGTTCATCGGGGCGCCGGACTGTTCGACCTCCGGTGGATACTGGCCCTGCTGTTCATCGTCTACGGCGGGGTGCTCACCGTGCTGGGCGTCGGTTTCACGACGGAGGAGGACCTCGCGAAGGCGGCGGGCGTCGCGATCAACCTGTGGGCAGGTCTGGCGATGCTGCTGGCCGCCGCGCTCTTCGCACTCTGGGCCCGGTTGCGTCCCGTGGTGGTGGACCCCCGGCTCATCGACCACGGCGATGACGACAATCCGTGACGAATTATCTCTGTAGAGTGACGGCTGATGTGGGGATGTTCTGTTGCGGCCTCACTGACCGATGTCGGGCGCTACCGTGCTGTCCGTGCGCCGTCTTCGCCGTCTTCGACTTGCCCTGATCCCGGCCGTGCTGCTGCTGTCGGCAGGCTGTGCGGGCAGCACCGATCTCGCCAAGGTCACCTTCGAACGGACCACCGTGCCCGCGGCGGAACGCGAGAACGTCGTCGCCTCCGCACCGGGGACCGGCGACGACCAGGGCGGCGGCGAGCCGCAGGCCCAAGAGGCGGCGTTCACGCCCGAGGCCCTGCGCCCGATCGACCCCTGCGCGCTGCTGGACGAGGCGGAGTTCGCCCAGTTCGGTGACACCCCCGAGGCGATGCGCGCGGACTACAGCCGCTGCGGCTACTACGGCGTCGACCAGCAGGGCGAGTCGGTGGGCCTCACCTACACGCTCGGCGACTCGGTCTTCTCCGAGGCGGAGCAGGCCAGCCAGGAGGTCGCCGGTCTCAAGACCCATGTCCAGTCCGTCGACGGCGACGGCGGCGGCATGTGCTTCGTTCGCGTCATCACCACCGACGGCGAGAACGCGAAGTCGCTGACGATCCAGCTCACCGCCAAGGTCGACGACGTCTGCGCCACCGGCAGGGAGTTCGCGGAGCACGCGGTGGAACTCGTCCGGGAGGACCCGCCGCACAACGCCGAGGGCACCGGTCTGCTGGCGGGCCTCGATGCCTGCGAGACGGCCGAGGCCGACGAGGTCGCCGGTTGGATCGGCGACGAACACCGGCAGCACGCCTACGGCCTGCACGACTGCACGTGGTCGCGCACCGGCGTGGAGCTCCAGGTCGGGTTCCGCATCTCCTATGACCCGGCCGACGCCGCCGACGTCGAGGAGATCGACCTGGCCGGCGCCACCGCCTACCGCGTCCTGGACGGCAACGTCTACCCGGAGTGCAAGGTGTCCTGGGCACACGGACCCTTCGGCGACGGCGCCGAGTTCGAGGTCGTGACCGTCTCGATGGCCGACATCCTGGAAGAGGGCGTCGACACCTGCGCACTGGCCACCGAGGCCGCCGAAGTGATCAAGACTCGCATCCCCGCGTGATCACCGGACCGCCGACCGCGCGCCGCGCGTCCGTCCGCCTCGGCAGGCGGAGCGGTTCCTCGGCCGTGCGGCGTAATCTTCGCCCAGATCCGACTTCGGCCCCGGTGGGAGGACGCTGATGCGACAGAGCCACACCGATCGGCCCGCCGACTCGGCGGCCGCCCCGGCGGGGGACGATACGGACGAGTTCGTCTCCTACGACCCGCGTACCGGCGAGGTCGTCGGCAGGCATCGGCTCGCCTCACGCGCCGAGGTGTTCGCCGTCGTGGCCGACGCGCAGCCGGCCGCCCGCTGGTGGCATGAGCTGGGCTTCGCGGGTCGACGGGCCCGGCTGGACCGCTGGCGGGTCGCCTTGTTCGGCCGGATCGAACAACTGGCCGCCCTCATCTGTGCCGAGACCGGGAAACCGTTGGACGACGCGCGGCTGGAACTGCTCATGGTGCTCGAACACCTGCGGTGGGCGGCGGAGAACGCCGAGGGTGTCCTACGGCGCAGGCGGGTGGCCACCGGACGGCTGATGACCAACCACGCCTCGACCGTCGAGTATCAGCCGGTCGGGGTGGTGGGCGTCATCGGATCGGCCAGCAGGCCCGCGTTCGCCCCGATGGGGGCGGTGGTGGACTCGCTGGCCGCGGGCAACGCCGTCGTGCTCAAACCCAGCGAACTCACGCCCGGCGTGGCGATCGCGCTCGCCGAGGCGTTCGGCGAACTCGTGCCGGAACACCCGGTGCTCACCGTGATCACGGGAGACGGCAGGACCGGAGCCGACCTGTGTTCGGCGGGCGTCGACAAGATCTCCTTCACCGGCAAGGCCGACGCCGCCCGTCAGGTGCTGATCGACTGTGCGCGGACGATGACGCCGGTCGTGGTCGAGTGCGGTGGCAAGGACGCGATGCTGGTCGACTCCGACGCCGACCTCGTCGCCGCGGCCGAGTCCGCCGTCTGGGGCGCGATGTCCAACGCGGGTCAGAGCAGCACCAGCCTGGAGCGGGTGTACGTCCTCGACGACGTCGCGGACCGGTTCATCGATCTGGTCGAGCAGCGGGCACGACGGCTCCGGCCGGGCGGCCAGCCCGGCGCCGACTTGGGCCCCGTGCAGCAGGCAGGGCAGGTGGAGGTGATCCGCGGACAGCTCGCCGAGGCGATCGATCAGGGGGCGCGCTGCCTCGTGGGCGGGCTGGAGTCGCTGCGGCCGCCCTATGTCGAACCGGTGGTGCTGCTGGACGTGCCGGAGGACTCCAGCGTCCTCACCGAACCCACCCGAGGGCCGATGCTGGTGATCAACCGGGTGCCCGACCTGGACACGGCGGTCCGGCTGGTCAATGCCTCCCGATTCGGCCTCGGCGCCTCGGTGTTCTCCACGAGCCGCGGTGAGGAGATCGCCGCGCGCCTGCGTGCGGGCGCGATCGCGGTGAACAGCGCCGGGACGATCGGCATCGTGCCCGCCCTGCCGCTCGGCGGCGTCGGGGCGTCCGGTCACGGCCGGGTGCGGGGTGCGGACGGGCTACGGGAGTTCGCCAGGGTCAAGTCGGTGACCAGACGCCGAGGCAGGCCGCTGATCAACGCCCTGACCTTCGGCAGGAGGTCGGGCACCGTCCGTCGGCTGTTGCGCCTGGTCCGAATGCGTTACGGTCGCTGAGTCCTGGCACTTCACCCGAATTCGAGTGTCACGGCCGTCGGGCGGCGGCTCGCGCAGGCGGCGGGCCGACGATCCGGCGGGCGGTCTGGGGGTAGCACGGCAGTGAAGAAGATCATCAATGATCCCGCCGCCGTCGTGACCGAGGCGTTGCACGGCATGGCCGCCGCGCATCCCGATCTGCGGGTGCACACCGATCCGGCCTTCGTCGTGCGGGCCGACGCGCCGGTACGCGGCCGGGTCGCCGTGATCTCCGGCGGCGGTTCCGGGCATGAACCCCTGCATTGCGGCTTCGTCGGGCCGGGCATGCTCACCGCGGCCTGCCCCGGACCCGTGTTCACCTCTCCGACGCCGGACCAGATTCAGGCGGCCGTCGCCGCGGCGGACGGCGGAGCGGGTGTGCTGCTGCTGGTGAAGAACTACACGGGCGACGTGCTGAACTTCGAGACCGCCGCGGAGCTGATCGAGGCGGACGGCGTCGACGTCCGCACCGTGATCGTCGATGACGACGTCGCCGTGCGGGACTCGCTGTTCACCGCGGGCAGACGGGGCGTCGCGGGCACGCTGCTGGTCGAGAAGATCGTCGGAGCCGCCGCGGAGGCAGGCGCCGACCTCGACACCTGCGAGCGACTGGCCAGGACCGTGGTGACGAACGTGCGGAGCATGGGACTGGCGCTGGCTCCCTGCACCGTGCCGCACGCGGGCGAGCCGAGCTTCGTGCTGGGCGAGGACGAGATCGAGATCGGCATCGGCATCCACGGCGAGCCCGGCCGGGAGCGGACTCGGCTCGCCCCTGCTCGAGACCTCGTGCGAATGCTGCTGCAGCCCGTGCTCGACGACCTGGAGTGGCAGCCGGGCGATCGGGTGCTGTTGTTCAGCAACTCGATGGGCGGCACCCCGCTGGTCGAGCTGTACCTGGCCCACGGGAGCGCCACCGCGCTGCTGATCGAGCGAGGACTGCTCGTCGAGCGCAGTCTGGTGGGGCCGTATGTGACGAGCCTGGAGATGCAGGGCATCAGCCTGACGCTGCTCCGGCTGACGGATGAGTTGATCGAGTGGTGGGACGCGCCGGTGAGCACGCCCGCGCTGCGATGGGGGCGATGATGAACTGCGACGGGGCGGGAACGGCGGCGGCGTGGCTTCGGGTGGCCGGGGTCGTCCGTGAGCACTGCGACGAACTCGTCCGGCTGGATCGCGCCATCGGCGACGGAGACCACGGCGAGAACCTGCGTCGAGGCTTCGACGCGGTCGTGGACCGGGTGACCTCGGCGGAGGGTGACACTCCCCGCGCGGTCCTGCGGCAGGTGGCCGCCACTCTCATCTCCACGGTCGGCGGTGCGGCCGGACCGTTGTACGGCACGGCCCTGTTGCGCGCGGGCAACGCGATCGGGGACCGCCCCGACCTCGATGCGACGGCCGTCGCCGCGGCGTTGGAGGCCGCGTTGGAGGGCGTCGTGGCGCGCGGACGGGCCGAGCCGGGCGACAAGACGATGGTGGACGCGTTGCGGCCCGCCGTGCTGGCGGCCGCGGCGGCCGCCGAACGCGGCGCCACGATCGCCGAGGTGCTCGCCGAGGCGTCGGCGGCCGCCGACGCGGGCGCGCAGGCCACCGTCCCTCTCGTCGCCCGCAAGGGCCGTGCCTCCTACCTCGGTGAGCGCAGTGCCGGACACCTGGACCCCGGTGCCCGGTCGACCGCGTTGATCCTGGCGTCGTTGGCCGGGTCCGCCGCGTCGCAGTCGGCCCGGTCGGCCGAGGACGGCGGCGCGTCGGCCGAGCCTGCCGCCGCGCCGGGGGAGGACGCATGAGCCTCGTCGGCCTGGTGCTCGTCTCGCACAGCGCACAGCTCGCCGCGGGGCTGGCCGAGCTGGCGGGCCAGATGGCGCCCGACGTCCGCATCGAGGCGGCGGGCGGGCTGCCCGGCGGTGGGCTCGGCACAGACCTCGAACTGGTCTCCGCCGCCGTGGAACGGGCCGAACACGGGCGTGGCGTGGTGATCCTCTATGACCTGGGCAGCGCCCAGATGACGGCTGAACTGGCGGTGGAGGCGCTGGACGACCCCGGCAGGGCCTATGTCGCCGACGCCCCCTTCGTGGAGGGCGCGGTCGCGGCCGCCGTCGCCGCGCAGGGCGGTGCGGATCTGGATTCGGTGGCGTTGACGGCCTCCTCGGCGGCCGCCGACGCGGAATGGGCGTTGGCCGATCCCGCCTCCGGTACCGCCGAGCCCGCCGCGGGCGCCGCCGCGATGGCGGGCGCCGCCGAGCAGGCCGGTGCCGCCGATGCCGGCCCGCCCACCGTGGAAGAGGCGGTCAGCCACGCGGCGGAGTCGTCGCGGCGTGCCGCCGAGTCCGAGCCTTCCGCGCAACACGCCGCCGCGGACCCGTCCGCGCTGCCCGACGGCGGCGCGGTCGAGGTGGAACTGCGCAACGATGTCGGGTTGCACGCCCGACCCGCGGCCCTCCTCGCCCGCCGCGTCGCCGGGCTGGACGCTCGCGTCACCGTGCGCTATGGGGAGCGTGAAGCCGACGCCGCCAGCGTCCTCGCCCTGATGGGACTCGGCGCGGGCGGCGGCGCGACGGTACGGGTCTCGGCCGTCGGTCCGGACGCGGGCGAGGCACTGCGCCGGGTCACCGACCTGGCCGCACGGGAGTTCGAGGAGTGACTCGGCCTCCCGGAGCGCCGTCGACGACGCGACTCGGGGCGGTTCGACTCCGCTGACGAACGCGCGGCCCTCGTCCCTGTGCCAGGACCGTCCGGTCGGGCACCGAGCGCCGTCCCTCCGGTGTCTCGTGGGTGGCCGGCCCGGGTCAGCGCCGCCGGGCCGTGGGGCCGCGTCGGCCTCGCGCGTTCCAACAGCCGGTGTGCCAGTGCCTACGGTCCTCGACACCGCCGTGGTCCTCGGCGGGCCAGGCGACGACGTGGGAGATGCCCACCCGGATCTCGTGGTCGCAGCCGGGGCACCGGTAGATCTTGGCGGCCTGGGTGCCGGGGACGGTGCGAACCAGCCAGTCGCCGTCGGGCGCGGCCACCCGACGGGCGGAACCGAGCGTCGCTCCGATGCCGCGGGGCTCACTCGACGCTGCGGCGGAGCCCGCACGGCGGGGATGGTTACGGCGTGGCACGGGGGCACAGGCTAGCCGTTCCGCCGGGATGGTCGGCGACCAGCGCGCCGGGGAGGGTGCTTCGGCGAGACGCACGTCACCGCCGTCATCGCCGCTGGCGAATCACGCGCCCGAATGCCGTCCGACCGCTCGTCTCCGGTGGCAGGTCGACAGGAGGGACGAAGCGATGCCTTCGGCGCCGGGCGGCACCCAACCTGTCCCGCACGCCGTGTGTCCCTCCGCCCGCGTCGGCCGGCAGCATCGACCACGATGACGAGCACTCCCATCCGGTCGGGCACCGTGCTTCCCGGCCGCCGAACGCCGATCACCCTGCGCACCGAGGATGGTCTGGCGCTCGTCGGCGAGCTGGCGCTGCCCGCGGACCGGCCGCCTCAGGCCACCCTGATATGCCTCCATCCGCTGCCGACTCACGGCGGGATGATGGATTCACAGCTCTACCGCAAGGCCGCCTGGCGGCTGCCCGCTCTGGCCGACCTGGCGGTGCTGCGTTTCAACACCCGAGGGACCGCCAGCGCCGCGGGTCGCAGCGACGGGGTCTTCGATCACGGTGGGCTGGAGGGGCTCGACGTCGCCGCCGCCGTGGCCTGGGCGGTACGCCGGGGACTGCCCGAACTCTGGATCGTCGGCTGGTCGTTCGGCGCCGATCTCGCAGTGAGGTACGGCCGTGTTCCCGCCGTGCGCGGCGCGGTGCTGCTGTCGCCGCCGCTGCGCTCCAGCGGCCCGGAAGACCTCGATGCCTGGGCTCGGTGGGGCAGGCCGCTGCACGCCCTGGTACCCGAGCTGGACGATCGGCTGCGGCCTGCCGAGGCTCGGGAACGGTTCGGCGTCGTGCCACAGGCCGAGATCGTCGGGTATCCGGGCGCCGGACATCTCTGGGTCGGTCGGGCGGACGACGTGCTCGACGGGATCGTGTCGATCGTGGCGCCCGCCGTGCCGACGCCCCTGCCCCGCAGTTGGGACGGACGCTGCGAGTCCGTGCACTTCTCCGTTCACCGAGGCTGAGTCCCCGGTCGCATCGTCTTCGCGGACCGGTCCGGAGCCGTCGGGCGGGCCGGGTGTCTCGCCGGATCGGCCGAGGTCCGCCGGCAGGATGGCCGTATGTCGACAGCCGCCGAGCACCGTCTGCCTCTGGTCCTGCTGCATGCCTTCCCCCTCGACTCGAGAATGTGGGACGACGTCCGTGCCGTGCTGGCCGAGGAGGTCCGCCTGATCACTCCGGATCAGCGCGGCCTCGGAACCGCGCCGCTCGTCGCAGGCGACGCGGCGGCGCCCGACGCGGATCTGGCGGTGGTCGCCGCCGACGTGGTCGCGCTGCTGGACCGGCTTGGGATCGAACGGGCGGTCGTCGGCGGTGCGTCGATGGGCGGCTATGCCGCGATGGCGCTCCTGCGGCTGGCACCGGAGCGCGTCGCGGGTCTGCTGCTGGTCGACACGAAGTCGGAGGCCGATCAGGAGGGGCCGAGGCAGGCCCGGTTCGACGCGGCGACCCGTATCGAGGCCGAGGGGAGCGCCGACTGGCTCGCCGCCGAGATGCTGCCGAAGCTCGTGGGGGCCGCGACGCATGCGACGCGCCCGGCGGTCGTCGACCGGTTGCGCGGCCTGATCGACGCTCAGCCCGCCGCGGGCATCGCCTGGGCGCAGCGGGCGATAGCCGCTCGACCGGACTCCACCGCCCTGCTGCGTGACGCCGGGCTGCCGACGCTGATCGTCATCGGCGAACAGGACGAGCTCTCCCCGCCGGAGACGGCCGAACGACTCGTCGAGCTGCTGCCGCAGGGCAGACTGGAGATCGTCCCCGACGCGGGGCATCTGGTGCCGATGGAGACACCGGCCGCGTTTCTCGCCGCCGTGCTGCCGTGGCTGGCCGAGCGGCGGGGCCTATGACGGCGGCCCCGCCGCGGTCGCCTCAGGTCTGGCTGCCGGGTCGAGGCAGCGTGGCGGTCGCCTGCTCCTCCTGCTGCGCGGTGAAGGGGGCGGCCGTCACGCCCTCCTCCGCAGCGGGGTCGGAACCGGTGCCCACGGGTTCCTGGATGCGCGTGCCGCCGCCCGAGGACTCCGACCAGCGAAGGGTGATCTCCTGGTTCGCGGGCGCGCCCGATTCGGAGCCTCCCGGGGCGTCGGACAGCTCGGTCTCGTTCGATGCCCCGGCGCCGTCGGTGCGCAGGACCTCGGTGGACTCCGCGTTCGCCGTCGGCTTCGCGAGGATGGTGGTGTGTCCGCCTGCGCCCGCCTCGGTCCCCTCGCTCGGGCGTGCCGAGGCGAGCGGCCCGTCCGGCAGTCGGAGCTGCTGGGTGGGCGGGTCGAACACGGGCGCCCCAGAGGCGGCGGACGCCTGGTTCTGCTGTGGGGCGGCGGCCTGCTGATTCTGCTGCTGCGGTGCGGGCGGCGCGAAGTGCGGCCACGGTGCGTCCGTCTCCTCCTCGAACCGCTGGATCAGCGGCAGCGAGTCGGCGAGCAGGGCGTTGATCGACCTGACCTGCTCGGCGAGGCGGGCGCGGTGCTTACGTAGCGTCTCCACCTGGTTCTGTGCCTTGCTGACCCGTCGGTTGGACTCCTCGGTGGCCTCTCGGACGCGGCGATGCGATTCGCCGGTGGCCTCCTGAAGGCGTCGGTTCGCCTCGTGCGTCGCCTCGCGGACGCGACGTTCCGCCTCGGCCTTGCTGTGCGCCTCCTGCTCTGCCAGTGCTCGCATCGCGTCGGTCCGACGGGCGGACATCGCGATCTCGAAGTCCTCGTCGACCTTGACGCGGCGGGCCTCCGCCTCGTCGTCCGCGGCCTTCCTGGCGCGGTCCGCGTCGGCGACGAGCCTGCCCGCCTCGTTCCTGGCCTCCGTCACGGTGCGTTCCGCCTCGCGGTTCGCGTTCTCCAGGACGGTGCGGTGTTCGGTCTCCATCTCCTGACGCCGATTCTCGTTCTCGGTGATCAGGCGATCGTAATGATTGCGAAGCTCGGCGATCTCCGCCTCGGACTGTGCCTTGATCTCGGCGACGTCGGACTCCGCGCGGGCGCGGATCTCGTTCGCCTCCTCCTGCGCGAGGCGCAGCATCCGCTGGAGCCGCTCGCTCATCCCCTCCAGGCTGGTCGGGGGCTGGCTCAGCCGCTCCACTTGAGCGTGCAGCGTCTCGGCCTCGGCACGGGCGCCCTCGAGCTGCCGAGCGAGGTCGGTGGCCTGCGAGAGCGCCGCGTTGCGGTCGGCGGCCAGGATGCGCAGGTCGGTGTCTAGTCGCTCCAGATGTTCGTCGACCTGGGCACGGTTGTAGCCGCCGCGCCGGACTGTCTCGAAGCCGGAGCCCAACGGGAGAAGATCACGGTCGTCAGCGAGGCCCATGGTTGTCACGCTACCTGCCCAGTACGGTGAATCCGGGATGACTCTTGGTCAATGTCTACCCGGATTTCGCGATTCTGCTCACCATGTCCGCCGACCTGTTGACGGCGGCCCGTTCGGCTTGCCGTTTCGGCGATCGCGAGTTAGTCGAGCGTGACGCACACGATATGGTCCACTGTGGATGCGGAGAGTAACCCGTCTGTGGTTCTCGGTCGGCTCGTCGGCGACCGGCATTCGTTCGAGGTGTCGTCCGCCCGTGGTCGGCGACGGCGGGTGCGCGAGCGGCGACGGCGGCATGCCGAGCGGTCGACGTCGGTCGTCCGGGGTCGCGGCATCAGCCGACCGGGGCGGTCGACTTCCACGATCGTGGGGATCGACCGCCCGATGTGGTGAGACGATCCGCATAGCGTCACCCTCGCGGGTGTCGACGGCCCGGCCGTTCCGCCGAATCCGGCGAGTCGAGTGCGTCCCGCCGTCGAAGCGACCGCCCCGACAGCGGCGGAGTCCCCGCGGGGCGGGATCAGGCCTCGGTCCCGGCCGCGGGCTGCACGAGCTCCACGAGCACGCCGCCCGCGTCCTTGGGATGCACGAAGTTGACCAGGCTGTTCGAGGTGCCGGGGCGGGCCGTCTCGTAGAGCACACGCAGGCCCTGTGCGCGCAGGAGTTCCGCGACGGTCTCGACGTCGGTCACCCGGTAGGCCAGCTGCTGAAGGCCGGGGCCGCCGCGCTCCAGGAACCGTGCGATGGGCGACTCCTCGTGCAGCGGGGCGAGCAGCTGCACGGCGGTGCCCTCTCCGTCGTCGCCGGGAGCCCGCAGCATCGCCTCCCGCACGCCCTGCGCCTCGTTCACCTCCTGGTGCACCGCGGCGAGGCCGAAGTGTTCGTGATGAAAGGCGATGGCGGCGTCCAGGTCGGGAACCGCGATCCCGACGTGATCGACCGCCGTGACGTAGGACGAGATCTCGCTGTGCATGGTCACCCAGCCTAATGACGCTCGACCGGGAAGCGGAGCCGCCGACGGGGTGTCGTCCGCCTGCCGCGGCGAGCGAGACCCCCGGCGGCACGGGTCTCCCGTCACGATCACGTCCCTGCCCTCGCCGGTACTCGCGGCCCGATCGCGGTCCTCTCAGGCCTGTTCCGTGCGCCGCGGTCGTCACCGCGCGATCCGGACCCGCACCGCCGCCGGCGCGGTCGCGACGAGAACCCGGCGCCGCCCGTCCCGATCGATCACGACCTCACGATCGCGACCGGCCCACCTGTCGCAGCCGCGCGGCGGGCGTCGGTGAACTACGGTTCCGCCGTGACCTTCTCGATCGTTGCCAGAGACTCGACCACCGGTGAGCTGGGCGCGGCCGTGGCGGGCTGCGTGCTCGCGATCGGAGCCAGGGCGATCGTCGTGGAGCCGGGTGTGGCGGCCGTGGCGGCGCTGGCAGCGGGCGGCACCGCCGAACAGCGGTTGATCATCGATCGGATCGCGTCCGGAGCACATCCGGAGCAGGCCCTCTCGCACGCCGCACCCGGCGCCGAGGTCCAGTGCGGCGCCGTCGGCAGGGACGGCGCCGCGACCGGACCGGTGGAGACGCCCCCGCGTACGCGACCGGCCTCGCGGAGGAGCACTACGCCGTGCAGGGCAACCTGCTCGCGCTGCCGAGCGTGTGCGAGGCGATGTCGGAGACGTTCCTGGACACCACCGGCCCGTTGGCGCGGCGGCTGCTCGCCGCCCTGCGCGCCGGGCAGCAGGCGGGCGGCGACGTCCGAGGTCAGCAGTCGGCGGGCCTGGTGGTCCGGAGTCCGGACGGCGCCGAGGTGCTGCCGCTCGACCTGCGCGTCGACGACCACCGTGATCCACTGCGCGAGCTGAGCAGGCTGCTCGACGTCCACCGCGCCCACGACCTGCTCGCCTCCAACGTCAACCGCCTGCACGAGGACCCCGACCTGGCACGACGGCTCGTCGACGCGGCCGAGCGGATTCCCGGTGACGCCCTGCTGACCGGCTGGGCGGCGGTCGGCGCGGTGACCCACGACTTCGCCGAGGCCCCGATCCTGGCCGCGGCCGCCGATCTCCTCTCGCCGACCTTCACCGCCTGGTGTGCGCATCAGGCCTCGCTCGGCGGGCCGCTGACGCCTGCCTGGCGGAGCCTCGGCGCGGTGGGCTGAGGCCCGCGCCACCACGAGCGGTGCCGGGCGCTCCCGGCTCGGCGGCGGCCCGGCCGCATCGGCCGCGCGGCGGGCCGCGTCCACACCACGTGGCCGCGTCGGCCGGCCAGCTCCAGCGCCGGATCGCCCGCGGCTCGCGAAGCGGGCCTACCCGGCCCGGGACGGCGTGGCTCCGGTGGGACGGACGACGGAACACGATGATCTCGCGGACAGGGACTCCGATGATCGGGTACCGCCGGGTAGGGTCCGAACCGAGCCGATGTCACCGCATCCCGCTCGCCATCTCTCCCTCACACGCAAGGAGACAGTCGTGACCGGTTCCGTCATCGTCGCCGGGGCCAGGACGCCGATCGGGCGCCTGCTCGGATCGCTCAAGGACTTCTCTGCCGCCTCGCTCGGCGGCCTCGCCGTGAAGGCCGCGCTGGACCGCGCGGGTGTGACCCCCGACCAGGTCGAGTACGTGATCATGGGTCAGGTGCTCACCGCCGGAGCGGGGCAGATCCCGGCGCGACAGGCCGCCGTCGCCGCGGGAATCCCGATGACCGTGCCCGCGCTGACCGTGAACAAGGTGTGTCTGTCCGGCCTGAACGCCATCGCGCTGGCCGACCAGCTCATCCGGGCAGGCGAGTGCGACGTGATCGTCGCGGGCGGGCAGGAGTCCATGAGTCAGGCGCCGCACCTGCTGCCCGGGTCGCGATCCGGCTTCAAGTTCGGTGACGTCCAGCTCGTCGACCACATGGCCCATGACGGATTGTTCTGCGCGTTCGACCAGGTCGCGATGGGTCTCTCCACGGAGAAGCACAACGCGCGCCACGAGCTGACCAGGGACGAGCAGGACGCCTTCGCGGCCCGGTCGCATCAGACCGCCGACGCCGCGGCACGTCGAGGGGTGTTCGCCGAGGAGATCGTCCCGGTGGAGATCCCGCAGCGTAAGGGCGACGCGGTGGTCTTCGACGCCGACGAGGGCATTCGGGGCGACACGACCGTCGACACGCTGGCACGCCTGCGACCCGCGTTCGCCGCCGACGGCACCATCACCGCGGGCTCCTCCTCCCAGATCTCCGACGGCGCCGCGGCCGTCGTGGTGATGAGCAAGGCGAAGGCCGAGGAACTCGGACTGGAGTGGATCGCCGAGATCGGCGCGCACGGCATGGTCGCCGGCCCGGACACCAGCCTTCAGGAGCAGCCGTCGAACGCCATCGCCGCGGCCTGCGCGAAGGCGGGCGTCGACCCGACCGAGTTGGATCTGGTGGAGGTCAACGAGGCCTTCGCCGCCGTCGGCATCGTGTCTACCCGGGCGTTGGGCGTGCCCGCCGACCGGGTCAACGTCAACGGCGGCGCCATCGCACTCGGCCATCCGATCGGCATGTCCGGCGCGCGGCTCGTCCTGCATCTCGCTCTGGAGCTGCGCAGACGCGGGGGCGGGGTCGGGGCGGCAGGCCTGTGCGGCGGCGGCGGCCAGGGCGACGCGCTGCTGCTGCGCGTGCCGAAGGCGTAGGCCGCTCATGACGCGCGGTATGACGGTGTCCGAGCTGGTCCGCAGAGCCAGGGACGGACAGCCTCGAGCGTTGGGCCGGCTCATCTCGCTGGTGGAGGACGGAAGCCCCTCGCTGGCAGAGGTGGCGGCCTCCCTCGCCCCGCACACGGGGCGAGCACAGGTCGTCGGCCTGACCGGGCCGCCGGGAGTCGGCAAGTCCACCTCCACCTCGGCGCTGGTCAAGGCGCTGCGTGCCTCGGGACGGCGCGTCGGGGTGCTCGCCGTGGACCCCTCCTCGCCGTTCTCGGGCGGTGCGCTGCTCGGTGACCGGGTGCGGATGCAGGAGCACGCGACCGACGACGGCGTCTTCATCCGCTCGATGGCCACCCGAGGGCACCTGGGCGGGCTGGCGTGGTCCACCCCGCAGGCTTTGCGGGTGCTCGACGCCGCGGGCTTCGACGTGGTCCTCATCGAGACGGTCGGCGTCGGACAGTCGGAGGTCGATGTCGTGTCGCTGGCCGACACGACGCTGGTCCTGCTCGCTCCCGGAATGGGGGACGGCATCCAGGCGGCCAAGGCGGGCATCCTGGAGGTGGCCGACGTGTTCGTGGTGAACAAGGCCGACCGCGAGGGCGCCGACCAGACGGTGCGCGAGCTGAAGTACATGATCTCGCTGGGCAGGCGGGAGAAGGAGGGGCCCAGCTGGCGGACGCCGATCGTGCGGACCGTCGCGGCCAGGAGCGAGGGCGTGGACGAGGTCGTCGCGGCCATCGCCGGCCACCGGGACTGGATGGTCGAACACGGCGAGCTGGACGCGCGACGGGTGCGGCGGGCCGAGAACGAGATCCAGGCGGTGACGGCGGCCCGGCTCCGTGCCGAGATGGGCGAGCTGCGGGGCGGGGCCGTCCTGGAGAAGCTCGCCAGACGTGTCGTCGACGGCCGGAGCGACCCCTACTCCGCCGCCGAGGAGCTGATCACCGAGTTGCGCGGCTGAGTCGACTCCGACGACCCTGGGCCGCGGAGCCGGCCTCGGCGCGACACCGGCGAGCACGTGCGCGGCGACCTCGGCGCCCCGGTCCGACCTCGGCCCGCGCCGCGTTCGGCGGGCACGCTCGGACGTCCGCTGACCGGGGTCGCCTACGTCGGCGGGTCCGGCTCTCGCCACGGTCGGAAGGCGGGCCCGAGGCTGTCCAGCGGGTCGGCCGTGGTCAGCAGCGGATCGGTGAGCGCGAAGGTGCGGGCGGCCCCCGGTCCCGTCGTCTGGGTCTCGAACCGGACCGTCACCCGACCCACGCCTGCCCCCTGCACCCAGCCGTGGCCGAACTCGGGATGCGACACGTCGTCACCCGCTCGCCGGGCGATCGCCGCGCCGGTCGTATGGCCGCGCGGCCTGCCGCCGGGGTGATGTCCGCCTGGCTCCGCCCGCTCAGGGCCGTGCTCCGGCCCGAGGCCCGACACCGAGTCACTGCCGGCTGCCTGCCCGGCGGTCTCGGCGGCGGGCTCGACGCCCGCGGGGGCGGTCTCGACGGGGACGTCGGCGACGGTCACGTCCGGCGGCTCGGCGTCGTCAGGCCCCGGTTCCCACGCCGCGCCCGGCCACGACCGCCCGGTCGCGGCGCCGAACGCGCGGCGTGCCGTCGGACCGACCGACTCGAACAGCGGCTCCTGCTCGCCGACACTGAGGCCGGACAGGGAGACGCCCACCAGCCGTACCTGAGTCCCGGCGGGCACCGCGAGGCGGACCAGGCGCAGGGCCATCGCCGTCAACGTTCCCCGATCGGTCGTCGCGGCGTTGATCGTCTCGGACCGGCTGATGGTCGTGAAGTCGGCGTCCCGCACCTTCACCGTCACCGTCCGGGCGGCGCGGTGTGCCTTGATCAGACGGGCGTGCGCCGCCTCGGTCATGGACCGCGCCTCGTCGGCGAGTCGGATCGGATCGGTCAGGTTCTCCTCGAACGTCGTCTCGGCGCTCACCTGCTTGCTCTCGGAGCGCTCCGCGACCGGACGGTCGTCCCTGCCCTGCGCCAACGCGTGCAGTTCGGTGCCGACGGCCTGTCCGAGCAGACCCGTGACGTCGCCGAGGTCGAGGGCGGCGAACTCGCCCAGGGTCCGCACGCCGATGCGATGCAGCTTCGCCTCGGAGACCGGTCCGATGCCCCACAAAGCCCGCACCGGCAGGCCGCGCAGCGTCTCGCGCTCCTCACCCGGCGGGACGACCAACGCCCCGTCGGGCTTGGCGAGGTCGGAGGCGATCTTGGCCATGGTCTTGCCGCTCGCCGCGCCCACCGAGGCCACGAGGCCCAGCTCGTCTCTGATGCGCTCGCGCAGCCCTCGGATCTCGGCGGCGACCTCGCCCGCCGTCGCTCCCTGAAGTCTCGGCGGCTCGGTGAAGGCCTCATCGAGCGAGACGCGCTCCAGCACCGGGGAGAACTCCCGGAGCTGGGCGAACACCGCCTCGCTCGCGACGCTGTACACGCGGAACCTCGGGGGCAGCACCGTGGCGACCGGGCACAGCCTGCGTGCCTGGGCCATCGGCATCGCCGAGCGGGCGCCGTAGCGTCGGGACTCGTAACTGGCCCCGGCGACCGTGCCGCGCGGGCCGGTACCGCCGACCAGCACGGCCCGGCCCCGCAGGGTGGGCCGGGTGAGCTGTTCGACGGCGGCGAAGAAGGCGTCCATGTCGATGTGCAGCACCCACCGCGTCACCCGGCCATTCAAGCCCGTCAGACCGACGATCCCGCTCGGACACGCTCTCCGCCCCGCCGTGCGTCGCCGGTCCCGCTCGGGAATGCGCAAGGGGGCGGCCCGGCCCACCAGCGGCGCCGTTCTACAGTGACGGGCGCGTCGGGAGAGCACAGCTGCGATGGACGCCTTCCGGCGGCTCACTCGGTCGTCGCCCCGGCACGGCCGGGACTCGCCACGACGCACGCGAGAACCGCCGAGCGATGGAGGAAGACCGTGTTCGCCACGATTGCCGCCCGATTCCGCCTGGTCGCCGTCGCCGAGGCGCTGTCGTGGACGGGCCTGCTGATCGGGATGTTCTTCAAATACGTGGTGGTCAACACGGAGATCGGGGTCGAGGTGTTCGGCCCGATCCACGGTGCCTTCTTCGTCCTGTACGTGGCATCGGTGGTGCTGGTCCGGCGCTCGCTGAACTGGGACGCGAAGACGACGCTGTGGGCGTTGATCTCCAGCGTGCCGCCGTTGGGCACGGTGGTGTTCGAGCGGTGGGCGCGCCGGACCGGCCGACTCGAGGAGCCGACGCCGCAGGCTCGGGCCCAGGTCGTGAGCTGAGCCGCGACGCCTTCTCGATCGTGGCGGGTCAGTCCTCGCCGTCGGCGTCGAAGTCGCCCGCGGCCAGGCGGACCTTGGCGAGCAACGCGGTGAGCTGTGTCAGTTCGGCGTCGTCGAGGCCGGTCAGGCCGAAGCGCACCTCGGTGACGGCGGTGGTGGCCGCCTGCATCAGCTCGCGACCCGCCTCGGTGATGGCGACCAGGGTGGTGCGGCGGTCGGTCGGGTGCGGGGTTCGTTTGACCAGATCGTCCTTCTCCAACCGGTCCACGATGTTGGTCACGCTGGTGGGGTGCAGCTGGAGCCGCTCGCCCATGACACGCATGGGCAGCGCCCCCTGGCGGGAGAACGACAGCAGCACGAGCGCCTCGTACCGCGCGAAGGTGAGGTTGAGCGGGCGCAGTGCCGCGTCGGCGGCGGACTGAAGGATCTGCTGCACCCGCATCACACTGGTCACCGCGGCCATCGTTCCCGACGAGCCGATGCGGTCGGACCAGAGTCGGGCCGCACGGGCGATGGGGTCGAACGGTAGTGGTCGGTGGCCGGTCATGAGGATCGACGCTAGCAGCGTCTCGGCCCGGCGAGCGTGACGGCCGTACCGACGGGTAGCAACGCCGAGCGTGTCGGGCATCGTCCGACGGCTCGCGAATCCGACACGCCGGGGCACGGCGTGTCGTTCGCCGTGGTCAGCCGTGGCGTGTCCGTGTCGCTCGCAGGCGCGCCAGGGACGTCCGAGACAGATCGACGGGCGACACGGGTGTACTCGAGTGGAACCGACGCGATCTACTCGGGCGTGTCCGGGCGTGGGCGCCACCAGATCGGCGTCCCTTCATGACCCGGCCGTGGAAGCGCCGCAGCGCGGCGCGGAAGAGGAGCGTCACATGTTGATCGCGTTCAGCGTCAGCCCGGCGGGCGCCGGGTCGGACAGCGTCGGCGACGCCGTCGCCGAGGCGGTGCGGATCGTCCGCGACTCGGGCCTGCCCAACGAGACGAACGCCATGTTCACCCTCATCGAAGGGGAGTGGGACGAGGTGATGGACGTGGTGCGCCGGGCGACCGACGCGGTCCTGGCCGCGGCGCCGAGAGCCAGCCTGGTCATCAAGGCCGACATCCGACCGGGGCATGTCGGTCAGCTGCGGGCGAAGGTGGAGCGGGTGGAGGAGCGGCTGGCCGGGACCGACCCGTCCGTGTGAACGCCCGGTCGGGCCCGACGGCGACGCCGTGTGCGGCGGTGTCGCTGGGCGGGCCCTTCCCGGCGCTCCGGCCGGGCCCCGATCCCGACGATCTCCGGGGTCCTCGCCTCTCGATGGCCATCCGATAGTAGGACGTCCTACCATGGTGTCGTCGGCCACCGCCGACCGCAGGCCCAGATCCGGGGAGACAGCCATGCAGCAGGACACGCCGCGTAGGGGGACCCAGTCGGACAGCCGAGCAGACGGCGCGGCGGCCGACGGCGCCACGTCCGACACCCCGGTGGCGGATGCCGCCGTCGGTGATCGGCGAGCCGATCCCGAGGCCGCCGCCCGACACCGGGCGGCGGAGGCGGGCCGAGAGCGGTGGGAGAAGCGCTACGCCGAGGCGGAGGCGGCGGGCCGGGTCCGTGACGTCGACTTCACCACGCTCTCCGGGTCGCCGGTCGAGCCGTTGTACGGCCCCGCCCCCGGTGAGGAGCCCGCAGGCTTCGACCGGATCGGCTGGCCCGGCGAGTTCCCCTTCACGCGAGGGCTGCATGCGACGGGCTATCGCGGAAAGCCGTGGACCATTCGACAGTTCGCCGGCTTCGGCAACGCCACGCAGACCAACGAGCGGTACAAGATGATCCTGGCTCAGGGTGGCGGCGGACTGTCGGTCGCCTTCGACATGCCCACGCTGATGGGGCACGACTCCGACGACACGCGATCCCTCGGCGAGGTCGGCCACTGCGGGGTCGCCGTCGACTCCGCCGCCGACACCGACCTGCTCTTCGCGGACATCCCGCTGGACCAGGTCACCACCTCGATGACCATCTCCGGGCCCGCCGTGCCGGTGTTCTGCATGTACCTGGTGTCGGCCGAACGGCAGGGCGCCGACATCGGCAGGCTCAACGGCACGCTGCAGACCGACATCTTCAAGGAGTACATCGCGCAGAAGGAGTGGCTGTTCGCTCCGGAGCCGCATCTGCGGCTCATCGGCGATCTCATGGAGTACTGCGCGGCGGGCATCCCCGCCTACAAGCCCCTGTCCGTCTCGGGTTATCACATCCGCGAGGCCGGGGCGACCGCCGCGCAGGAGCTGGCCTTCACCCTCGCCGACGGCTTCGGCTACGTGGAACTGGGCCTGTCCCGAGGCCTGGACGTCGACGCCTTCGCTCCCGGTCTGAGCTTCTTCTTCGACGCACACATCGACTTCTTCGAGGAGATCGCGAAATTCCGCGCCGCGCGGCGGATCTGGGCGCGCTGGCTGCGCGACGTCTACGGCGCGAAGACGGCCAAGGCGCAGTCGCTGCGGTTCCACACCCAGACGGCGGGGGTGTCGCTGACCGCGCAGCAGCCGGAGAACAACATCGTGCGCACCGCCGTGGAGGCCATGGCTGCCGTGCTCGGCGGCACGAACTCGTTGCACACCAACGCCCTGGACGAGGTGCTCGCACTGCCGAGCGAGAAGTCGGCGCAGATCGCGTTGCGCACCCAGCAGGTGATCGCCGAGGAGACCGGCGTCATGAACGTCGCCGACCCGCTCGGCGGCTCCTGGTACGTCGAGGCGCTCACCGACCGCATCGAGGCCGAGGCGGAGCGGGTCTTCGAGCACATCGGCGACCTCGCCGCGCTCGCGGTGCCCTCGGGCAGGCATCCGATCGGGAGGATGACCTCGGGCATCCTGCGTGGCATCGAGGACGGCTGGTTCACCGGTGAGATCGCGGACTCGGCGTTCGCCTACCAGCAGGCCGTCGAGAAGAACGAGAAGCACGTGGTCGGAGTCAACCGACACACCGGGTCCATCTCCGACGAACTGGAGATCCTCCGCGTCAGCCACGAGGTGGAACGCGAACAGAACCGCGTCCTGGCCGAGCGCCGCGCGGCGCGGGACACGCAGGCCGTCCAGAGGACCCTCGCCGATCTCGTCCAGGCCGCCCGAGGAACGGGCAATCTGATCGAGCCGATGCTGGCGGCCGTCCGGGTGGAGGCGACGCTCGGCGAGATCTGCGATGCCCTTCGCGCCGAATGGGGTGTCTACACCGAGCCCGCACGCTTCTGACCACGTCTGTCGGGCGGGTGGCGGAGCGCTTCCCCGCGATCTCTGCCACCAGCCCGGCGAGGCCGCGGTCGTTCGTGTCAGGATGGTGAATGTGACGAGGCCAGACCCACGTAAGTCCGCCGCCCTGTCCGCCGCCCTGTCCGGCGCGCTGGATCTCTCCGCGCTCAAGGCCAGGGCCGAGGCCGCCCGTCCCGGCGCGCGTCCGGCAGGCGCAGGATCCGCGCCGACGGCCGGTGCCGGTGGCGCGGCGAACGGCGCGGCAGCACCCGCAGGCGGCGACGCCGCCACCCCGTACGTCATCGATGTCACCGAGGCCGACTTCCAGGCCGAGGTCGTCGACCGGTCGATGCAGGTCCCGGTCATCGTGGATCTGTGGGCCACCTGGTGCGAGCCCTGTAAGCAGCTGTCGCCGGTCCTGGAGAAGCTGGCCGCCGAGGGCGGGGGCACGTTCATCCTGGCGAAGGTCGACGTGGACGCCAATCCGCGCATCGCCCAGGTCTTCGGCGTCCAGTCGGTGCCCACCGTGGTGGCCATCGCGGGCGGCCAGCCGGTCGACGCCTTCTCCGGTGTTCAGCCGGAGCCGCAGCTCCGCCAGTGGATCACCCAGCTGCGCGACGCGCTGCGGGACAAGCTGCCCGGGATCGCCGCCGCCGAGGCGGCCGCCTCGGATGCCGCGCAGCCCGCCGAGCCCGTCGAGGACCCGCGCGTCGTCGAGGCGGAGGCGGCGGTCGAACGCGGCGACTACGCCGAGGCGGAGGCGGCCTACCAGCGCATCCTCGATCAGGAACCCGCGAACGAGGACGCCAAGGCCGCCTTGACCCAGGTTCGGTTCCTGGCCAGGGCCGAGAACGTCGACCCGTCGGCGGTGGCCGCGGCCGACGCCGCGCCCGACGACATCGACGCCCAACTCGCCGCCGCCGACGCGGAGGTGGCCGTCCAGAACGCGGAGGCCGCCTTCCATCGTCTGATCGAGACGGTGCGACGCTCGGCCGGAGACGACCGCAACCGAGTGCGCAGCCACCTGGTGGAGCTGTTCGAGTTGTTCCCGGTCGGCGACGAACGGGTGATCGCCGCCCGACGCGCGCTGGCCAACGCCCTGTACTGACGCGGGGCCGCACCCGAGCCCGCTGTGACGGCGAAGCCTGCCCCGAGCCCGCCCGGTGGGATCGCCCGGCCGGCCGAGCGCCGGTTCTCGCAGGCTCGGGTGCGCCGATCGGGCGGTGTGGCGAAGCGGTTCCGCCTTTCGTCGCCGGATTCCGCGAACGGATGGTCGTGCCGGGCGGGGCGTCGCGGGGTGTCGTCGAGGGCGGACTGAGGCCGGCGCTCCACGCGGCTCGGAGTCGCGCTTCGCTCGGCCCTCCGTTCCGCTCGGCCCTCCGTTCCGCTCGGCCCTCCGTTCCGCTCGGCGACGGTGCCGGACGAGTCGTGCGGCATCCTCTTCGCCGCAGCGGCTCCTCGTTGACGACGGGCCGGCCCCGGCGGGACGAACCGACCGTCCGAGGGGCTGTCCGTCTTGAGGGCCTGCCTGTCCCGAAGGGCCCGCCGATCAGCCGACGCTCGGAGCGTCGTGGACCGTGCTCCGTCGTCGTCCCGGCCTGGGCGAGGCAGCCGAGGCCCGTGTGTTCCACCCGATCGATATCTTGCCTGGGTAGAACATGTGTTCGATAGTTCTGTCATGGACATTCACGTGCTCGCCGCGCTCGCCGCATCGGTCCTCCTCGCCGTCGTCCCGGCTGCCTCCCGGCTCGTGACGATGTCCGCCGTTCGGCCTCCGGCCCGGTCGCGCCGCCACGCGGCCTGTGGTGTCCTCCGGGCACAGCGTCACCGTGCGCACCGGAGGGTGCCTGCACGCGTGGTGGCCCGTTCGGCGGCGACCGCCCGAGGCAGCGGCCGGCGGGCGCGAGAGCCGTGCTCACTCCGCCTCGGCTCGTGGCGCCCGGTGCGCTGGCGCCACACGGTGGCCTGCGGATCAACGCTGTTAGGGTCCTGCGCGTGACGGTCCGGTCCGCCAAGACGCTGCGCATCACCACTCGTAACGCCGCCTTTCAACAGTGGCAGGCGCTGGTGACGAACCGGAACAAGCGTGCGCGGCTGGGGGAGTTCCTCGTGCAGGGCGTGCGGCCGATCAGCATCGCGGTGCGGCAGCAGTGGCCGCTGCGCTCGCTTCTGCGGGTCTCGGGTCGACTGTCCGCGTGGGCGTCGGAGATCCTGGCCACCGCGGACGTCGACCTCGTCCATGAGCTCTCGCCGGAGTTGATGGCGGAGCTGGGGCAGAAGGAGGACAAGCCGCCGGAACTCATCGCGGTGGCCGAGATCGCCGCCGACGACCTGACACGCATCCCGATCCGACCGGACATGCTCGTCGTCGCCTTCGACCGGCCGACGAGCCCGGGCAATCTGGGCACGGTGATCCGCTCCGCCGACGCGCTCGGCGCCTGCGGGGTGCTGATCACCGGGCACGCCGCCGACCTGTACGACCCGAAGACCATTCGGGCCACCACGGGTTCCTTCTTCGCGATGCCCGCTGTTCGCGTCGCCGCAGGTGAGCAGGCGGCGGCCTGGGTGGACGAGGTACGGGCAGGCGGCATCGAGCTGCGGGTGATCGGGACGAGCGAAGACGGCGCCTGCGACATCGCCGACGCGGATCTCCGTGGCCCGACGATGCTGGTCATCGGCAACGAGACCACCGGGATGAGTTCCGCATGGGCCGCTCGCTGCGATGAGCTGGTGCGTATTCCGATGGTCGGCTCGGCCAGCTCCCTCAATGCCGCGGCCTCGGCCTCCATCGCCTTGTACGAGGCGGCTCGACAGAGGCGGGCGGGCGCGGCCGGTTGATCCGTCTCCGGCGACGCATGGCGCCGGGTCTGGGAGCTGCGTGGCAGTAGGCGGGCCGAACCGCAGGCTGATCGCGGGCGATGTCGTCGGTGGCCTCGGTGGGGCCAGGGTCGTCGACCGGTGTCTGTCGTGCCTCGCGGATACGCGCTGCTCATCCGTGGACACACCCCGATTCCTCTCCTGCCGCTAGAGGTTCGCCGCTGTCGGAGGACGCCGATGCGGAGTCGATCTCCGTGCTGTCGCCCCCGTGGTGAGGGCGTAGGCCTGCGAAGCAGCCTGTGGCTGTTCGGCCGGCGCTTGTCGCACCGACCGCCGAAGACAGCCGCCACGCTGCCCGACACCGCCCCAGCCGAGGGAGCGCAACGAGGTTCCAGAGTGGCCGCCGGCCGTGATGCTCGGCGGGTCGGCGACTGGCAGGGATGGTGGTCGGCAGGTCGGCGGCCGACCGGAGTGATGGCTGGTGAGAGCGACGGCTGACGGAGTGATAGTCGACAGGAGTGGTGGGCGGGCGGGGCGATGGCCGACGGGTACGGCCGTCGGAAGGGATGGTGATCGGCAGGGCGTGTGGGCGTTCGATGAGCGGTCGTCCGGTATCGGGCCTGCGCGGCCGACCCGTGTGCTCAGCCGTCGTATGGCCGTGTCGCGAGGCGGCGGCCGAGCGGATGCCGTTCGGGTCCGCTTCCCGAGACTTGCGATCACCCGGTAGGCGGGCCGCGCGGTAGGCGGATTGCGCTGCGGGCCGCGAACGGCCCACGCCGCGGGTCGTCCAGTGCGCGGCCGTCCAGTGCGCGGGCGTGCGATGGGCGGGCCGCGTGATGGGCGGCTCGCCCCCGGTGGACGGGGCCGTCTTCCGGCGTGTCGAGACGCCGCGTGCGGTGACTGATCAGTCCCCGAATCGCTCCGTGCACGGGTCGCTGCCCTCTTCGAAGCCGACCTGGAAGGCCTCCACGCGCGCGAATCCCGAGGGAACACTGGCACCGTCGACGTCGGCGGCGATGAGGCTGTCCTCGCCGAGCAGCTCGGCCACCGCCTCGTCCAGGTCACCGGGGGAGATGCGCAGTCCGCCGTAGGACGTCGTGTCGGTCGAACGGTTGGGCATCAGCATGCCTGCCCAGGACCCGGTCAGACATGCGGTCCGCAGTCCGGCGGACGGGCCCTTCAACGACAGTCCCGCCTGCTCCTGGACGGCCATCGTGTATCGCGAGGCGATCTCCGCGAAGGCGGCGAAGTCGCCGATGCCCGCTGCGGCGGGATCACCGCCGGGAGTCGGCGGGGTGCCGATCGCGGCGAGTTCCGGCATGTCCAGGCCGATGCTGTTGCCGTCGACGCAGTAGGCGGCGGGTTCGGTCTCGCCGCAGGTCGTACCGGAGAGATCGAGCCTCGGTGCCTCGTCGAGCTCCTCGGCGAAGACCTCGGCGAGGCTTTGCTCCACGAGTGCCACGTGCTGTTCGTTCACCTCGAGCTCGCCGGAATCATCGCTCGGGGCGAACTCCAACTGGGTGATCCGCTCCTGCATCTCCGGCACGTCCATCTCCGCGCAGCGGCTCGCGCCGTCGCTGAAACCGAAGATGAAGGCCGTCGTGCGGTCGAAGGCGTTGCCGTGCGCCTGGGGGCCCCGGAAGTCGGTGCCCGCCTGATCGCGAATAGAGAACAGCGCGGCCAGGATGGCGTTGAGACCCTCGCCGGTCGACACCTCGAAGTACGGCGAGTTCCCGTCGGCGATGTAGCGGAAGTAGCCGCCCGCGTAGCAGTCGGCCTGCTGCTCGGCGAGGATCGTCGGCATGTCCGCCGTCATGTTCCCGGACTTGTACTGCACCGCGTGCCCCATCTCATGGGCCAGCACGGTGACCACCGCCATCGGGCCGAACTGCTGGTCGAGCATCGGCATCAGCACGCCTCGGTCCCAGGCGATGGCGTCCTCGGGCGGACAGTAGAAGGCGTTGGGCACGCCGCCGGTGTCCATCCCGCAGATCATGATGGGCGACTCCTCGGCGTGGTAGGACGCCAGCCGCGCCACCGGTTCGAACGGCATCCCGCCGAAGGTGTCCGGGTACTCGTCGGCCCAGTAGAGGTACAGATCGGCGACGGCGCTCATCGCGATCTGGTCCATCTCGCCGTTGTCGCCGTTCTCGTAGGTGAAGTCGATGGGTGGTGCTCCCGCCAAGGGGCCACTGGGTCCGTGCGTCACCGGCAGTCCGGCGACGGTGGCCGGATCGAGGCCGCCGAAGGGAATGGCGTTGCCTGCCACGCGCTGCGGGCCGCAGCCGATCAGGAGGCTGACGGCGGCGATCAAGGCGATGCCCGTCGTCAGTGCGGAGGTGTTTCGCCGGGAGAGGGACACTCGCAACCTTCGTCCTGACCGATCGTGAACCGTCACTGATTGGATGACGTCCTCACTGGATGAACCGGACAGGACATCTCACCCGGAGTGCACCATACTGGCCGCGAGATTCCTGTGTGCGGGAATCCGGCCGCTCCATCCGAGGCGGCGAGGCAAGCCGCTCCGCAGGGTTGGAGGGCCCGCCCGCGACCCGTCTTCCGATCGCCGCCCTGATCAGGAACGAAGACATTCCGTCGGCCCGGCGCGGCGACCCGACGCGAAGTCGAGCACTCGGCCGCGTCCGCTGCTCTCCGGTGCGAGCCCGGCCACATTCCGCGCGGGGCGATCGTCGGCGAGGAGCAGCAGCACGGCCTCGTCGACGGCCTTCGCGTCCCACCGGGGCGCCTCTGCCGCGCGGCCGGGCTGTCCCGGTCCGTTCTTCGCTGTCCGCCCGGCCGCCTGCCCGTTCGCCTGCGTACCGGGCTCCGCCGCGCGCGTGGCCCCCTCGGCGTCGGCCGCGGGTGCGCTCTCCTCCTCGGGGCCGCTCGCATGCCCGACGGCCTCGCCCGTGGACCATGCCCCGAGCAGACACACTGTGCGCCTGCCGGTGTCCGCATCGTCGATCGGCAGTCCGAGCCGTGCCACGGCGGCCAGTGCGTGTCTGCTCGCCACCAGCGTGGCGGCCGCGTGATCGCCGATCCGGTCGGTCACCGCCGTGAGGCCGTCCTCGACGCCGATTCCGAGCACCACGGCGTTCTCCGCCGCGCAGTAGGCGACCGGTCCCTGCCCGGCGCCGCAGTCCGGGGTTTCCGCCGTCGTGCGCACCTCGGGCGGGAGTCCGGTGCCGCCGTGGCGGATCGCCAGTTCGGCGAAGTAGCCGCCGACGTCGTGGGCGGGTGGTCCGGTCGACGGTCGGGGCGTCGGCACGTCTCGTCGGTCGGACGTCGAGGGGAGATCCTCGATCGTCAGCGCGGCGCACCGTCGAGCCCCTTGCGCATAGCCCTCGTGGAAGGCCAGGACCCGGTCGAGCGCGCTGCCGTGGCTGCGTGCCGGTTCCTCGCCGTCGGTGACGGCATCGCGGAATCGCGTCAGCGCGGTCAGCGCGTCGTCCACCTCGCCGCCGCCGAATGCCGATCGGCCGCCGCCGTCGACCGACCAGCGGAAGTAGGACCCGGCATAGCAGTCGGCCATGGCCTCGGTCAGCCATCCAGGCAGTCGCTCGGGCTCGGCCCGGCGGCGGGCCTCGTCCACGCCGAGCCTGGTGTGCACGCGATGGCCGAACTCGTGAGCCAGGACGACGGTCACCCCCGCGAGTCCGTGTTCCTCGGCCAGCATCGGCAGCAGGACGCCGCGATCCCACACCAGCGCGTCGGCCGACTCGCAGTAGTAGGCGGTGCCCGCGATCTCGGCGGTCCGCGCCAGGCACGGCGGTGCCCTCGTGCCGACGTCGGCGACGCCGTCCGCGGCGTGCAGCCCGCCTGCGAGGGCCGGCCAGGGCAGGGCGAAGGTCGGTTCGAAGGTCGCGGCCCAGTAGCTCGACAGGTCGTCGACAGCCGCGGCCGCCAGTCGATCGGCGTCGACGGCGACCGCGGGGTCGGGCCCGATCTCGCCGTCGCCGGTGTCCGCGGCGGCGGCCGCGTCCGTCGAGACCTTCGCCCCGTCGTCCGCGGCGCGGCGTTCCTCGGCGCTGCCGCCGCGTCGTACCACGCCGTCGGCGACCAGCGCGAAGACCAGCAGCAGCACGAGCACGGCCGCGTGAAGGCGGCCGTCGCGGATCGACGAGCGTCTCACCTCGCCGGGGTCCACGTCATCAGGCGGGCACCAGCAAGATCACCCCGGCGGGCGGCAGTCGCAGGACCGCCGAGGCAGGCCTGCCGTGGGAGGGGACCGGCTCCGCGACGACCTCGCCCGCGTTGCCGACGCCCGACCCCCCGTACGTCGTCGCGTCGGTGTTGAGGATCTCTCGCCACCGCCCCGATCTCGGCAGGCCGATGCGGTAGTCGTGTCGAGGGATGCCTGCGAAGTTCGCGACGCAGGCGAGCATGACGGGCCCGCCCCGCTCGTCCTCACCGTGGCGGAGGAACGCGATCACGTTGTTCGCCGCGTCGTCGGCGGTCAGCCAGGAGAAGCCCGCCGAGGACGTGTCGTGCGTGAACAGTGCCGGATGCGTTCGGTAGACGTCGTTGAGGTCGCGGACCAGTCGACGCAGCCCGGCGTGCAAAGGCTGATCGAGCAGCCCCCAGTCCAGCGACTCCGACTCCGACCACTCGGAGACCTGGCCGAACTCGCCTCCCATGAACAGCAGCTGCTTTCCGGGATGCGCCCACATGTAGGCGTAGAGGCCGCGTAGGTTCGCCGCCTTGTTCCAGTCGTCACCGGGCATCCGCGACCACAGCGAGCCCTTGCCGTGCACCACCTCATCGTGAGACAGCGGAAGCAGGTAGTTCTCGCTCCAGGCGTACATCAGGGAGAACGTCAGCTCGCCGTGGTGGTAGGCGCGGTGGATCGGATCGTGCGAGAGGTACCGCAGCGAGTCGTGCATCCAACCCATGTTCCATTTGAAGCCGAAGCCGAGGCCGTCCAGGTCTGTGCGGCGGGTGACGCCGGGCCATGCGGTGGACTCCTCGGCCGCCATCATGATCCCGGGGTGGTGCTTGTAGACGGTGGCGTTGAGCTCTTGAAGGAATCGGACGGCGTCGAGGTTCTCCCGGCCGCCGTGCTCGTTCGCCGTCCACTGGCCCTCGTCTCGGGAGTAGTCGAGGTACAGCATGGAGGCGACGGCGTCCACACGGAGCCCGTCGACGTGGAACTCCTCGGCCCAGAAGAGCGCGTTGGCGATGAGGAAGTTGCGCACCTCCGGCCTGCCGAAGTCGAAGACGTAGGTGCCCCAGTCCGGGTGCTCGCCGCGTTGCGGGTCGGGGTGCTCGTAGGTGGGCGAGCCGTCGAAGCGCGCGAGGGCCCATTCGTCGCGGGGGAAGTGGGCGGGCACCCAGTCGATGATCACGCCGATGCCGCGCCGGTGGAGCACGTCGATCAGATGCCGCAGGTCGTCGGGCGAGCCGAAGCGGGCGGTGGGCGCGTAGTAGGAGGTCACCTGGTAACCCCAGGAGCCGCCGAAGGGGTGTTCGGCGACGGGCAGCAGTTCGACGTGGGTGAAGCCGAGCTCGGTCACGTGTTCGGCGAGCTGTTCGGCGAGTTCTCGGTAGCCGAGTCCGCGTCGCCACGAGCCCAGGTGCACCTCGTAGATGCTGACGGGACTCCGGGACAGGTCGGCGGCGTCGCGGCGGGCGACCCAGTCGTCGTCCTGCCAGATGTGGTCGGACACCGTCACGACGGACGCCGTGGCGGGCGGCACCTCGGTGGCGAACGCCATCGGGTCGGCCTTCTCATGCCAGCGGCCCTCGGCGTCGAGCAGCCGGAACTTGTACCGGCTGCCCGGCTCTACGCCGGGGAGGAACACCTCCCACACGCCGGTGGCGCCCAGCGAGCGCAGCGGGGTGCGTGTCCCGTCCCAGCCGTCGAAGTCGCCGCAGACCCGGACGCCCTGGGCACGTGGCGCCCAGACGGTGAACGCGGTGCCCTCCACGACGCCCAGCGACGTCTCGTAGCTCTGGAGATGAGCGCCGAGCACGTCCCAGAGGCGTTCGTGCCTGCCCTCGGCGATGAGATGCAGATCGAGCTCGCCGAGGGTCGGCAGCCAGCGGTAGGGATCGTCGACCAGCTCGACGTGTGCTCCGTAGCCGATCTCCAGGCGATAGTCGCCGGGCGGCTCCGGGATCACACCGGAGAACAGCCCGTCGGAGTGGACGGGTGTCAGCGCGTAGCGCTCGTCCGCCGTCACCACGGTGACCGAGTCGGCATGCGGGCGCAGGGCACGGATCAGCGTGCCGTCGGGATGCGGGTGGGCGCCGAGCACCGAGTGCGGGTCGTGGTGGGCTCCCGACAGCAGCCGGCCGGTCTCCTCCGGGTGCGGTGGGCAGGACTGCGTGGTCGGCATCTGAGCGTCACCTCGGTCATTGGGACGAGCGGCCGTCGTGTCGGCGTGAGCGGCGCGGTCGCGCCGGGTGCTGATCGACCGGACGACACCGAGCGGCCTCACCGGAGTTCGTGGCGTGCCGACGATCTTAGGGCTTGTCGTGGCCGTGCGCCGTTCCGCGGAGCGGTGGCGGGGTCCCGTCCAGCCGGGCGGGCAGCCGCCGTACCGCCGCGACCGGGATGGGCGCTCCTCGGTCGGGACCGGGATGCCTGCCGTCGGGACCGGGATTCCGGAACACCGCAGCCGGGTCGGCCTGCGGCCCGGCTGCGCCGTGCCGTGCCGTGCCGTGCCACGAGCGAAAGCGACGGCGGGCCGGACCAGGTCTCACCGCGTGGTCGTCGATGTCGCGCGCGGACCGCTCAACGCCGTCGCACCGAGACGATGTGCGCGACGGCGCGGTGCGGATCGAGCCGGACGTAGTTGGTCCGGCCCCAGTCCCACCGTGCCCCGGTGACCTCCTCATGGGCCGTGAAGCGGTCCTGCCACGCCATCCTCAGCTCGGGCAGGTCCAGCCACACCGTGCCCTCCTGTGGCACATCGGGATCAAGGGTGACCACCACGATGACGGCGTCCCCGGTCTCCGGGTCCGTCTTCGAATAGGCGATCAACGCCTCGTTGTCGACGTGATGGAAGCGCAGGGTGCGCAGCGTCGCCAGCGCCCGATTGCGCCGGCGGATCTCGTTGAGGGTGTGCAGCCACGGTTCGAGCGACCGGCCCTCGCGCAACGCCCGAGTGTGGTCCCGGGGTCGGAGTTCGTACTTCTCGGAGTCGAGGTATTCCTCGGAGCCGGGGCGGACGGGTTGGTTCTCGACGAGTTCGAAACCGGCGTAGACGCCCCAGCTGGGGGAGAGGGTGGCGGCGAGGGCGGCACGGATGGCGAAGGCGGCGGGACTCGCGTGGGCCAGTGAGGTGGGAAGGATGTCGGGGGTGTTGACGAACAGGTTGGGGCGGGCTTCGTGGGCGTGGTCGACGAGGTCTCGGCCGAACTCGGTGAGTTCGTGTTTGGTGGTGCGCCAGGTGAAGTAGGTGTAGTGCTGGGTGAAGCCGAGTCGGGAGAGTCCGTACATACGGGCGGGTCGGGTGAAGGCCTCGGACAGGAACAGCACGTCGGGGTGGCGGGTTCTGAGGTCGATGATCAGCCGGTGCCAGAACGCGGGCGGCTTCGTGTGGGGGTTGTCGACGCGGAAGATGCGGACGCCGTGGTCGATCCAGTGGGTGAGGACGCGGTGGATCTCGGCGTAGAGGCCGTCGGGGTCGTTGTCGAAGTCGAGCGGGTAGATGTCCTGGTATTTCTTGGGCGGGTTCTCGGCGTAGGCGATGGTGCCGTCGGGTCGGCGGGTGAACCATTCGGGGTGGTGGGTGACCCAGGGATGGTCGGGTGAGCATTGCAGTGCGAGATCCAGGGCGACCTCCAGTCCCAGTTCGGCCGCGCGGGTGACGAAGCGGTCGAAGTCGTCGAGGGTGCCGAGGTCGGGGTGGACGGCGTCGTGTCCGCCGTCGGGTGAGCCGATGGCCCAGGGGGAGCCGACATCCCGCGGGGTGGCGGTGAGGGTGTTGTTGGGTCCTTTGCGGTGGGTATGGCCGATGGGGTGGATCGGGGGGAGGTAGACGACGTCGAAGCCGAGGTCGGCGATGCGGTCGAGTTCGGCGATGGCGGTGCGGAAGGTGCCGTGGACGGGTCTGCCGGTCTGATCCCTGCCCCCGGTGGAACGGGGGAAGAACTCGTACCACGAACCGAACAGAGCCCGTTCCCGATCGACCCAGAGCTGATGGACCACTCCCCTGGTGACCAGTTCGCGCACCGGCTGTTCGGTCATCACCGTGTCGACGGGTTCGTCGAACGCGGGAGCCACCCGCTGTGGCAGCGGCCGATCCTGGTCGCGCAACGCCTCGACCGCCGTGGTCAGCGCCGCTCGCACTGCTCTGCTGCCCGGCCTGCGGACCACGCGCTCCAACAGTCGGGCGCCGGTCTCCAGGTCGTTGGCCAGTTCCACCGCGTCCTGACCGGCGCCGATCTTCGTCTCCACCGCATGCCGCCACGTCGCCCACGGATCCGACCACGTGTCCACTCGGAACGTCCACAGCCCCGGCCGGTCGGGGCGGATCACCGCCGACCAGCGATCCAGGCCGGGATCGACCGGCAGCATGCGGGTCTGCCGCGCGACGCGGTCGTCCGGGCCTCGCCAGGAGACGTGGGCCGCCTGCTGATCATGGCCCTCCCGCCACAGGGTGGCCTGGATCGGAACGTGTTCGCCGACCACCGCCTTGGCCGGATACCGACCGAGGCTGATCACTGGTGACACCTCGTCGACGACCAGTCGTCCGCTCACCGCGACGTCCCTTCCGTGGTGGGTTGACGGTCTCATCCTGCCCTGCCGACGCTCGGGAAGATCGGCACGGGGCGGCCCGGCTCTCGGCCGCATCGGTGATCAATCCTGCGTCAACCGGCCGTTCTCTGCCTGTTGAGCCTGAAACCACCGGATCGGTGGAAGACGGCGGGCGGCCTGCGGTGAACGCGTCGTGGAACATCCGCCGTCGGCGTGAGTTTCCCGCACTCCCGTGGCAGCACACCGTGGTCCGCCAAGCACGGACGGTGTGAATCACGTGCCGCATCGTCGATGCTCGTCAAGCGGACCCGGGCCGTCAAGGGTTGGCTGACCGGGTGGCGGACGAGCCCGGAACGGAGGCCGACGATGCGGATCGCGATTCTCGGCACCGGCGCCCTGGCGGGCGGGCTCGCCGATCGACTGCTGCGTGGCGGTCATGAAGTCGTCGTGTTCGGCCGAACGACCGAGCGGGCCGAGCGACTCGCGGGGCTGCTCAGCGCGGCGGGACCGCGCGCCGTGGTGGCGAGCACCGTCGGTGATCCGCTGCCCGAGACCGACCTGGTGATCCTGGCGGTCCCTGCCGAGGCGGTGCCCGACCTCATGGAGCAGTACGGCGAGCAGCTGCCGGGGCAGCTCGTGGTCGACGCGACCAACCCGGCCGGCCCGCTGGTGGAGCTGCACAGTCCGGCCGGGTTCTCGATGGCGGAGCGCATCGCCGCGCTCGTGCCGATGGGCACCGCGGTGGTCAAGGCCTTCAACACCACGTTCGCGGGCACCCTCGCCGGTGACGAGCCGCTCGACGTCTTCATCGCCACCGACGACCCGGAGGCCCGCATGACACTGGTGCGCCTCGTGCAGAGCATCGACTGCGTGCCGATCGACGCGGGCCCCCTGCATCACGCGAGGGCACTGGAGACCATGCAATGGCTGCACCACAACCTTCAGGGGCTGCTGGGCACTCGGAACACCACGACGATCTCGTTGCGGATGCTCTGACGTCGGCGATCGCCACGCGGGCCGATCATGTCGGGTCGGTCACGCCGGGAGGGAGGGGACGGCTGATCGGAGCCGGTACACAGCGGGACCGCCACGGGTGGCCGGCCCACCCCCGACGGGAGGGGAGCCCGCCCGCGTCCTGCCCCGCCGTCCCGGACGAGAGGCCGCCCGATCGAGACACGGGTGGCGTTCCCCGACAGCAGACAGCCTGCCCGCCTCCTGTCGATCCATCGTGGGTCGACTCCGCCGCGTGTGCCTGCCGACGACCTGAGTCGGCTGTTCAGCGGTACAGCGCGGCCTCCGAGTCGGCTCGTCGTCCGGGGGGCTTCGCCGCGGGACGGTCGTCGTCGTGGCCCGGCCCGAAGTCGGAGCCGGTTCGCCGCACCGAGGCATCCCCACTCGATACGGAGGCCGCGTCGTCGGCCTCGGACCGCGTCGTCGAGACGGTGTGCGCGGGCGATGCCGCGCCCGGCTCGGCGACGAGCCGGGTGGCCGGATCGGTCCTGGCACCCGGTTCGAGCGCTTCGTGCCCGCCCGCCGTGCCGGTCGGATCGTCTCCGGGCGCGGCGAAGCCGTGGGCCGGTGTCCCCGCCGGGCTCGCCGTCTTCTTGCGGCGATACCGGAACCGGCGGGCGATCGGCTCCTCCACGATCCGGGTCAACAGCCAGCCCAACAGCACCGAGCACACGATCATCACGGCCGACTGCACCATCGGCGGCACGCCCGCCTCGGAAAGCTGGTACATCACGCTGTATCCGATGTTGTGATTGACCAGGTAGACGCCGTAGGAGATGCCTGCCAGCCACACCACGGGGCGCAGGAACGGATGATCCCAGTCGGGGCCCCGCGCCGCCGCGCCGATGGCCACCGTCGCGACGGCCATCGCCACCGCGCCCGCGACGTCGGACGAGGTGAAGAACTGGGTGACGGTCGCGCCTGCCACGATGACGAGCACGCCGTTGCCGGAGCGGCGAGTGCCCCACAGCCACAGGGCGGCGCCTGCCGCGAGCAGGTGTACCCGGCCGGCGCCCACGGTCTCGGCGATCTCGATGCCTCGGGTGACGGTCGGGCCCGGACCCGCGCTCCTGATGAGGTCCAGCGCCACGGGCACCATCACCGAGACCGCCAGCACCAGGCGCAGCCGCAGGCCTCGACGCCAGCCACGCGGCCAGAGCAGCGCCGTGACCAGGAACGCGGTGACCTGAAGCGGAATCGTCCAGTAACTGCCGTCGGTGCGGCTGATGCCCTCGATCAGGCCTGGCGGATACACCAGGATCGTGCCGATGAGCGAGGCGAAGCTGCGCTCCAGCGACTCCGGACCCCAGAGGTGGACGACCACGTGGGTGAGGACGGCGGCGACGGCCATCGGCGGGATCACCCGGACCAGCCGGTTCTGCAACAGGGCCCGCGAGCCGCTGGAACTGAGCGTCTGGCAGATGAAGTATCCAGAGATGATCATCAGCACCGAGGCGCCCGCCTGAAGGCTCAGGAAGACGGGTCGTTCCTCCAGCTCGGGCACGAGGAACGGTCCGCCCCAGGTGGCGTGCTGCACCACCACGAGGGCGATCGCGACGGCCCGCAGCACGTCCCAGCTCACCCGTCGGGTGCTCGGCTTGGAGGGCGGGTTCTTCGTGGGGCTGTTCTCGCCGACCGTCATACGCTCGTCGTCTCCTCGTCGTCACCTCGGATGCCGGACAGAAGGTGCGATCTGTCACCCGATGATCGGACCAGGAGCCCTACGGGAACGTGCTTCGTCCGCGTGCGAGCGGCCGTGGAACGGCCGTGGTCAGCACCGTCATGACCGTTCTCGAATCGGAATCCGGACGTGGCTCGGCCGAGTTCTCGAAGCACTTCGGCAGTCCTCCCGCAGACGGGCTGCGGAGGTCGAGACGTGTCCAGGACGTCCGTGACGCGGTTGTCCCCATACTCTACCGGCTGAGGTACGGCATCTTCTCGCCGTGGCAGCCAGGAGCACACGGCATCCCCGCCGTGTCCCGGGTCACCCGGCCGAGTCGGAGTGACCCAGGACACGGCAGGGTGGCGTCGAGCGGTCTACCGTGATCGCGACCACGGGCAGGGCGGCCGACATCCGCGGCGGCCGTCTCGATCAGGTGGGCCGAGCGCGGATCGACACGCTCGGGCCCGTCGCCTCGATAGCGTCCGAGGCCTTCGCGCGCGGACGGTGTCGTCGCGATCACCGACCGAACACGGCCGAGAACGGGGGTGCGCTTTGGGCGTCGTCAGGGAAGACTCCGCCGCAATACGCGAGGTGCGAATCGGGTCGTACGCGGTGTGTCGGCAGGGCGATCGTGTCCTGCTCGCCAGATTCGTCGGGCGCGGCGGCGTCCGTTGGACCCTGCCGGGAGGCGGCCTGGACCACGCGGAGGATCCGCTCGACGCGGTCCGCCGCGAGGTGGAGGAGGAGACCGGTTATCACGTCGAGGTCGACGCGCTACTCGGGGTGAACAGTCAACGGCGGCAGGTGGTCCGGGGCGGGACGTCGATCGATCACCATGCCTTTCAGGTCTTCTACGCCGTGCACATCGTCGGCGGCGAGCTGCGGCACGAGGTCGGCGGCTCCACCGACGAGGCTCGCTGGTTCGATGTCGCCGAGGTGGCCGCGCTCGACTGCTTCGAACTCGTCGGCATCGCCCTCGAACTGGACCGGCGGCGGCCCCCCAGCGGTCGCGTCGCCCCCCAGCCGGTGTCCGTTCGATCCGGCGACGGATGATCCTCGATCCTCTCGCCCGCCGTGACGTGACGCACCGGCGGCGGAACGGAGGGCCGGTCCCTCGACGGTCCGCGAGGGACGACAGCTCGCCATGGCGGTCGGGCGACACCCCGAATCCTCATCGGTCGTCGCGGTGCCGGTCCGACCTGTGCCCGTCCCGTCCGCACCGGTCGTCCCGGCGGAGCCCGAACGGCGGCACCGTCAAGGGCGCCCGCGGCCCGGCGGGGGACCGCGGGCAGCCAGGGAGTCGCCCCCTCGCATCGCAGGGTGTCGCCCGTCGTGCGTCCGCACGTCGATTCCCGAGGGACGGGTCCCCGGGGGCGTCGGTCGGCCCGGTCAGCCGACGTCGGCAGGTGCTGCCTGGAAGCGGCCGGGGACGGCGTCGCCCGCCGCGGGCCGTCGCAGCGGTGTGAAGCCGCGCAGCCGGAGACTGTTGCTGACCACGAACACCGAGCTGACGGCCATCGCCGCCCCCGCGATCATCGGGTTGAGCAGTCCGGCCGCCGCCAGCGGCAGCGCGGCCGTGTTGTAGGCGAACGCCCAGAACAGGTTGCCCTTGATGATGGTCAGGGTGCGTCGGGCCAGCCGGATGGCGTCGGCCGCCGACATCAGGTCGCCGCCGACCAGGGTCAGGTCACTCGCCTCGATGGCCACGTCCGTCCCGGTGCCCATCGCCAGGCCCAGATCGGCCTTGGCCAGCGCGGCCGCGTCGTTGACGCCGTCACCGACCATGGCGACCACGTGTCCTTGGTCCTGGAGTCGGGCGATCACGTCCACCTTCTCGGCGGGCAGCACCTCGGCGTGCACCTGCTCGACGCCCACCTCGTCGGCCACCGCCCGCGCCGAGGCCTCGTTGTCGCCCGTCAGCAGCACCGGGGTGAGGCCGAGGCCTCGCAGCTCCCGGACCGCGGCGGCGCTGGTGGGCTTGACGGTGTCGGCGACCATCAACAGGCCTCGCGCCTCGCCGTCCCAGCCGACGGCGACCGTGGTCCGGCCCTGCCGCTGGGCCGACTCCCGCGCGGCGACCAGTTCGGCAGGCAGCGGCATCGACCGCTCGGCGAGCAGCACAGGCCTGCCGACCACGACCGAGCGGCCTTCGACCCGGCCCGCGACCCCGAGCCCGGCGACGTTGGCGAACCCGGTGACCGGGGGGAGCGTGGCCGTCTTCTCCCTGGCGCCCGAGGTGACGGCCGAGGCGATCGGATGCTCGGAGGCGTCCTCCAACGCGCCCGCCACCCGCAGCACCTCGTCCGCGTCCATGCCGGGGGCGGCGACGACGTCGACCAGTGCCATCCGTCCGGTGGTGACGGTCCCCGTCTTGTCGATCACCACGGTGTCCACCCGGCGGGTCGACTCCAGGATCTGCGGACCCTTGATCAGGATGCCCAGCTGGGCGCCTCGTCCGGTGCCCACGAGCAGCGCGGTCGGCGTGGCCAGGCCGAGGGCGCAGGGGCAGGCGATGATCAGCACCGCGACAGCGGCGGTGAACGCCCCGGCGGCGCCCGCCCCCGCGCCGAGCCAGAAGCCCAGTGTCGCGGCGGCCAGCACGATGACGATCGGGACGAAGACGGCGGAGATCCGGTCGGCCAGTCGCTGCACCTCGGCCTTGCCGGTCTGGGCGTCCTCGACGAGCCGTGCCATCTGCGCCAGCTTCGTGTCCGCGCCGACGCGGGTCGCCCGGATGACCAGCCTGCCCGCGGCGTTGACGGTGGCGCCGGTCACGGCGTCGCCCGCGACGACCTCCACGGGCACCGACTCGCCGGTGATCATGGAGAGGTCGACCGCCGACGAGCCCTCGACGATCACGCCGTCGGTGGCGATCTTCTCGCCGGGCCGGACCACGAAGTGGTCTCCGACCGCGAGCCGCTCGACGGGGATTCGCACCTCGGCGCCGTCGCGCAGCACCGCGACGTCCTTCGCGCCGAGCGCCAGCAGTGCCCGCAGCGCCGCGCCGCTGCGCCGCTTCGCCCTGGCTTCGAAGTAGCGGCCCATCAGGATGAAGGTGGTGACTCCGGCGGCGACCTCCAGATAGATGTCGCCCGCGCCGGAGGTGCGCTCGATGGTCAGCTCGAACGGGTGGATCATGCCCGGCACGCCCGCGGTGCCGAGGAACAGGGCGTACACCGACCAGGCCAGGGCCGCGATCGTGCCCATCGAGACGAGCGTGTCCATGGTGGCGGTGCCGTGGCGCAGGTTCGTCCAGGCGGCGCGATGGAAGGGCAGCGCGCCCCAGGCGACCACCGGCGCGGCCAGCGTCAGTGAGGCCCACTGCCAGTAGGTGAACTGTAGCGCGGGCACCATCGCCAGCACGATCACCGGCAGCGACAGCGTCGCGCTCACCAGCATCCGCTGGCGCAGCACCGCCAGCGCGGCGTCGGCGCGGACGTCCTCGGACGCGGGCTCCCGGCTGTCGGGGTCGTCGGCGGCCTGCGGGGGTGCGGGCGGCGGCGGCACGGCGGCGGTGTACCCGGCCTGCTCGACGGTCGCGATCAGCTCGTCGGGGGACAGCGTGTCGGGGAAGCGCACCCGCGCCTTCTCGGTCGCGTAGTTCACGCTGGCCTGGACGCCGGTCAGCTTGTTGAGTCTGCGTTCGATCCGGGACGCGCAGGAGGCGCAGGTCATGCCGCCGATGATCAGCTCGACCTGTGCGTCCCGTTCCCGGCGCGCGTCCTCGACGTCCGTCGCCTGCTGTTCGCCGTGCGCGACTGCGGCCATCACCATTCCCCTGGAGTCTCTCGGTGCCGTGGATCGGCGGGTTCGGCGGCCGTCAGCGGCCGGGATCGTGGACGTCGTGCGGGACGCCGGGTGCCTCATGGGCGGGTGGCGGGGCCTCGCCCACGGGGCCCGCGAACTGCCCGGCCGCGTAGGCGAGGCCGAACGCGGCGGCCACGGCCAGTAGGAACGCGCCCAGGCGCGTGGCGACGCTCATCTCAGGCGGTCACCTCGTAGCCGGCTTCCCGCACGGCGCCCCGCACGGCTTCGGCGTCGAGCTCCCCGGCACTGGTGATGGTGACCCGGCCGGTGGGCAGGTCGACGGCGACGTCGGTGACCCCGGTCAGCCCGCCGACCTCCTCCTGTACCGAGCTGACGCAGTGTCCGCAGGTCATGCCGGTGACGGTGTAGGTGCTGACGGTCGACTGATCGGTGGTCATCGTGGTCTCCTCGGCCTGCTGTCGTGTGTCGTCTTCTCGTCGTGGGCGGCGGTGCGGTCGAATCCGGTGCGGGAGTCCGCCCGCTCGGGCGCCGACGCCCATGCGGAACCCTACCCCCGAGGGGTATGTATCGCAACCGGGAGAAGTGCGAGGTAGTGCCTCGCCGGCCTGCGATCGTGCAGCATAGGCCCGGGGGGTATCCCGCTCGATCGGGTGATGCCTCCCATGGCCAGGGCCGCAGGTGCCCGCCTGCCCGGTGGCCGTGCCGCCACGGGGCGGACAGGCGATCCCGCCGCCGCCCTCCGGCCCGGTGCCCCGATGCGACGGCCGTCACTGAGAAGCCGCCGTCGCCGAGGAGACAGCCGCGCCGCCCGGGCAGGATGAGCGTATGAGGATGATCAGGAGATCAGCGCGCGGGCAGGCCGGGTCATGATCGTGGACAAGGTGGCCTGGATCCGACTCGAGGACCGGCGGGTGCTCAGTGCCCGCACCAGAGGCAGAGACGTCTTCTACTTCCCCGGCGGCAAACGCGAGGCAGGGGAGTCCGACCTCCAGACGCTCGTCCGCGAGATACGCGAGGAACTCGCCGTCGACGTCGTGCCCGACACCGCCCGTCACCTGGGGACCTTCGAGGCGCAGGCACACGGGAGACCTGCGGGGGACCTGGTCCGGCTGACCTGTTACACCGCCGAGGTCGTCGGCACGCCGACGGCGTCGGCGGAGATCGAGGAGATCGCGATGCTCTCCTATGCCGACCGCGAGCGGGTCTCGGCCGTGGACAAGATCGTCTTCGACCGATTGCACGAGCAGGACCTGCTCGCCTGAGCTCCGTCGCCGCCGGCCGGGCGGTCGGGCGGCCGGGCGGCCGGCCCCGATCATCGGCGCCCGCGGCGCCGAGGCGGCCGCCGGAGGACACGGCCGCCTGCGACGGTCGGCCGGGCGGCGGCGCGTGCCTGCGTGCGGGCATGCCCCCGCCGATCAGGCACGTGTGGTGGTCGATTCCGTCCGCCACCGGCCGCCGGGCGGCTGCCGACGGCTCGTCGTCGCTGCCGCATCGGCATGCCCGGAAAGGGGGGCGGGGCCCGACGTCCTGGTTCGTCGGGCCCCGCCGTCATGGTCAGCGGCACTCAGCCGCAGGCGTCTCCGTTGAGCGTGAACGCCGCAGGGCTGCCGTTGGTGCCGCTGAACGAGCCGTTGAAGCCGAAGGTCACCGACCGGCCGGGGCCGATCGTGGAGTTCCAGTCCACGTCCGAGGCCGAGACCGTCGCACCGCGCTGGACGAGCCGGGTGTTCCACGAGTGCGTCACGAGCTGGTCGCCGTCGAACGTCCAGTCCAGTGCCCAGCCCCGCACGGGCTCGTCACCGAGATTGGTGATGGACACCTCGGCGGTGAACCCGTTGTTCCACTGGCTCTGCACCAGGTAGGACACCGAGCAGGTCCCGGCGGGCGGCTCGGTCGGCGGACCGTCGTCGCCCGCCACGTCGGCCGTGAACGCCGCCACCCAGGCGAGCGGAGCGTTCCAGTTGATGGTCACCTCGTTGGTCGACCACGACTCGATGTCGTCGATGTAGCAGAACGCGGGTGCGCAGCCCGCCAGAGCCTCCGCGGCGACCGGGTCGTCCAGGCTCACGTTCGGCCCGCCCGCGACCGAGCCCGGGGGCGGGTTCGGCAGTGCGGGGTCGAGCTGGTTGGCCCAGAAGCGGTGGTGCTGATTGCGGGCGTCGTGCTCGCCGTAGCCGGTCACATAGGAGATGTTGAGCGGGTTGCCGCCGAGCAGGTAGTCCCAGCCGGTGAGGACCGCGTCGCGGAACTCGGCGTCCCCGGTGAGGTCGTAGGCCACCCCGAGCACCACCATGTTGTTGAGCACCTGGCTGTTCGATCCCCAGACATAGGCGTGGTCGGCGGGTGCGTACGGCAGGCCGTAGACCTCGTCGGCCGCCGTCGCGGCGTAGCGGCTCGCGCCATCGACGACGGCGTCCCGCACGAAGTCGAGCTGGTCGGCGGGCAGGTCACTCGGCACGGTCGCGAGGTTGAGCAGTCCGAGCGGGCCGACCACCGCCCAGCCGAAGCCCCAGTCGGTGAAGGCCTGGGCGCCGTGGTGCTCGGAGCCGGTCACCACGTCGAGATAGGTCTGCTCGCCGGTGGTCAGGAACAGCTCCGCCGCCGCCCAGTAGAACTCGTCGGTCACGTCGTCGTCGCTGTAGGCGCCGCCGCCGATGCCGTCGAGCGGATCGGCGTAGTGGATCGGGTTCGTCTCGGCCGCCGTCCACGCGGTCTCGGCCGCGGTCAGACACCGGTCGGCGAAGTCCTGATCGAAGTCCCCGAACAGTCGTGCGCACTGGGCGCCCGCCGCCGCCAGGTTGAGGGTGGCGGCGGTGGAGACGGGATGCAGCTCCCGGAGCTGCGGATCACGGTGCGGCAGCAGCGGAAGCCCGGTCCAGGCCGCGTCGTGGATCTTGTGGTGGACCAGTCCCGCATGCTCCTCGCCCTCGGGGACCTGCATGCTCAGCAGGAACTCCAGCTGCCAGCGCGCCTCGTCGAGCACGTCGGGCACCCCGTTGGCCTGCTCTGGGATGGACAGCGTCCCGTCGGCGACGGCGTCGGTGTCGCCCGCGACGAGGGCCCGTTCGTAGACGCCCATCACCTGGGCGGCCGAGATGCCGCCGTTCACCACGTACTTCCCGTGGTCACCCGCGTCGTACCAGCCGCCGCTGACGTCCAGCGTGTAATCGCAGACACCGGGCTGGCACGGCACCTCGATGTCGCCGAGGTTCGGTGCGACGCCGACATGACCCGCCGGGCGGGCGTAGTCCGCGCCGACGTACTCGGCCTCGATCTCGATCCCGCTGCGCTGGTGGTAGAAGAACGCCAGCGCGTCGGTGCGCAGCGTGTCGTACAGGCCCGCGTCGATGTCGAAGGGATGGCTGGTCTCGCCGTCGGCGCTCAGCGTCAGGCCTGTCGCCTCCGTCGTGACCTCGGTGAAGTCGATGCCGTGCGTGGCCTGCTCGGAGCTGGGATCGATGCCCTGCGGGACGGTCAGTCCCTCGGCGACCACCGTTCCGGTCGGGTCGGTCAACTCCCAGGGCAGGGCCTCGGCGGCGTCGGTGACGACGGTGGCCTGCTTGGGGCCGGAGGGCAGGTAGCCGACCTGGTTGACCCGCACTCTCGGTCCGGTGTCCGGCTCGTAGGGCGGCGGCGGGTCGCCACCGCGCAGCGACACGTCGTCCAGACAGAACGTCCACGGGTCGACGGCGCCGCCGACCTGGAACGCGACCTGTGCGGTCTCGGTGTCGGCGCCGGAGGTGAAGGCGTAGGAGAACTCGACGGGTTCGGCGCTCAGCGTGGTCCGCTCGTTCAGTTCCTGGGTGTAGGGCTCGATGGAGAGCTGGACGTTGGTGTTGACGATGACGGGTGCCGAGGCGGAGGCGGTGAAGGACAGGTCATAGGACTCGCCCGCCTGGAGTCGGATGCCGTCGTGACCGACGATGGCGTCCCAGGGATTGATCGTGTCGCCCTCGATCTCCGCGCACAGCGCGCCGTCGACGACGGCGGCGGGCGCGGTGGGGGTCCACCACCAGGGGGCCGTCCCCTCGGTGAAGTCTCCGTTGCGGATCTGCTCCGTCTCCTCTTGGGCCGCGGGCTCGGGAGAGCGATCCTCCTGAGCACCCGCCTGCGGTACGAGGGTGCCCAGCATCGGGATCGTCACGGCGGCGACGAGAAGCGGGACAGGACGGCGTCTGGATGGTCGGCGCACTGGCTCGTTCCTTCCTCTGAGAAAGAGGTGCTCCGGCGACGCGATCCGGCCGTCGTCATGGAGGCGATCGACGTCGGCCGGAATTCGGGAGCGCTCCCAATCCCGGACGCTCGCGTTGGGGTTGATGGTTGCGCCCGAGTTGCCCCACTGTCAATATCGGATTGTGACTCCGATCTCACCGAGTGACGTCATGGCTGGTGGTGACGTTTCGATGTCGAATCGAGGCGAGCGTAGAACCCGGCCGAAAGCGGGTCCTGTCGTCGCCCCCGCCGGTCGCGCTCGTCCGTCGGTGTCAATGTGGGAGCGCTCCCGGATGTGTGGTCGGATCGTCCGTCCTGGTGAGACGCCTGGTTGTCGAACGCGGACGAGTGGGACGCGGTCGTCGCGGTCGGCGGGCCGACGGCGCCCGCGGCGGCGTCGGCGAGCTGACCTGGTCGAACGACCGGACCTCGCCGTGTCGACGAGGAAGACGGGCTCGGTTGACAGGGTCGGGTGCGCTCTTCTAGCTTCGGCAAGCGCTTTCCGAGGGCTGGCAGGCCGCCGTCCGCTCCGTCCAGGTGAGGTCGATGATGTCCGAGCAGACGATGCCCGCCGAGGCGCGCACCGAGATCGACCTGTGGTGCGGCGCCGACCCGGTCGTTCGGTACGTGGTGACCGATCCCGCCCTCCGGCCCACCCAGGGGCCTCGGCCGTATCTGCATCCGATCCGCACCGCCGCGGGCGCGGTGGTGACGGACGCGGCACCCGAGGATCACCCCTGGCACCTGGGCGTCTCGGTCGCCCTCCAGGACGTCGCGAAGACCAACTTCTGGGGCGGTCGGACCTTCCTCCGCGACGGCGGTCCGACGTGGCGGGACGACCACGGCCGCATCGAGCGGCATCGGCTGCTTCAGATCGGGTCGGACCCCGGGCGTCCCGACACGCTGTCGGAGGAACTGCACTGGCGGAGCCCGGCGGGCGCGCTCCAGATCGTCGAACACCGACGCATCGCCGTCCGGCCGTCACCGATCCGACCGGGGGCCTGGGTGCTGGACCTCGCCTTCACCCTGACCAACGCCGCCCAGGCCGAACTGGAGCTCGGCAGTCCCGCGACCAACGGGAAGGTCGGCGGCGGCTACGGCGGCTTCTTCTGGCGGCTGCCCGCCTCGACCGTCGCACCCACGGTGTTCACCGCCGAATCGGCGGGGGAGACGGCGGTCCACGAGTCGACGGCCGACTGGCTCGCGGTGCACGGACACGGACCCGACTACACCCTGGTGTTCGCGGCGGGCGACGCCCGCACCGCCGCCGACCCGTGGTTCGTGCGGATCGCCGACTATCCGGGCATCGGCTCCTCGCTCGCCGTCGCCGAGCCGATTCGGCTGGCCGCCGCCCGTGCCCTCGAACGCCGACTGCTGATCGTCGTCGCCGACGGGCATCTCGACGCCGAGGAGGCGGCTCGGGCCGCGGTCGCCGCCGCCTCGTCCCGCCCCGCTTGATCCGCCGTTCGCACGACGACGAGGTCTTGACGGCCGGGCTCCGATCTGCGAGTTTCGAAATCCCGATCATTCTATAAGCAGAACGATGCTGAGCCGATTCTGACTTGAGGGTGACGATCGAAGCGCTTCGACACCGGAATTCGAAGAATGCATTCGAATCATTCGACCGCCTCGTTCGACAGGTGTTCGAGACGTTCGTCGAACGTGTTTCCGGATTCTCGCCCGACGTCGCTCGGCGAAAGAGGAGGTCCGTCAGTGAGCCCGGATCAGCCCGACGACCCGACCGATGGCAGACCGTCTCGCCTGCCGCATCTCGATCCCACGCTGCCCGCCGACCGCCGCGTCGACGCCCTGCTGGGACTGCTGGACCTCGACACCAGGCTGCTCATGCTGCATCAGTTCCAGCCCGCCGTGCCCGAGGCCGGCCTGGCCTCCTTTCACACGGGGATGGAGGCGCTGCACGGCCTGGCCTGGGTCGGGCCCGCGACGGTGTTCCCGCAGGCCGTCGGGCTGGGCGCCACCTGGAATCCCGAGCTGCTGCGGCGCGTCGGCGCCGCGACCGGCGACGAGGCCCGAGGCTTCCACCACCGGGACCCGGTCCAGGGCGGCCTCAACGTGTGGGCGCCGGTGGTGAACCTGCTGCGCGACCCGCGCTGGGGACGCAACGAGGAGGGCTACGCCGAGGACCCGCTGCTCACCGGCGTCCTCTCGACGGCCTACGCGAGCGGGCTGCGCGGCGACCATCCGCGCTATCTCAAGACCGCGCCGACCCTCAAACACTTCCTCGGCTACAACAACGAGACCGATCGAGACACCACCTCCTCCGACCTGCGGCCCCGGGTGCTGCACGAGTACGAGCTGCCCGCGTTCCGCGCCGCCATCGCCGCCGGGGCCGCCGTCGGCGTGATGCCGTCCTACAACCTGGTCAACGGCAGGCCCGCGCATCTGGACGGCGAACTGCTCGGGACGCTGCGCGGCTGGACCGACGATGAGATCGTCGTGTTCAGCGACGCGCACGCGCCGTCGAACATCGCGGGCGTCCAGGGATATCACCCCGACCATCCGACGGGCTTCGCGGCTGCGCTGCTGGCCGGGGTGGACAGCTTCACCGACCACGACACCGACGCGGAGTTCACCGCCGAGGCGCTGCGCACGGCGCTGCGTCGCGGCCTGATCACCGAGGCCGACGTGGACCGCGCGCTGCGTCGTCTGCTGTTGTTGCGACTGCGGCTCGGCGAGTTCGATCCGCCGTCGCGCACGGCGCCGCCCGAGGCCGAGCCCCACGCGGTCGCACGCGACGCGGACACGGACTTCGCCGCGATCAATCCCTACGCCTCGATCACCGATGCCGTCATCGGCTCGCCGGAGCATCGAGAACTGGCGCTGGAGGCGGCCAGACAGGCGATCGTCCTGCTGCGTAACGAGGACGAGATGCTGCCGCTGCGCCGCGCCGACATCCAGAGGATCGCGGTGATCGGGACGCACGCCGACGTCCTCTACGAGGACTGGTACAGCGGAACACTGCCCTATCAGGTCACGCCCGCGGGCGGGCTGGCCGCCGCCACCGACGCCGACGTGGTCGTCGCCGAGGGCGTCGACCGGATCAGTCTGATCGCCGCCGACGGCCGGGTGGTCGGCGCGGGCACCTCCGCCGAGGGCGGCGCGCTCCGACTGGTCGACGCGGCGGAGGCGGCCGACGACGGCGGCGAGCACTGTCGATTCGACCTGTTCGACTGGGGCGAGGGTGTGCGGACGCTGCGTTCGGCGGCCAACACGCGGTACGTCTCGGCCCGACCGGACGGCAGCCTCGTCAACGACCGCCTGATGCCCGGCGAGTGGGTCGTGCACGAGACCTTCGAGTTCCGGGCCGCCGACTCCGGGCAGGTCCGGCTGTTCAACCGGGCGCTCGGCCGCTGGGTCCGGGTCGACGCCGACGGGGTGCTGCGGGCCGACGTCGCCGACGACGACCGGGGCACCGCGACGGCCGAGGCCGCCGGGGTGTCGGCGCGGTCCGGCGATCCCGCGAGCTTCGCCGCGACGCCGTTCACGGTCCGTGTCGATCGGCACGGCGTCGAGACGGCCGTGGAGACGGCGTCGGGCGCCGACGTCGCCGTGCTCGTCGTCGGCAACGATCCGCACATCAACGGCCGGGAGACCGAGGACCGGACCCGCCTGGAACTGCCGCCGTCGCAGGAGGAGCTGGTGCGGCGCGTCGGCGCCGCCAACCCCCGCACGGTGCTGGTCCTCGTCAGCGGCTATCCGCTGGCCGTCCCCTGGGCCGAGCGAAATCTGCCCGCGGTGCTCTGGACCGCGCACGGCGGTCAGGAGGCGGGCACGGCGCTGGCGGAGGTGCTCTTCGGGGACCACTCGCCCGCGGGCAGGCTGCCGCAGACCTGGTATCGGGCCACGGCCGATCTCCCCGACCTGTTCGACTACGACATCATCAGTGCCCAGAGCACGTATCTCTACTACCGAGGCAGGCCGTTGTACCCCTTCGGCCACGGGCTGAGCTACACCGACTTCCACTACGGGCAGCTGCGGTTGGACACGAGCCGAGTGGAGCCCGACGACACGGTCGTCGCCAGTGTCACGGTGACCAATGTGGGGCGTCGGGCGGCCGACGAGGTGGTCCAGCTCTACTCCCGGCAGGAGGAGTCGCGCGCCGCGCAGCCGGTGCTGGCGCTGCGCGCCTTCCGCCGACTGCACCTGGCCAAGGGACAGAGCGAGACGGTGACGTTCGCCGTGCCCGTCCGGGACCTCGCGCTGTACGACGTCACCAGCTCCCGCATGGTGGTGGAGACCGCTCGGCATCGACTCTCGGCGGGCGCCTCCTCCGCCGATCTACGGGTGCATGCCGAACTGGACGTGCTCGGCGAGATCATTCCGCCGGTGTCGCTGGCGGGCCGCCGCGTACGGGCCGTCGACTTCGACGCCGCGCACGGCGTCCGGCTGGTCGACGAGTCCCGAACCGAGGGCACGGCGGTGCGGGCGGCCGAACCGGGAGCCTGGGCTGCCTTCCACCGGGTGGTGCTGCCCGCGGGTCCGCTGCGCTGCACGGTGACGGCAGCCAGGGACGACACGACGACGGCGACGATCCTGCTGCGAATCGGCGACCCGGTGCACGGCGCCGTGCTGACCGAGTGGGCCGTGACCGGCGAGGGCGATCGGCGGGTTCTCCGTGCCGCCGTGGCGGCGGGCAGGCGCTCCTCCTCGGCGGGCCCTCGACCGGTCACCGCAGGCCCGGGAGCGGTGGAAGCGGCAGGCCCCGGCGCCGAGCGAGACGTCGTCGCGCACGCCGACACCGTGCCGCCGGAGCCCGTCGACCTGTATCTGGTCCTCGTCGAGAAGGGCACGACGGTGACCGAGCTGTGCATCGAACCCCTGGAGCGCGTCATCGATTAGCGGCACGCGGCGACCACATCGACCGGGCGGGGGGACCGCCCGGTCGGTGCGCTGCGTCATGCCTGGTCAATGGCTGTTTAACGGCGGATTGTGTGCGGCTGAACGGCGTATTGCCCGCCGTCGAATCGCGGGCGTAACGTCCAGTCAATCGAACCGTTTCGCGTGACGTAACTCACGACCGAAGTCAGGGGTGCCACGTGGTCACCATCGCCGATGTCGCCCGCCACGCCGGAGTGGCGCCCAGCACGGTGTCCTATGTCCTCACCGGACGGCGGGCCATCTCGGCGGGCACCCGGTCGCGGGTCCAGGACAGCATCCGAGTCCTCGGCTATCACCCGCACGCCGGGGCCAGGGCGCTGGCGAGCAACCGCACCAACGTGATCGCGCTCGTCCTGCCGCTGCGCACCGGGGTGAACGTCCCGGTCGTCATGCAGTTCGTGCTGTCGGTGGTGACCTCCGCCCGCGAACACGACCAGGACGTCTTGCTCGTCACCGCAGATCAGGGGGCCAAGGGCATCAGCCGCGTCGCGGGCAGCGCCATGGCCGACGCGCTGATCGTGATGGACGTCGAGATGCACGACGAACGGGTGCCGCTGCTGCGGGAGCTGAACCAGCCCTCGGTGCTCATCGGCTTCCCGTCGGACTCGACCGGACTGACCTGTGTGGACCTCGACTTCGTCGCGGCGGGCGCCCTCTGCGTCGACCACCTCGCCGACCTCGGACACACCGAGGTCGCGCTGTTGGGCGCCCCGAAGGTCGTCTACGAGAGAGACACCGGCTACGCGCACCGCACCATGGCCGGCTTCACCAGCGCCGCCCTGCGCCGGGGCGTGGTCAGCACCACGCGGTCCTGCGAACTGGATCGCGACGCCGTCGCAGCCACCGTCGGCGAGCTGTTCGCCGAACAGCCGGGGCTGACCGGCCTCGTCGTGCACAACGAGTCGGCGCTGGGTCCGCTGCTGGACGTGCTGCGCAGGCTCGGCCGCCGAGTGCCGGAGGACGTGTCGGTGGTGGCGATCTGCCCCGACGAGGCCGCCGAACTGCCCTTCCCGCCGCTGACCTCGGTGCAGATCCCGTCGGCCGACGTGGGCAGGCATGCCGTGGAACTGCTGATGACCAAGTCCGCGGGCGACCGGGCGCCTGCCGTCACGCTCCTGCCGCCCCGACTCACCGGGCGACACAGCACCGGCCGACCGCGCGTCGGCTGACACCCGGGGCCTGGGCGCCCGCGCCCCGAGCATCCGGAGCCCCGACCCCGAGCACCCGAACCCTCGAACCCCGAGCACCCGTGTGACGGTGCGACCGCGCCGCCTGCGTCGAACCCGCATGCGCCGTCGGTCGAATCGCTTCGACAACCGGACGCGACACGATGGAGGAGAGCCGCGTGAGCGAGTTTCGCGAGATCCCGGACGGCCTGGAGTGGCGTGGTGACCACCAGGTGGTGCGGATCGAGCCGTGGGGTGCGGACAGCGTCCGCGTGCGGGTCGGACACACCGTGCTGAACCCCGATCTGCCCGGCGCACTCGGCGAACGACCTCCCGCCGACGCGGAGTACAAGATCGACGCCGAGAGCGCGAGCATGATCAACGGCGCCATCCGCGTCGACGTCGACGGCAGAGGCAGGCTGCGATTCCTGCGCACCGACACCGAAGAGGAGTTGCTCGCCGAGGAGCCGATCCACTTCTGGTGGCCCGGTCCGCGCCTCTTCTCCGGCGTCGGCAACGGCTACCACCACATCCAGCAGAACTTCCGCGCCTACCCGGACGAACGACTCTTCGGCCTCGGCCAGCACCAGCACGGCCTGCTGGACCAGAAGGGCGCCGTCGTCGAGCTGATCCAGCGCAACTCCGAGGTCACCATCCCGTTCCTGCTGTCGAACCGGGGTTACGGGCTGCTGTGGAACAACCCGGCCGTCGGCCGCGTCGAACTCGGCGTCACCGGGACCCGCTGGGTGGCCGACTCCGCCCGACAGATCGACTACTGGATCACCACCGGCCCCGGCCCCGCCGACGTGCTGCGCAACTACGCCGCGGCCACCGGCCGGACTCCCATGCTGCCGGACTGGGCGGCGGGCTTCTGGCAGAGCAAACTGCGGTATCGCAGCCAGGAGGAGCTGCTGGGCGTCGCGCGGGAGTACCACGCGCGCGGCCTCCCGCTGTCGGTGATCGTCTGCGACTTCTTCCACTGGACTCACCTGGGCGAATGGCGTTTCGACCCGGTGGAGTGGCCCGACCCGGCCGCCGCCGTCCGCGAGCTGTCCGAACTCGGCGTCAGGCTCATGGTCTCCATCTGGCCGTCGGTGAGCCCGTTGGCGGAGAACTACCCGGAGATGCTCGACAAGGGACTGCTCATCGCCACCGATCAGGGGCCGCCGGTGCACGCGGACTGGCCGGACAAGGGTGTGGAGTCGCCCGTCGGGATCGGGGTGTCCTTCTACGACGCCACCAACCCCGAGGCCAGGGAGTACGTGTGGAATCGGGTCCGGGAGAACTACTACCGGCACGGGGTCCGCGTCTGGTGGCTGGACGCCTGCGAACCGGAGATCAAGCCGGGCACGCCCGGCAACCTGCGCCTGCACGCCGGGCCGGGGCTGGAGGTCCTCAACAGCTATCCGACCGAGAACGCGAGAGCCTTCTACGAGGGCATGCGCGCGGAGGGGGAGACCGAGATCGTCTCCCTGTGCCGATCGGCCTGGGCGGGCAGCCAGCGGTACGGCGCCGCGCTCTGGTCGGGTGACATCGCGGCGACGTTCGAATCGCTCGGTGAGCAGATCCGCGCCGGGTTGAACGTCGCCGTGAGCGGCATCCCGTGGTGGACCACCGACATCGGCGGCTTCCACGGCGGCGACCCCGAGTCGGACTACTTCCGCGAGCTGGTGGTCCGCTGGTTCCAGTACGGCGTCTTCTGTCCCCTGTTCCGCCTGCACGGCGACCGCGCGCCGAGGATGGGGCTGGGCCCGGCGATGAGCGGCGGGCCGAACGAGGTGTGGAGCTTCGGCGACGAGGCCTACGAGCACATCACGGCGTCGTTGGCGCTGCGCGAGCGGTTACGGCCCTACGTGCTCGACCAGATGCGCGTCGCCCACGAGACCGGCCTGCCCCCGATGCGGCCGGTGTTCGTGGACTTCCCCGACGACCCGGACGCCTGGTCGGTCGACGACCAGTTCCTGTTCGGCCCCGACATCCTGGTGGCCCCGGTCTACGCGCTCGGCGCCCGTACCAGGCAGGTGCGTCTCCCAGCGGGCGAGGCCTGGACCGACGCCTGGACGGGCGAGGTGCACGAGGGCGGGCAGACCCTGACCGCCGACGCCCCGCTGCATCGCATCCCGGTGTACCTGCGTGCGGGTGCGCAGGTGCCGATCCGGGAGTGATCTCGGCGTTCTCCGCCGCCCGCGGGCCTCGTGCGGCGGCGTCCCGCACCGTCGCCACACGAGAGAGAGAATCCGTGAACAGGTTCAGCGAGTCCAGGATCAGCCGAAGAACCCTGCTCTCCGCCCTCGGCGCGGGCGCCGCCGTCACCGCGGCGGGGCCCCTGCTGAGCGCCTGCTCATCCGGGGGCGGCGGCTCGACACCCGGCGGGTCGGTCACCGACGAGGACAGTCTCGGTGCCCTCCTGCCCTCGTACTCGCCCATCGAGTACGCCGCGCCGGACCTGCCCGGCGTGCTGGGCTCCGTTCCCGGCTACACCAGCTACCCCGCCGAGCTGATCCGGGCGGTGGCCGAGCCGCCCGGCACGGGCGGCGAGGTGACGGCGATGACCCCGGCCTACTGGCCGTTGGCGCCATCGGACAACGCCTACTACCGGGCGGTCAACGAGCGGCTCGGTGCCGATGTGAGCTTCAGCGTCGTCAACGGCAGCGACTACGCGGCTCGACTCAACGCCCAGCTGGCAGGCGGCCAGCTGCCCGAACTGACCGTCATCCCGGACTGGGACGTGCCCGCCCGCTTCGGCGAGGCCGTCGGCAGCTCCTTCACCGACCTCACCGAATACCTCCAGGGTGATGCGGCACACGCCTACCCCCACCTGGCCAACCTGCCGACCCGGGCGTGGGCGTACTGCGTCTGGAACGAGGGCCTGCGTGCGGTTCCGACGCCCGCAGGACTGTTCCCGCTGGCGCTGTATCACCGCCGAGACCTCTTCGAGCAGGCCGGGCTGGCGCCGCCGCGGAGCGCCGACGACCTCTACCGGTTGTGCACCGAGATCACCGATCCCGACGCGGGGCGCTGGGCCTGCGGAAACATCTTCTTAGAGGTCAAGCGCATGTTCAACGTTCCGGCCGAGTGGAGTCGGGACTCGGCGGGCAATCTCGTCAACGAGGCGGAGACCGAGTCCTTCGCCGAGGCGGTCGCCTTCATGGCCCGGCTCTTCGAGGAGGGCCACGTGCATCCCACCGTCGCAGGCAGCACCACCGGACAGGAGAAGGAGCTGTTCGAGAGCGGCGCGATGTGGATGCTCAGCGACGGCATGGGCGCCTGGCAGGAGGCGCTGGCGCGGCAGCTGCCGTCCAATCCGACGTTCGACATGCGGCCGTTCCCGGCGTTCTCCCATGACGGCGGCGAACCCGTCTACTACACCCAGGAGGCGGCCAACCTGATGACCTTCCTCCGCTCCGACCTGCCGAGGGAACGGGTGGAGGAGCTGCTGCGCATCCTGGACTTCTGCGCCGCGCCGATCGGCTCGGAGGAGAACCACCTGATCAACTACGGCGTCGACGGCGAGCACAGCGAGCGTGACGCCGCCGGGGCGCCCTCGCTCACCGATCTGGGATCGCGGGAGATCACCGTCACCTACGGCTTCCTCGCGAAGCCCCCCTACATCGTCGATCAGTCGCAGTACCCCGGTTATGTGGAGGCGATGCACGCCTGGGAGGCCGAGGTGGCTCCGTTCCAGGTGGACAAGCTCACCGACGGGCTGCGCATCGAGGAGCCGCCGAGGCTGACGGGCCTGGCCCAGCAGCTCGACGACCGGATTCAGGATCTGCTGCGCGGCCGGACCTCGGTGAGCGAACTGCCCTCGGTCCTCGACGGCTGGCGTCGGGACGGCGGTGACGAGCTGCGGGAGTTCTACGCCGCGGCACTGGACGAGGCCGGACGCTGAGAACGGCGCCTCGATGACTCTCCACGCCGCGGAACCCGCCGCGGGGGCAGGCACGCCGGCAGGCCCCCGCAGGCGCGTCTCACCCTTGTCGAAGCGCGCTCTCCGCCGGGCCGACCGACGTCGCAGGCTCCGTCGAGACTGGCCGCTGCTGCTGATGGTGGCGCCGACGATCCTGGTGCTGGGAGCGTTCCACTACCTGCCGCTGCTGGGCAACGTGATCGCCTTCCAGGACTACTCGCCGTTCGTCGGCATCCTGGAGAGCCCGTTCGTGGGCTTCGCCAACTTCGAGCGGCTGTTCGGCGACCCGGACTTCTGGCGTGCGACGGGGAACACCCTGGGGATCACCGCGTTCCAGCTCGTCTTCTTCTTCCCCGTGCCGATCATGCTGGCGCTGGTGATCAACAGTCTGCTGAGCGCCCGCCTGAAGCTGTTCATCCAGAGCGTGGTGTACCTGCCGCACTTCTTCTCCTGGGTGCTGGTCATCACGCTGTTCCAGCAGATGCTCGGCGGCGCCGGGGTGGTGAACAACTTCCTGCGGACCCACGATCTCGGCGTCGTCGACCTGATGACCAACCCGGACACCTTCATCCTGCTGGTCACCGCCGAGGGGATCTGGAAGGACGCGGGCTGGGGAATGATCATCTTCCTGGCCGCGCTGAGCACGGTGAACGCCGATCTGTACGAGGCGGCGGCCGTGGACGGCGCGAACCGATGGCGCAGGCTGTGGCACGTCACGCTGCCCGCACTCGTGCCGGTGATCGTGCTGCTGCTGATCATGCGCCTCGGCGACGCGCTGTCGGTCGGCTTCGAGCAGTTCCTGCTGCAACGCGGCGCCGTCGGCGTCGACGCCTCGGAGGTGCTCGACACCTACGTCTATTACGAGGGCGTGGTCAACGGCGACTTCGCCTATGCGGGCGCGGCGGGCCTGTTCAAGGGCGTCGTCGGCCTGCTGCTGGTCCTCGGGGCGAACAAGGCCGCGCATCTGCTCGGTCAGCAGGGGGTGTATTCGCGCTCATGACCACGATGGCCGAGAGACCCGAGACGGCCGCGCCGCGTCGTCGTCGACATCCGCTGCGGCCTGCCTGGGAGGAGGAGCCCACGCCGCTGGGGCGGACGGCGAAGGCCGTGGTGCTCACCCTGGTGGTGCTCGCCGTGGCGTTCCCGCTGTACGTGGTCGTGCTGACCAGCCTCTCGCCGCAGGAGGCGATCACCCGGGCGGGCGGGCTGGTGACGGTGCCCGACGGATTCACCTTCGCGGCCTACGAGGAGATCCTCTCCGGGGGAGTGGTGACGCGGTCGGTGCTGGTGAGCACCGGGTTGACGCTCTTCGGCACGCTGTTCAGCACCACGTTGACGGTGCTCGCGGCCTACGGGCTGTCGCGGCGCGGTTCGTTCGCCCACCGGCCGCTGCTCTTCGCGGTGCTGCTGACGTTCCTGTTCGGACCGGGACTCATCCCGACCTATCTGACGGTGCAGGCCTTCGGACTGCTGGACACCTATGCGTCGCTGGTCTTGCCGACGGCGGTGGCGGCGTTCAACCTCGTGGTGATGCGCTCGTTCTTCATGAGCATTCCGCAGGAGCTGACCGACAGCGCCCGCATCGACGGGGCGGGCGAGTTCCGCATCCTCACGTCCCTGGTCCTGCCGTTGTCCAAGGCGGTCACGGCGGTGATCGCCCTGTTCTACGGCGTCGGCTACTGGAACGCCTTCTTCAACGCCTTCCTGTATCTGAGCACGAACGACAAGTGGCCGTTGCAACTGGTGTTGCGTACCTATGTCCTGGAGGGGATTCCCATTCCCGGCGCGGGTCCGATCGACTCGGTGGCGGGCGGCCCGCTGCCGACATTGGCCGTGAAGATGGCCGTCGTCGTGCTGGCCGTGCTGCCGGTGTTGTTCGTCTATCCCTTCGTGCAGCGGCATTTCACCAAGGGGGTCATCATCGGCGCGGTCAAGGGATGAGGTCGCGCGTGGCAGGCGCGGCGAGCCCTGCGTCGAGCGACCGTGCATACCGAGTCCGGCCGCGGGGCCTTCCTGCCGCGGGCCGCGACCGACGAGCCGACGAGGAGTGGAGGACGTCGTGGCCGGGATCTCTGCCGTGACCCGGGGCCGCATCGTGTTCGGGGGCGACTACAACCCCGAGCAGTGGCCTTCGGAGGTGTGGCGCGAGGACGTCGAGCTGATGCGCAGGGCCGGAGTCTCCCTCGTGACGGTGGGTGTCTTCTCCTGGTCCAGGCTGGAGCCGACGCCGGGCGCGCGGGACTTCGGCTGGCTCGACGAGGTGTTGGACCTGTTGCATGCCGGCGGGATCGCGGTGGACCTGGCGACGCCGACCGCGAGCCCGCCGCCCTGGCTCGGCCGTCGACATCCGGAGACGCTGCCCGTGGACGCCGACGGCCGCCGACTGGTCTACGGCTCCCGCAATCACTTCTGCCCGTCCTCGCCGGTCTATCGCCGACATGCGTTGTCACTGGTCGCGGACCTCGCCCAGCGCTACGGCGACCATCCGGCCCTGGCCATGTGGCATGTGGACAACGAGCTCTGCGAGGTCTGCCACTGCGACGTCAGCGCAGCACATTTCCGGCACTGGCTGCGCAGTCGCTATGACGATGACCTGGACGCACTCAACGAGGCCTGGCACACGGTGTTCTGGAGCCAGCGCTACTCGGACTGGGCGGAGATCCTGCCGCCGAGGCGAGCACCGTATCTGGTCAATCCCGGCCAGCGCCTGGACTTCCGTCGCTTCTGCTCCGCCGCGCTGCTGGAGTGCTTCCAGGCGCAGCGGGACGTGTTGCGCGCCGCGACGCCGGACATCCCGATCACGACGAACTTCCTCGGTCTCGACGCCCCGCTGGACTACCGGGCGCTGGCCGAGCGGGAGGACGTCGTCTCTCACGACTGGTATCCGGACCCGACCGATCCGGCCGCGCATGAGCTCGCGGGGCTGAGCTTCGACGTGATGCGGTCCCTGGCGGGCGGGCCGTGGATGGTGATGGAGGGCGCGACCAGCGCGGTCAACTGGCGGCGGCGCAACGGTGTCAAGGCGCCGGGACGGATGCGGGCCGAGTCGCTGCACGCGGTGGCCAGAGGCGCCGATGCCGTGTGCTTCTTCCAATGGCGGGCCTCCCGCGCCGGGGCGGAGAAGTACCACTCGGCGATGGTGCCGCACGCCGGGCCTGACACCAGGATCTTCCGCGAGGTGTGTGAGCTGGGCGTCGACCTGACCCGGCTCGCCGAGGTCGTCGGCGCCGATGTCGAAAGCCAGGCGGCCCTGGTGCTGGACTGGGAAAGCTGGTGGGCGGTGGGACTGGACGCCCATCCGACGGCCGACGTCGACGTCCTCGGCAGGCTGCGGGCCTGGCATGCGGCATTGGCCCGGCTCGGCGTGACGGCGGACGTGGTGGCCTCGGACGCCGACTTCTCGGGCCGCCGTCTGGTGATCGTGCCCAATCTCTATCTCGTCACCGATGACGCGGCGGCGAACCTGACGTCCTTCGTACGGCGCGGCGGCACGCTGGTGCTCGGCTGCTTCTCCGGGATCGTCGACGAGCACGACCACATCCGCCTCGGCGGCTATCCCGCGCCGTTCCGCGAGCTGCTGGGCCTGCGCATCGAGGAGTTCGACCCGTTGGACGACGGGGAGTCGGTGCGCTGCTCGTCGGCGCTGCTCGGTGACTTCGAGGCCCGGGACTGGCTGGACGACCTGCGCGTCGAGGGCGCCGAGGTGGTCGCCGAGGTCGCCGAGGGTCGACGGAAGGGCCGACCGGTGGTGCTGCGGCACGGCTTCGGCGCGGGCACGGCCTGGTACGTCGCGACGGAACCGGAGCCCGCCGCGGTGGGCGCGTTGGCACGGCAGGTGTGCGCGGGCGCGGGGGTGACCGGAGTCCTGACCGGCCTGCCCGCCGGGGTGACGGCGACCCGCCGGGGCCGGGTGCTGTTCGTGATCAACCATGGACCCGATCCGGCCTCCGTGGAGCTGCCTGCGGCGGGCGTCGACCTGTTGCGCGGCGGGCGGCAGGCGGGGCGGACGGAGTTGCCCGGCTTCGGGGTGCTGGCGTTGGTGGCGGAGTAGAGGCGGACGTCGACCCGCCCGCCGAAGACGTCACGACCCGGATGCATCACCTGATGCGGCACGTGCGGCTGATCTTCGGTGCTCTGGACTTCGTGGTCACACCTGCCGATGAACGGGTGTTCCTCGAGATCAAGCCCACTGGCCGGTGGGCTGGTCGCACACCGCCCTCGGCCTTCCGACCCGGTCGGCTTCGGCCGACGCCCTCACCGTGGGAGACCCGCCGTGAGGACCGCCGCCCCTCGTCGACGCCCTGAGCCCGCGTCGGCGACCGCAGTGCTGGTCAGTCGGGGGAAGACTGTTTTCTCCACGATGGATCGCCGCCTTCGATGCCGTTCCTCGCCATGAATTCGTGCGGCGGTTCAGCCTGGCCGAGCGGTCGAACATCCGCTACGACCTCGACGCCGATCCCGAGGGAGCCGCCCTGCGGCTCGTCCACTCCGACGTCTCGTCGGTGATCCGGCATGACGGCGGTGGGGCACCGATCACCTCCAGCGTCGTGCCCTCGTCGACATCCTTGATGCTCGGAGCCCTCGATGCCCATCCCGGTCTCCGGGTGCTGAAGATCGGCGCAGGCACCGGATACAACGCGGCCCTGCTCAGCCACGCGCTGGGCGAGAGCGCGGTTCCACGATCGACGCCCCCGATCTCGTCGCAGCGGCCCGACAGGCGCTGGACACGGCGGGTCTTCACCCGAGGGTGCTCTGTGGGGACGGGTCGGCAGGCGCACCGGATCACCCGCCTTCGACCGGCCCATCACCGCCTGCGGACTGAATCGTGTCCCCCCGGTCTGGCTCGATCAGGTTCGGCCGGGTGGCCTGATCCTCGCCGATCTCGGTCTCGGTCTGGCGTTGCTCCGCGTCGACGGTCGGTGCGGCGCCACCGGCCGAGTCCTGGACCACGCGGCCTTCATGCACCTTCGTCCCGCCGTCGATCACATCGCGCCGACCAGTCGCGATCTCCTCACCACGGCTACGCGCGGCCGATTCGACCACCTCGGTAGGCTCGACCGCTTCGCCTCCGACGTCGACGAAGCCCCTGTCGACTTCCTCGTGTCGATCGCGCTTCCCGACGTGGTGAAGATCGTCCTCCATCGCGAGGACGGCGATCACCACCTCTTCGGACATGCCCTCCGGTTCCTGGGCCCGCGTCACCGCCCGCTCCGACGGCCGGACCGCCGATGTCATCGAGCACGGGCCGCGCGCCCCGTGGACCGGGCATCTCGAACTCGTCGACCGATGGAATCGCCACGGCCGCCCCGAGATCACCCGGCTCGGCCTCACCGTCACCCCCGCGGCGCACTGCTGTGGGTCGACGATCCCACCGGGGCGCGGCTTCGTCTGGCCGACCGATCAGGGGTGACGAGCGGCTGGGCACCGGGTGCGGCTCGGGTGACGGGGCGGGGGCGCGGTTGTCGACCGGGGCCGGTGATCACGACCCGCTTCCGCGCTCCCGCGCCGCCGTCTCGCGAGGAAGCTGGCTGGCGTAGATGGTCGCCTGGACCGGCGTCGCCACGCCCTGTTCCCTGCCGTGTCGAACCACCGCGCCGTTCTGGTCGGCCAGTTCCGAGGGCAGGCCCGCCGCGAGGTCGCGCTGCATGGACGCCGTGGTCTCCGGGGAGAACACGTGCAGGTAGGTGTGCAGGACGTCGTCGAGATCGGTGTCCGTCAGCGCCACGCCGAGGCTGTCCGCCACGGCGAAGGCCTCGCGTATCGCCGTCGTCACCAGTTCGCGGGTCTCCGGCACGGCACGGGTCTCGCCTACGGTGACGCCGCTGATCGCGCCGACGCCGCCGTAGGAGGAGATCAGGGCCAGCTTCTTCCACAGTGCCCGTCGGATGTCCCCCGTCCAGTCCGCCGTGATCCCCGCCTGGGCGAGGGCGGCGATGGTCTTCCGCGCGGGCTCGTCTGCCTCGCCGCCTGCGAGGTAGCCGAGGGTCATGGTCGCGTCCGAGCCGACATACTCGACGGTGGAGGCGTCCAGTCGTCGGGCGATGACCACGCAGGTGCCCGCGATGACGTTGTCCTCGCCGACGTGGGCTCCGGCGTGCGCGGGCGAGTCGACGCCGTTCTGCGTCGTGATCAGCCGGCCTCCCGAGGCCAGCACGGGCGCGGTCTCACGGGCCGCTTCCTCGACCTGCCAGGCCTTGACGGCCAGGATCACCGCGTCGAAGCTCTCCTCGGATTCGAGGTGGTCGACGACCCGCACGGCGGGCGCCACGGCGACGTCCGATCCGTGGCGGATCGTGATCGGCGTGCGCCGGACGGCGGCGACGGTGGCGGTGCGGCCCTTGAGAGTGACCGAGACGCCCGCGAGGGACAGACGCGCCGCGAAGTACAGACCGATTCCGCCCGCCCCGTACACCAGTACCCGCACCGCGACACCTCAGATCTCTCTGGACAGGCGCCTCGCCTGTCCGCGAACCGGACTTCTGGCCGACACCGACGCCGCGCCGTCGAACCGACCGGTGGACTCGTCGGCTGGTGCACCACGTCGTGCACCACGTCGTGCACCCCGACGCCCCGGACTCCCGGTGCGTCGAGCAGCGCGCCAGGTGCCTGGATTCGACGGCGCCGAGCGCACCCGGGGAAGCGCCCGGCGCGGGCCGACAGCCTGGGCGGCGTGCCCCCACCGGCGAATCCGGAGACGCCGCCGATGATCTACCGTCGCACGGTCAACTCGACGGGTAAAGCCCCGCGATCTCCTCCATGGCGCCCCATGCCGCGTCGGCGGGGTCGCCCGCCATGATCAGCTCCAGTGCGTCGAGCATGACGTGCCAGCCTGCCGCGAAGTCGGCGGCGGGTTCGCGGAGCACCTCGCTGTGGACGACGGTGAGCACGCTGCCCTCGCCCGCGTCGCCTGCCGTCACCGTCCAGCGCACCGTCGACTCCGGCACGCCGGCCCAGACCCAGGTGTGAGTGAGGCGGCCGTCGGCGCCGGGCGGGACGGCCTCCAGGACCGTGCCGGTGGCGGTGCCCTCCTCGCCGAAGTCGAAGCGCACCTCGCCGCCGACGGTCGCGTCGATCCGGCTGCCGGGCAGCCAGCGGGCCAGCCGGCCCGGGTCGGCGATCCACTCCCAGACCAGGGCGGGGGTGTAGGGGAGTCGTCGTTCGAGGTGGACGCGGAAGCGGCCGTCCTCCGTGACGCCGAGCGTGCCGCGCCGGGAGGCGTGTCGAGTGGTCATGTGTCGGTCTCTCCAGAGGGTCGGTGTGCTGCTTCCATGGCTTCCTCCAACGAGTCGAGCGCCCGCGCCCAACGTTCTCGCTGTGCGTCCAACCAGTTCTCGACCTCCTCGAACGCGGTCGGGTCGAGCGAGTAGACCCGTTGCCTCCCGTGGACGGTGACGGCGAGCACGCCGGTCTCGGTCAGCACCCGGAGGTGCTGGGAGACGGCGGGTCTGCTGATCGTGAAGTGCGTGGCGATCTCGCCCGCGTTGCGGGCCCGGTCGGCGACGAGTTCGACGATCCGCCGCCGATGGGGCTCGCCGAGTGCCTCGAATCGATCCACGGGGAGATATGTAAGCCAAAACTTACGCATCTGGCAAGTCGGATCGGGTCGGCCCGTGCCCGTGTGCTGCCGACCCCGTTCCACGCAGCCTCGAAGGCCGCCGGGCCCCGACGCCTGCCCGCCGAGGTCGGATGCGGAGCAGTGTCACCGGAGGGTGGCGGATCGGCGCGACGACACGGGAGGACGTCGTCCGCCGCGTGAGATCGATGACGAGGTGAGCAGGCAGCGGGTGCAGGGGCGACCGTGCCCGGCGGGAGCTGTTCGAGTGCGTCGCCGAGGTGGAAGACCGCGCCGCACCGGGCGGTCATGGTGACGGCGGTCAGGCCCGCGGCGTCGACCAGATGGACGCCCACGGTGCCGACTCGGCGGACGCACAGCCGTTGCCGGGGGTCCACCGAGGCGCGTCGGGCTCCTCCCAGACGATCGCCTGTCAGTCCGCGCAGCCGACGACTCCGCAGGCACCCCGGGCAAGATCTCCTCCGTGCGTGTTCTGACGCCCGGCCCGTCAGCCCGTACCCCGCCGCCCGATGGTCGGCCCCGCCGCACTGCCCGGCCCACCCCCGCACGCTCACCCGGACGGATGATCTCACCCTCTACACTCCCCTCCGTGATCAACCGTCGGGAAGTGAGGGACTTCTGGCGAACGGTTGACGTCTCGATCCGAGACCTCCCAGCCGCACTGCTCATCCTCAGCTGCTCCTTCGTGCCCGCGTTCCACCACCACGGAACGCAGCTCGGCGGCATGCCCGATCGCCCGTTCGACGCGCCGGCCGTCGTGGCGATCGCCTTGCAGTGTCTGCCGCTGGCCGTCCGACGACGGTGGCCCGCCTGGTGCCTCGGCCTGGCCTCGGCGGGTTTCGCCGTCGACCAGCTCGGCGGTTATCACACGCTCGGCGGCACCGCGTTCGCCATCGCGGTGCTCAGCGCGGGCGCCCACCTGGAACACCGCCGGCGCCTGGCCGCGCTGCTGTTCTCGGCGGCGTACGTGCCGTTGGCGATCGTGCTCTCCCAGCTCGGCACGGGTGAGACCGTGGTCGGCTTCGTGACGTTCTACCTGGCGGTCGCCTTCGTCTGGGGCATCGGGGCGTGGCTGCGCTCGATGCGTGCCATGGAGGCCGAACGCCGCCGCCTCGTCGCCGAGGAGACCCGTAACGCCGAACGCGCCCGGCTCGCCCGCGAACTCCACGACGTCGTGACCCACCATGTCACCGCGATGGTCGTGCAGGCCGAGGCGGCGCGATATCTGACGGCCGCGCCGGACCGGCTCGACGAGACGCTGACCACCGTCACCGATACCGGCCGCCGGGCCATCACCGAGCTGCGCCACCTGCTCGACGTGCTCAACCCGGATCACGGGTCGTCGGCCGAGACACCGGCCGTCGGGCGCGTTCGCGCGCTCGTGGAGCAGACCCGGCGCGCGGGGCAGCCGGTGGAGTTCAGCGAACAGGGCACGCCACCCGTCTCGGCAGGCGGCGCCGACCTGGTGGCCTACCGGGTCGTGCAGGAAGCCCTGACCAACGCCCTCAAACACGACCATGGCAGCCGCATCTCCGTCGGGCTGCGTCACGGAGAAGGGGAGATCACGGTGGAGGTCGGCACGGACGGTTCCGGCGGTAGCGCCGCGAATCCCGGTGGCAGCGGACGAGGCTTGGCAGGTCTCCGCGACCGGGTCGACGCCCTCGGCGGCGACTTCAGCGCGGAACCCCAGTCCGACGGCGGCTTCCGGGTGCTGGCCCGCATCCCGTTCGAGCGTGCGACGTGACGACGCCGATCCGGGTGCTGGTCTGCGACGACCAGGCGCTGATCCGCACCGGGCTCGTGACGATCATCGACGCCCAGCCCGACCTGGAGATCGTCGGCGAGTGCGACAACGGCCAGGACGGCGTCGCACTCGCGCGGCGACTGCGGCCCGACGTCGTCGTGATGGACGTGCGCATGCCGGTGCTCGACGGCATCCAGGCCACCCGCCTGCTGGCCGGGGCGGGGGTCGCCCGGCCGGTCAAGGTGCTCGTGGTGACGACGTTCAACCTCGACGAGTACGTCTACGAGGCGTTGCGTTGCGGGGCGAGCGGCTTCCTGCTCAAGGACGCGCCGCCCGCCCAACTGCTGCACGGCATCCGCACCGTGGCGACGGGCGCGGCGCTGCTGGACCCGGAGGTGACGCGGCAGCTCGTCGGCCGCTACGCCGCGCGCATCCGACCGCTCGACGGCACCTCGCCCGACATTCCCTTGACGCCTCGCGAACAGGAGGTCCTGCGGCTGATCGCCGACGGTCTCTCCAACGGCGAGGTCGCGGCCAGGCTGGTGATCAGCCAGGAGACCGTCAAGACCTTCGTCTCCCGCATTCTCGCCAAACTCGGCCTTCGAGATCGTGTCCAGGCGGTCGTGTACGCCTACCGGCACGGCATGGTCGCCTGACACACGGCACCGGCGCCCGGCACCGGGTTCGCACACGTCGGGCGGATCTCCGGCCGCAGTCGTCGTGCGCCGCTCGGCCGTCGCGTGCCCGACTCCCACGGCAGGCCGGCATGGAAGCGGTCTGCCGGGCAGGCGGCCCCCTGCGGGCCGGGCGACGGCGGCATCCGACCGACCGCGCGCGGCACCCGGCTCCGGCGCCTCCGGCACGACGACGGGGACGGCGGCGCCGAGTCGAGCCCGGCGCCGCCGTCCGCATCCCCCGTCCGGTGCGGATCTCCGCTCTCGTGCGGATTCTCCGTGTGCTTCTCAGCGCTGCGCGGCGGCGTCGACCACTCGCAGGATCGACTCGACGGCGACCTCGGGCTCGTCGAGATAGATCTCGTGCCCGCTGTTCTCGGCCGTGATCAGCGTGCTGTCGCTGGAGACGGCGAGCCACTTCTCCTGCCCCTCGGCCCAGGCCTGCTCCATGGCCGCCCCGTACTCGGGCACCTCCGCCAGGTATGGAACCCCGTGCTGGACGACCTCCACCGGGATGTCCCCGGCGGACCGGACGTCGGCGTCGGGGAACGCGAGCATCTCCGGGTTCTCGCCGTCGATGACGGCCAAGGTCTGTTCGCGGAGATCGGCGGCCGGTCCGGTGGCCGACTCGGGGACGTCCCTGGCGAGGTCGGCCGCCTGGCTCGGCGAGGTGGCGTCCATCAGGACGAGTCCGGCGACCCGATCCTGATGATCGGGCGCGTACCTGGCGGCGAGCAGCCCGCCCAGCGAATGTCCGGCCAGCACGACGGGCGTGTCACCCGCGACCTCGTCGAGCACGGCGGTCAGGACGGCGCCGCTGCTCTCGATGGTCTGCGGTTCGGTCGGTGCGTCGCTGGCGCCCGCGCCGAGCCGATCATAGGAGCAGACCCGCTCCGTCTCGGCGACGCTCGCCTGCAGGTCGGCCATCGTGTCCAGTGAGTGTCCGCCGCCGTGGAGCAGGACGACGACCGGCCTGCCGTCGGCCTCGCCGCCCGAGCACGACACGGTCACCGCGCTGCCGTCGACGTCGATCTGCCGCACGTCGCCCGTTCCCTCGGTCTGCGTCGAGGTCTCCGAGGGCGCCGAGGCCTCGGTGCTCGGCGCCGCGTCCTCGGACGTGGCGTCTCCGCAACCGGCCAGTCCCACCCCCGCCACGGCGAACAACGCGATCAGAGCGGACGCCCTGCCAGTGCGGATCATCGAAAGCCACTCCCGAGAAAGAAGAATCGTCGGCGAACAAGGCGAGCCACGCGGTCCTCCGGTGAAGTCCGCCCACCGCCGGTGCTGATGGGAGGAACGGTACGGACGACGGGCGCGGAAATCGTCACCGTCGGGTGGACACCTGCGGGTAGCTCTCTCGGGGGACACCGCCGGCGGGCGCCATCGTCGCTCGGCGGCTAGAGCGGCGCCAACGTCCTGCTGAGCCTGCGGACGTCGCCGATCGTGCGCGGGTCGGTGCTGCTGCGCAAGGGGGTGACCGGGCGGGATTCGGGGCCGATGAGCAGGCCGGTCCGACCGGCGAGCGACGCATCGGTGGCGGCGAAGATCGGCGAACGGGCGGCCGACGACGCGGGCCGGGAGGTGGACCGCCGGAAGACGCGATCGACCACGGGCCACACCAGGCGTAAGGCCGGGGAGACGATGCGGGGTGAGCGCATCGTGCCGTCGGTCATGTCGGTGGCCGCGCCGCCGGGGTCGGCGGCGAACACCGCGATTCCGGTGTCGCCGAGCCGCTCGGCCAGCTCCCAGGTGTAGGCGAGGTTGGCGAGCTTCCCCCGGCCGTACCAGTGAAAGCCGTAATACCGGCCCGGCGGCTCGGCGGCGTCGAAGACGGCTTTCGCGGCCCGCACCGCGCCGGAGCTGATGTTCACGATCCGACTGGATTCCGCCGCGCTCAACGATTCCAGCAGCAGCTCGGTGAGCAGATACGAGGAGAGGTGATTGAGGACGAAGCTCTTCTCGATGCCGTCGACGGTCCGGCCGTGTTCCGCGAACATCCCGCCGATGTTGTTGACCAGCAGCGTCAGCGGCCCCTCGGCCGCGAGCCGGTCGGCGAGCGACCGTACGTCGTCGAGTGAGGAGAGGTCGGCCGCCACGAACATGGGCGCGGCTTCGGTGGCGACCGCGCCGATCCGGTCCAGCGCGCGGGCGCCGCGCTCGGCGTCGCGGCCGACCACGGTGACGGCGAGACCGGTCCTCGCCAACCCGACCGCGGTCTCCAGGCCGATTCCTCCGGTGCCCGCCGTCACCACTGCCCGTCTGGTCATGGGGGCCGTCCTCTCGCCGCATGCTTATCCGGATGTTCATCCGGTTTCGGCCGTCGACGGTAGCACGATCGGATGACTATCCGCTTCTGGTGCGGGCGGCGGGCGGCGGGCGGCCGCCGAACGCCGAGGGCGGTGGGCCGAGCCGAGCGTGGCGGCCGGATCGGCGCGGCGGGCGGAGCGGAACGATGTGGTCCGCCCGCGGCGGCGCCAGACCCCGCTGGGAACGCCGGAGTCCGCGTCAGCCCGCGGGCCGCAGACCGACGACGAGGACGTCGAGATAGAGCTGGGCACGACGAGCATCGCCGTCACCCGCCCGGACGGCGTGTTCGACGCCGCACAGCAGCCTGCGCAGGTCGTCCGCCCCGACGTCGGCCCGGACAGCGCCCGCACGGCAGGCGCGCTCGAGGAGCCCCGCGACCACCTCGTCCAGCTCCGCCTTCATCGCCGAGGTCCGGACCTCGGCGTCATCGGCGGACTTCAAGACGGCGGCCAGCCGAGGATCCGCCAGGAGGCAGGCCAGGGTGGAGCGCAACAGCCGATGCAGGCCCGCCACGGCATCCGGTTCGCCCGCGGCGGCCCGCGCCTCGGCGACCAGCTCGTCGAACCGCTCCGCCGAGAGGGCCTCCATCAACGCGTGCCGATCCGGGAAATGGCGGTAGACGGTGCCCACACCCACGCCCGCGAGCCGGGCGATGGTGTTCAACTGGAGGGAGTCGTCCCCGGCGGCGAGCTGCTCTCGAGCGATCCGCAGCACCCGAGCGCGATTGCGCGCGGCATCCGCCCGTAGGACGGGTCCTCGGTCGGCACGCGGGGGCACCGAGTCAGCATAACCACGACCCTGCGAGGCGAAGCGCCACAGCCTGCGGGCGGTGCGCCGGGGAGCCGGACGTGGCAGGCAGCCGAACGGAAGGGCCGCCCGGCCACGTCATACCACCGGACGCACGCCCCGGCTCAGCCGCCCACGTATGCCGCGAGGTGCTCCCCGGTGAGGGTCGAACGGCTCGCGACGAGGTCGGCGGGCGTGCCCTCGAAGACGATCCGGCCGCCGTCGTGACCCGCGCCGGGACCGAGGTCGATGATCCAGTCGGCGTGCGCCATGACCGCCTGATGATGCTCGATGACGATGACCGACTTGCCGGAGTCGACGAGCCGGTCCAGCAGGGCGAGCAGCTGTTCGACGTCGGCGAGGTGCAGGCCGGTGGTCGGCTCGTCCAAGACGTAGACGCCGCCCTTCTCCGTCAGCCGGGTGGCCAGCTTGAGTCGCTGCCGCTCGCCGCCGGACAGCGTGGTGAGCGGCTGACCGAGCCGCAGGTAGCCGAGTCCGACGTCGACCAGCCGGGTCAGGACACGATGCGCGGCGGGGACGGCCGCCTCGCCGGAACCGAAGAACCGCTCGGCCTCGGTGACCGGCATCGCGAGGACCTCGCTGATGTCCCGCCCGCCGAGGTGATACTCCAGCACCGAGGCCTGGAACCGCTTCCCGCCGCACTCCTCGCAGGTGGTGGCGACGCCCGCCATGATGCCCAGATCCAGGTAGATCACGCCCGCGCCGTTGCAGTTCGGGCAGGCGCCCTCGGAGTTCGCGCTGAACAATGCCGGTGTGACGCCGTTGGCCTTGGCGAACGCCTTGCGGATCGGGTCGAGCAGGCTCGTGTAGGTCGCGGGATTGCTGCGCCGAGAGCCCTTGATCGGGCTCTGGTCGATCGACACCACCTCGGCTCCGGCCGGCCCGGCATGGCGGGGCAGCGAGCCGTGTACCAGCGAGCTCTTGCCGGAGCCCGCGACACCCGTGAGGACCACCAGCGTGCCCAGGGGGATGTCCACGTCGACGTCACGCAGGTTGTTCGTCGACGCGCCCCGCACCTCCAGGACTCCGGTCGGCGTCCGCACCGACGTCTTCAGCGCCGCCCGGTCGTCGAGATGACGGCCGGTGACGGTGCCGCTTGCCCGCAGCCCTTCGACCGAGCCCTCGAAGCAGATCGTGCCGCCTGCCGTGCCCGCGCCCGGCCCGAGGTCGACGACGTGATCGGCGATGGCGATCGTCTCCGGCTTGTGCTCCACGACGAGCACCGTGTTGCCCTTGTCGCGCAGCCGGAGCAGCAGTCCGTTCATCCGCTGGATGTCATGCGGATGCAGGCCGATGGTGGGTTCGTCGAACACGTAGGTGACGTCGGTCAGCGACGAGCCGAGGTGTCGGATCATCTTCACCCGCTGCGACTCGCCGCCCGACAGCGTGCCCGCAGGGCGGTCGAGGGAGAGATAGCCGAGGCCGATCTCCACGAACGAGTCGAGCGTGTCCCGCAGCGTCTCCACCAACGGAGCCACCGAGGGCTCGTCGAGGTCGCGGACCCAGGCCGCCAGGTCGTCGATCTGCATCGCGCACAGCTCGGCGATGTCGACGCCCTTGATCTTCGACGACCGGGCGGTGGCGGTGAGCCGAGTGCCGTCGCACTCCGGGCATGTGGTGAAGGTGACCGCACGCTCCACGAACGCCCTGATGTGCGGCTGCATCGCCTCCTTGTCCTTCGACAGGAAGGACTTCTGGATCTTGGAGATCAGGCCTTCGAAGGTGAGGTTCGTGCCCTCGACCTTCACCTTGGTCGGCTCGCGGTAGAGGAAGTCGTCCAGTTCCCGCTTCGTGTACTCGCGGATCGGCTTGTTCGGGTCGAGCAGGCCCGACTCGGCGTAGGTCCGCACCGTCCACCAGCTGTCCGACTTCCAGCCGGGGATGGTGAACGCGCCCTCGGCGATCGACTTGGAGTCGTCGTAGAGCTGGGTGAGATCGATGTCGGACACCGTGCCCCGGCCCTCGCAGCGCGGACACATCCCGCCCAGCACGGCGAAGTCTCGACGCTCCTTCACGGTTCGTCCGCCCCGCTCGAAGGACACCGCTCCCGCGCCGCTGATCGAGGCCACGTTGAAGGAGAAGGCCTGCGGCGAGCCGATGTGCGGCCGTCCGATCCTGCTGAACAGGATGCGCAGCATCGCGCCCGTGTCGGTGGCCGTGCCGACCGTCGAGCGAGGATCGGCGCCCATGCGCTGCTGATCCACGATGATCGCGGTCGTCAGGCCCTCGAGGACGTCGACGTCCGGGCGGGCCAGCGTCGGCATGAAGCCCTGCACGAAGGCGCTGTAGGTCTCGTTGATCATGCGCTGCGACTCGGCGGCGATCGTGTTGAACACCAGCGAGCTCTTGCCGGAGCCGGACACCCCGGTGAACACCGTGAGCCTGCGCTTGGGGATCTCCACGCTGACGTCGGCGAGGTTGTTCTCGCGCGCGCCGTGCACCCGGATCAGTTCGTGGGTGTCGGCGACGTGTGGTGCGGTGGATCGCGCAGCCGTCTTCTCGGCTGGACTCATCGGGTCTCCTTCTCCATGTCTGCCGATCAGACCGGGTGGTGCCCGGCCGTGCTCGTCGGCTCCTCAGCGCAGCTGTTGAATGCGAATCAGATTGCCCGCGGGGTCGCGGACGGCACAGTCTCGGACGCCGTAGGGCTGCTCGGTCGGCTCTTGGACGATGTCGGCGTCGTGCGCCTGGAGCCGCGCGAAGGTCGTGTCGAGATCGTCCGTGCCCAGCAGGACACCCGCGTAGGTGCCCTTGGCCATCATCTCGGTGATCATGCGGCGTTCCTGATCGGTCACGGCCGGATCGGCCGCGGGCGGTGTCAGCACGATGGCTGTGTCGGGCTGCCCGGCGGGACCGACCGTCAGCCAGCGCATGCCCTCGTAACCGACGTCGTCGCGCAGCTCGAAGCCGAGAAGATCGCGGTAGAAGCCCAGCGCGGCCTCCGCGTCGTCATGCGGGAGGAAACTGGAGTGAATCGTGACGTTCATGGTGGTCAGGCTAGGTGTGGCTTGATGAGCGTGCTTCTCGATTCCTGATCGGCCGTGTCACCTGCCGCACCACGCAGGTCGGCATCCCCGCCGTCTCGCGTGCCGCGCGGAGCCGATAGGCGCCGGGCGACACGCCGACCAGTTCGGTGAACCGCGTGCTGAAGGTGCCGAGCGACTGGCAGCCGACCTCGAAGCAGACCTCGGTGACGCTGCGGTCGCCGCGTCGCAGCAGTGCCATGGCGCGCTCGATGCGTCGGGTCATGAGGTAGCCGTAGGGCGATTCCCCGTAGGCGAGCCGGAACTGCCTGCTGAGGTGACCCGCCGACATGTGCGCGCCCCTGGCGAGCGCCTCGACGTCCAGTGGGCGGGCGTACTCCCGGTCGATCCGGTCGCGGACACGGCGCAGTCGCACGAGGTCGGTCAGCCGTCGGTCGTCGGCTGGTTCGCTGGTCACGCGCGGGATGGTACGTCGCCGGACCGTCAGATCCGGGGGCTGCGGCCCCGGCGGGCGCCGTGAGCAGGGCCGTGGTCGGTCCGAGTCCGTCCGCGAGTCCGGAGCGACGGCGGCGTTCGGGCACGCAGGCTCGGGCGCAGGGAGTCCGAGCGCACGAAGTTCAAGCGCACGGAGTCCAAGCACGCGGAGTCCGGGTGCGCTACGTCGGGTGCGACGCCGAGCGGCGGAGCTCGGCGACGTGCCCGGGTCCGCGCGATTTGCTCACCTGTGCTAACTTCAGCTCATGCAAGCAAGAGTTGGTTCGACTGAGCTGACGGTGACCGAGCGCGCCAGACGGGCGCAGATCGTGTCCGCCGCGATCGAGGCCATCGCGGAGCTGGGCTGCTCGAAGGCGACCTATCGCCAGATCGCGGCGCGGGCGGGGCTGAGCAGCACCGGGCTGATCTCGTACCACTTCGCCGACCGCGCGGAACTGCTCACCGAGGTCGTCCGCGACGTGCTCGGCCGCTTCGGCGCCTTCGTCGTGGCGCGTCTCGACGAGCACGAGACCGCCGCCGCGCAACTGCGGGCGTTCCTCACCGCGCAGATCGACTTCTCTGCGGGCAACCGCGCCGCGATGCGTGCCCTGCGACGCATCCAGGCCGACGCCGACATCACCGACTCGCCCAACCAGGCCTTCGCCGAACTGGTCGAGTCCGACCACAAGGGCCTCGCCGAACTGCTGCGCCAGGGCATCCGGCGAGGCGAGTTCCGCGAGTTCGATCCCGACGCGATGGCGGTGTTCGTCCTCGCCCTGCGCGACGGGGTGCTCTCCCGGCTACGCGACCACGAACCCGACGAACTCGACGTTATTCGACAGGAGTTGACGACCATGATCGACCTCGCCACTCGGGGGAATCCCTGATGCGCCCGCGAGTGAACCGATGGGCCGCGGTGGCGGCGGGCGCCGTCCTGCTCGCAGGCTGCGGGACACAGACCATCGACGTCGGCCAGGAGGCCCCGATGAGCGACGACCTCGTCACCACCGACAGCGGGTCGGTCCGCGGCGTGGTCGCCGACGACCACCGGTCGTTCTTCGGCATCCCGTATGCCGCGGCGCCGACCGGAGTGGGTCGCTGGGCCCCGCCGCGCCCCGCCCCCGCCTGGTCCGACGTGCGCGACGCCACCACTCCCGGCTCGCCGTGTCCGCAGGTCGGCGCGTCCTACGCCGACACGGGCAGCACCGATGAGGACTGCCTCTTCGTCAACGTGACCACGCCCCTGGGCGACGGGGAGCCCCGGCCCGTCATGGTCTGGCTGCACGGCGACGGCGCCGTGGGCTCCGGCGACCTGTTCGACGGCACCCGGCTCGCCGTGGACGGCGACGTGGTGGTCGTGACGCTGAACTACCGGCTCGGCCTCTTCGGCGGCTTCGGGCTGCCCGGCCTCGCGGACTCGGGCACCTTCGGGCTCCAAGACCAGCGGGCCGCCCTCGAATGGGTACGGCGCAACGCGGCGGCCTTCGGCGGCGACCCCGACAACGTCACCCTGTTCGGCGTCTCCTACGGGGCCACCGCCACCAGCGCCCACCTGGCCTCCCCCGCCTCCCGCGGCCTGTTCCACCGGGCGATCCTCCAGAGCGGATTCCCGCTGATGGACGCGCCCGCAGGCGCCGTCTTCCCCGGCGTGCCCGCCCTGCCCTGGTTCGGCTGGACGAGTTCGGCGGAGACCGAGGCGGTCGGCGCGATGCTGGCAGGCGAACTGGGCTGCGCCGATCCGGAGACCGCGCTGGAGTGTCTGCGGGCGCTGCCGGTCGAGACTCTGCTCGACTACCCGCAGGTGATGAACATGTTCCAGCAGATGGCCTACGGCAACGACGTGCTCCCCGGTGTGCCGGCCGACCTGCTGTCCGCGGGCGAGTTCGCGGACGTGCCGGTGCTCTCCGGCGCGACCCGCGACGAACACCGCACCTTCGTGGGCACGTTCCGCGACCTGATCGGGCAGCCGGTGACGGCGCAGGAATATCCGGAACTGCTCGCGGAGGCCTTCGGCGACGACGCGGCCCGGGTGGCGGCAGAGTATCCGCTGTCCGACTACGACTCGCCGAGCCTCGCCTTCGCGGCGGTGATGACCGATCGCATGTGGGCGCTGTCGACGTATCGGCACAACGGCATGTTCGCCGCCGAGGTCCCGACCTACGCCTACGAGTTCGCCGACGCCGACGCCCCGAGCGAGATCCCCTTCCCGGAGGACTTCCCCTCCGGCGCCTTCCACAGCGCCGAGACGAGCTACCTGTTCCGCACCGAGGAGTTCGCCGAACAGCTCACCCCGCCGCAGCGCATGCTGTCCGATCAGATGATCGCCTACTGGACGAACTTCGCCAGGACGGGCGACCCCAACGGAGCGGACCTGCCCGAGTGGGCGCCGTTCAACGAGACCGACGACGTCCTCTCGCTGGCCCCCGGTGACGGGGGAATCGCACCGGTCGACTACGTCGCGACACACCGGCTCGACTTCTGGCAGGACATCGCCTGAGCCCCGGCTCCCGGGCCGTCGATTCCTCGGGCCTGCCGGACCTGCCGGGTTGCGGGGCTGCCCGGCGGTTCGGGAGGTTCACGGGGAGATGACGCGGGCGGCGCCCTCGGGCTGTCGCCCGCGTCGTCGTCCGCCCGGTCGGGCGCCTACGGTCTGGAGGCCATGGACGAGTTCAGCGCGCTGCGCGCGCGGCAGGCGGCCTTCGTCGAGGCACGGGGCTGGCAGGAGTTCCACACTCCGAAGAACCTCGCGCTGGCGTTGACCGGCGAGGTCGGGGAACTGGTCTCGGAGATCCAATGGCTCGATCCGGCGGACATCCCGACCGCGCTGGCCGAGGGACCGCTGCGCGATCGGCTCGCCGACGAGGCTGCCGACGTGCTGCTCTACCTGCTGCGCTTCGCCGACTCCTGCGGCATCGACCTCCTCGACGCCGCGAACGCCAAGATCGACCGCAACGAACGGCGATTCCCCGCCGAACTGCAACGCGGCACGATCGTCCGGGTGGAACCGGCGTCGACGACGGCGGTGTGCGGGGAGCCGACGGACTGAGACGGACGGCGGACCAGCGGTCCGGTGTCGGGAGGCGTCGCTGCTCTCACCGACACCGGGCGCCGTCCGGCTCGGACAGCGGGATCATTCCCACCCGACGGTGGTGAGCGGCGTCTTTCGCGCCCGTCGCGAGTTCCGCGCCTCGAGTCTGCTCCGACGTGGGGGGAGCGGGGGCGGCGCCGGTCTAGCGGCCGAATCTGCGCCGCACGGCAATCGTCGCCACGGCGCCGACGCCGATCACGGCCGCGCCGACCAGCAGCGATCGCGCCGAACGCGGCTGCCGCCGTCCGTCGACGGCGGGCTGTTCAGCCGGTGAGGACCGGCCCTCCTCCGCCGCCGTCGCCCGCCCGATGCCTGCGGCCTCGGCGCCCGCCGTGTCGGTCTCGGGGTCCTCGGCAGCCCTCGGCTCCGCTGATGCCTCGGGCGTCTCCGCCGTTGCCTGCGTCCTGGACGTCTCCGCCGCCGGGACGGCGGCTTCGACATCGGCCTCGTGTGCCTCGCCGGTCGCGGTCACACCGTCCTGGTCGACTTTCCGCGCCTCCGGACGGCTCGCCGCCGTCGGCTCCTCGAACTTCGCTCTCTCGGCCTCTACGGCTTCCACGGCCTCCACGGCCTCTACGGCCTCCACGGCCTCCACGGCCTCCACGGCCTCTACGGCCTCTACGGCCTCCACGGCGGGATCCGGCCTGCCTGCCTCGGTGAACCACGCCGAGAGGGCGGGACCGCTCGCCGCATCCCCGGCCGGCTCCACCCCGGGCGAACCAGGAGCCGTCTCCGCGGCGGAGTCCACGTCCTGTTCGCTCGATGCGGCCGCACCCGGCCCGGCGGCCGAATCGGCGGCCCGGCTCTCCGAGGCGGTGCCCTCCTCTGAGGCGGCAGGGACCTCCGACGCCGTAGGGACCTCCACGACGTCCGCGACGATCACCGTCACGTTGTCCGGCCCGCCGCCCGCCAGCGCCGCCTCGATGAGTCGGTCGGCGCAGGTCTCGTGGTCCCCGACGCGCAGTTCGACGGTCAGTGCCGCGTGATTCAGCACATCGGTGAGTCCGTCGGAGCACAGCAGATAACGGTCGCCCGGTCGGACGTCGCGCAGCTCGGTGGTGGTCTCCACGACCTCGTCGCCGGTGAGCGCCCGCAGCACGAGCGAGCGCTTGGGGTGGACCTCGGCCTCGGCGATGGTGATACGTCCGGCGTCGACGAGGGACTGGACGAAGGTGTCGTCATGGGTGATCTGGACGAGTTCGTCGTCCCGCAGCAGGTACGCGCGCGAGTCGCCGACGTTGAGCAGGCCCACCTTGTCATCGGCGAAGAGCAGGGCGGTGAGCGTGGTCCCCATCCCGGCGAGTTCGGGCTCCTCCTCGACGGTGGAGGCGATGGCGGTGTTGCCGTCGACGGCAGCGTCGTGCAGCACGGCGAGCAGGTTCTCGGCGGGATCGGCGTCGTCGAGCGGGGTCACCGAGGCGATGACGACCCGGCTCGCGATCTCGCCGCCCACATGGCCGCCCATGCCGTCGGCCACCGCGAGCAGCCGAGGGCCCGCGTACACGGAGTCCTCGTTGTTCGAGCGGACCAGCCCCCGGTCACTGCGGGCCGTGTAACGCAGAGCGAGGGTCATGGGGCAGCTCCTTCACCCGTCCTGCCTCTTGGGGAGACGTACGGTCAGTTTGCGGAAGAGGGTCGTCACCACCGCCGACCACAGCAGGTTAACGCAGAGCGGAGACGGTTCCCTCGCTCAGTGCCGCGGCGCGGCTCCGGTGTCGACACCGGAGCCGCTCGTCGCCCCGAGCGAGGGAACGGCCTCCTCCCGTGTCGCCCCCTGGTCGACACGGGAGACGGCACCCGTCGCCTGACCCCTCGCGCAGGCGTCGGGTGCCGAGTTCAGTGCGCGCCGATCCGGCGGCGCGCCGCCTCGGCGGCTTTCGCATATCGGTTGTTCGCAGGCGGTCCGCGACGGGCAGCCGAAACGACGGCGGCGAACAATGCGACCATGTTCGACGTGCCGAGCGTGGATATCGGATATTCCCCGGCGAACAGTGGGGTCGGAAATGCGCAGAGCGGTACCGAGATCTTGATCATGAAGTCGGTCGGCGCCGCCAACCCGTGCGCGGCCGGTCTCTCCAGCGAAGACGCCGCTGCGGGGAACCACACATTAGGCGTGCCCGGCCACGCGCCGAACATCTCATTTCCGGATGACGATCCGACGGTTGCGGTATTCCCGAAGCCGACATTTCCTCGACCGGGGACCGGGTTTCCGCCGATTCGTCGATCGTCGGTCCGACGCCGGCGGCGGCGGCGGTGATGTCGCCGCCGGAATGGATCGGCACCGCGTGGTCGGGCACGGTGACCGGGACCGTCACCGGCGGCCCGGCCGCGGCCTTCGGCGCGTGAACAGGCAAGGTCGCAGGCCGAGGGCACGGACCAGGCTGAGGTCGCTTCATCGGGGGTGGTCTCTCCCTGTGGTTCGAGCAGCGGTGTGGTCCGGGCAGCGCGGGGGCGTGACCAAGGACGACGTGGTCCGGTGAAGCCCGGCGGTGCTCCGGTCTGGAGTAGGACGGCGGGGCGACGGGCCCGGCGGGTCGACGGCGTCCGACGAAGAATGGGCCGCGTCCGCTGCCGTCGTCATTCGAACGGTTCGAACAGTTCGAATGATTCGAACAAGGTCGCCTCGGTGGACGGGCTGGTGCGATCGAGGCTGGATTTCGTCCTTTCTGGTCCGAACGACCTCGGCAGTGTGGTATTCCGGCCCGATTAGCGGACCGGGCTCGCGGCCGGCGGGTACCGAACCCGGTAGGGGGAGCGGGACAGATGTTACACAGCGCATCGCTTCGCATTCGCCGGATGGTCGATCTGATCTGGAGAAAATTTTGTGCGTAGTCGAGATCAGTTCCCTCTACTACGATTCGTTGGTCGTCGGCGGCACGGCTTGGAGGACGGGAAGGAAGCATGTCCACGAACAGTCCACTCAGAATCTCCTCGGCGAGCGGCAGGAGTCGACTCCTGCAGTCGCCGCTTCCGCTGCTCGACACCACGATGGACCAGCTCCGCACGCTGCTCGCCGTCCGGGAGGCGGGCACGGCGCTCGGCGCCGCCAGGACGCTCGGTCGCGAGCAGTCCAGCGTGCAGAAGCAGCTCGACACCCTCAACCGCAACTTCAGCACCCTGTGTGGCGAGCCGCTGGTGCTCAAGCAGGGGCGCGGCAAGGACGTGCTGTTCACCGACACCGGCGAGGCTCTGGTGGAGCTGGCCCGGCGAACGCTCGGCGGCTGGCTCGACGAGATTCACGAGTGCAGACGCAGGCTCGGCGGAACCCTGACGGTGGCCACCACTCGTTTCACCCTGCGCTACCTCGCCGACGCGGGGCAGTACGTCTCGGCGGAGTTCGACCGACGTGGCGTCGAGCTCAAGGTCGTGCACGTCCGCTCCGGTGATCTGTTCGGCAGACTCAGGGCGAAGCAGGTCGACCTGGTATGCGGCAGCGTGGTGACCAGGACCGACGATATCGACGAGCTGGCCGACTACGACGTCATGGAATGGCGACGCAGCGGGTTGTCGTTGGTGACCAATCTGCCGTCCGCCGTGCTGCCGGGGCCGACACTGCGGACGAGCGAACTGCCCACCCTGCCCCTGGTGGCACCGGTCAGCGGGTTGATCACGGACTTCCTGCACGGCTGGTTCGGCCCGGACTACCGGGCGACGCTGGACATCTCGGCCGAGATCGACACCGTGCACTACGGATTCGAGCTGCTGCGTTCGGAGCTGAGCCGAGGTGCGATGCTGGTCACCAGGGGGATCGGTGAGGCTGCGGAGCAGGGCAGGCTGCCGGAGGGTCGTGGGCTGCGGACGATCGGGCTGATCGACGACATCGCACCGGGACTGCAGGTCTTGGCGGGGCTGTTCGCCCGTCGGGGTGAGCGTGCGGCGCACCCGGAGGATCACCCGCTGAACCTGTTGTGGGGCGCGTTCGCGCAGCAGGACGCCCGGTGGAAGAAGTCCCGCGCCGTCGGGGTGGAGGAGCAGGACGGCTGAGTGCTCCGCTCGGTTCTCGGCGCGGGCGGCGGGACGTCGGAGGTACGGAGACACGGCTCAACCCCGAACCGGCAGGGTGATCACGCCTGCGGCGCTCAGCCAACCGAGCGTCCCGGCGACCACCACGATCAGGGCCAGGATCGTCCAGGCGCCCGGATGGCCGAGGTTGAGCGTCCAGTAGACGCCGACCCTTCGGTGCACGAGCAACGCCGGATCGCGCCGGTTCACATAGACCATGCCGCCGAGGAACCAGTGCCGGTCGTCATCGCGTTGGACGAGCCCGGAGTCCGCCGAGGCGTCGGGGTCCGCTTCGCCGCTCGCGCTACCGGGCAGCCTGCCGCCCAGTTCGCCGACTCGGATCATGAACAGCACCCACGCGCCGACGGCGAGGATCACCGAGGCGGCGATGAGCACGATCGCGGGTGCGCCCGGGGACAGCAGCTCCCAGACGACGCACGCTGCGACCAGCAGCGCGAGATTCAGGCACGTCACCGTGAACAGCAGCAGCCTGCTCACACCGCTGAGATACACCCGGAACCGTCGTGCGGAGTCGGCGGGCCGTTCGGCGTCGAGTTCAGGCCGTGCCCGCAGGATCAGCAGGGTCAGCGACGCCGTCACCAGGGTGGCGCCCGCCTGGGTCAGCACAGGCAGGAACGCGCTCCACGTCGAGGTGGGTGTCCGGTGTGCCGGGTCCGCGCCGAGCGTGCCCATTTCCAGCAGGGTCGGTGGCAGCGCGGGATAACGCCAGACGCCGAGCGCGGCGGTGCCGGCCACGAGCAGCAGCGCGGGGATCAGCCAGCGAAGGGGAAACGGAACCGGATCGGTGCGCAGGGTGGTGTCGGTCGTGACGGCCTGCCGCAGGCCCTCGTACCACCCGGCGCCTCGTTTGATCCCTCGGACGCCGCGTGAGGCGAGCAGGTAGAGGACGAGATCGGCGATTCCCAGGGCGGCGAGTGCCCATCCCGGCACGGTCGCCCCTGCCGGGATGGCGAGCAGGAGGACGAGCATGGCCAGTCCGCCCGCCAGCAGGACCCGGCGTTGGAAGCGACGACGCACCGCGAGGAGCGCCGGATCGGTGGACCGTGCCGAGGGCACGCGGATGCCGAAGGGCAGCGTCGGTCTGGCCAGGGCGGGCATCGACCAGAAGACCCCGGTGATGAGCAGGACGTGCAGCGACGTCAGCAGGGTGTGCGCGGTCATGGTGTGGGGTTCTCCCGTCGGTTGTCGAAGGCCGCGAGCACTTCGGCCGACCGGGCGAGCACGTCGTCGTCGGTCAGGCCGTGGACCACTCCCTCGGCGAGCAGGGTCCGCAGGCGTCGCTGCCACTCCTCGGTGATCGAGGCCTCCGGCGGGCCCGAGCGGCCGTCACGCCGCACGACGGCACCGCTCTTGCGGTTGACACGGATGACCCCCTCCTTGCGGAGCAGGTCGTAGGCCTTGTTCACCGTGTGGAAATTGATCAGCAGGTCGGCGGCCAGCTGCCGAGTGGAGGGCAGCGAGTCGCCTTCGACGAGGTCGCCCACGGCCACGGCCTCCACGACTCGATCCCGGATCTGCTGATAGATCGGCACCTCGCTGTCGAGGTCGATGGTGAGCTGCACCCCGTCATGCTATCTGTTATACATAATCTACAACAGATGCCGCTAAGGCGGTCGGGCGGATGTCGCCCGGCTCCGGTCCGCCGCCCGGCGTCCTCGAGAGCAGGAGACCTCATGACACGTTCCCCGGCGGGCGTCTCGCCGCCCTCTCCCGGCACAGGACGGCCTCGCGACGACGGCTCGATCGAGGTCACCGGCCTGACCAAGCGTTTCGGTCCCGTCACCGCCGTGGCCGACCTCGGCTTCCGCGTCGACGCGGGCATGGTGACCGGCTTCCTCGGTCCCAACGGGGCGGGCAAGACCACGACGATGCGCATGATGCTCGGGCTCGTGCGTCCCGACGCCGGTCACGCGCTCATCGGCGGGCGGCGGTACGAGGAACTACCGCGGCCGACGTCGACGGTGGGCGCCGTTCTGGACTCCTCGGGACTGCACCCGACCCGGACGGGCCGCGATCATCTACGCCTCTACTGCGCCATGGGCGGCCACTCACGTGCCCGCGTGTCCGAGGTGCTGGACCTGCTCCAACTGACCGCCGTGGCCGATCGGCCCGCCCGCGGCTACTCCACCGGGATGCGGCAACGCCTCAACCTCGCCGTCGCGCTCCTCGGCGATCCGCGCGTCCTCCTGCTCGACGAACCGGGCAACGGGCTCGACCCCGCCGGCGCCGCCTGGTTACGCGGGCTGCTCCGGGGACTGGCCGACGAGGGCCGCACCGTCCTGGTCTCCAGCCACGTCCTCGCCGAGGTCGCGGCGCTGGCCGACCGCGTCGTGGTCGTCAAGGCGGGCAGGCTCGTGGCCGACGCGCCGACCGCCGAGCTCACCTCGGCCGCCGACACCCTGGTCGTGCGCACCCCCGACGCCGACGACCTCGCCCGTGTCCTCGGTGCCCAGTCCGGCGAGCGCGGCTCCCCGATCAGCGTGCGACCCGTCGGATCGGACCGGTTGCACATCGACGGACTCGACGCGGCGGCGCTCGCCGACCTCGTCGCCGCGCACGGGCTGCGCGTCCACGAGCTGACCAGCAGGCAGGAGGGCCTCGAAGAGGTGTTCCTCCGACTGACCTCCGACAAGGAGTCGAGCCGATGATCGGCCTGTTGCACGCGGAGTTCCATCGAATCACCTCCACCCGGCTCTGGATCTGGGCCGTCCTCGCCGCCCTGGCCTGCGGCGGCCTGACCGGACTGATCGCCGTCATCGGCCCGCAGAACGCCACCCCGCCCCTGCCGGGGCTCGACACCGCCGAGGGCGCGCGGGTCCTACTCGGCCTCGCCGGGCTCACCACCTTCGTTCCCGCTCTCTTCGGCACCACCGCCATGGGATCGGAGCACCGACACCGGACGATCACGACGACATTCCTCTTCGCGCCTCGGCGCTGGAGGGTGCTCGTCGCGAAGATCGTCGTCCACGCCGTGGCGGGGCTGTGCTACGGAGCACTCGTCGCCGCCACGGCGGTGGGCGGCCTTGCCGCGGGAGCGGCGTTGCACGGCGTCGAACCGGGCCTGTCGTCGGCGGAACTGGTCGGGTCCGGGCTGCGGATCGTCGTGGCGATGGCGGTCTTCGCCGTGCTGGGTGTCGCCGTCGGCGCGCTGGTCGACAACCAGATCGTCGCCCTCGCGGTCGTGGGAATCTGGTTCTACGCGGTGGAGAACCTGCTGCTGTTCGTTCCCGGTGCCGGCGTGGCCTACCCCTACCTGCCCGGCGGGGCGACGTCGTCGCTGCTCGGCTTCACCCTGCTCGCCGAGCAGGCCGCGGACATCGCAGGCACGGGGATACGCATGCTCTCCGCGCCCGCCGCCGCACTGCTGCTGCTCGGCTACCTCCTGATCGCCACCGCGGCGGCGATCGCTCGGCCGCTACGCCGCGACGTCGTCTGACCTGGTGCGACGTCGTCTGAGCTGGTGCGACGCCGTCTGAGCTGACGTGACGCCGTCTGGCCCGACGTGAGGCCGTCCGATCCGGCCTGACGGCCGCCGAGTCGCGATGAACACGCGAAGACGATCACGTGCGCCGTGGCTCGCGGCTACCGTCGAGGCATGACTGAGAACGGGGCCGCCCCACGCCGGATCGTGGTCGTCGGTTCGTCCGTGGCGGGGCTGACCGTCGTCGACGCGGTGCGCAGGCACGGGTACGACGGCGCGGTGACGCTGATCGGCGACGAGGTACACCTGCCCTATGACCGCCCGCCGCTGTCCAAGCAGATCCTGGCGGGTTCCTGGGAACCGGAACGCCTTCGGCTGCGACAGCAGACGGATCTCGACGAACTCGACGTCGATCTCCGCCTCGGCGTCGCCGCGACCGGGCTCGACCCGGCCGCCCGACGGGTCGCCCTGTCCGACGGCGGCGAGGCGGACTACGACCGGCTGGTCATCGCCACGGGCGTGACGCCGCGGCGGCTGCCCGCGACGGAGGGCGTCCGGGGCGTGCACACGCTGCGCACTCTCGACGACGCGGTGGCGCTGCGGACCGCGCTGCGGCCCGACACCCGGCTGGTCGTCGTCGGAGCGGGATTCCTCGGTACCGAGATCGCGGCAGCGGCCCGCGGACACGGCGCACAGGTGTGCCTGCTGGAGCCCGCGCCGACGCCGCTGGCCGCCGTCGTCGGCACCGAGATCGGCGGCTTCGTCGCGCGGCTGCACCGCGACCAGGGCGTCGACCTGCGCACCGGGCCGACCGCCGCGGTGCGTGCCCTCCGCGTCGAGAACGGCGCGGTGACCGGCGTCCACACCGCCGACGGCGAGGTGCTGCCCGCCGACGTCGTCGCCGTGGCGATCGGCTCGCGGCCGTCGGTCGACTGGCTGACGGCCAGTGGTCTGCACTGTGCGGACGGTGTGCACTGCGACGCGACCTGCGCCGCGGCTCCGGGCGTGTTCGCGGCGGGCGACGTGGCCCGCTGGTTCAACCCGCGCTACGGCGTCGAGATGCGCGTCGAACATCGCACCAACGCCGCCGAGCAGGCCCGCCACGTCGCGGGCGCGCTGGTCGAGTCCGACCCGCTGCCCTTCAGCCCGGTGCCCTACTTCTGGTCCGACCAGTACGACGTGAAGATCCAGTCCCACGGGTTCCTGCACGGCCACGACGAGGTGCGCATCGTCTCCGGCTCTCCCGCCGACCGCCGGTTCATCGCGCTCTACCGCCGGGGCGGTCGACTCGCGGGCGTGCTGGGCGTCGGGGACTTTCGAGGGCTGCGCCGTTGGCGGTCCGTGTTGGACGCCGACCCCGAGTGGAACGACGCGCTGTCCGCCGAGTGAACCGTGCCGCGCCGACGTTCCAGGGGCCCGCGGATCGGCGGGGGCCCGCGTACGGGAACCGTCGACCGCCTCGGAGGGTCCGGCGATCGGGCCTGAAGTGTTCGCCGACCATGCCGGTCGGTGCCGTGCGGGCCCGTCCCGGCGCGCCAGGCGGAGTGCCGCACCGTGCAAGGCGCGGATCGCGGCAGCGGCGGGGACGAACCCTCGGCGATCCGACCACTTCGGACCGCGGCGTTCGGCGGCGCGGCGACCGCCCGAGCCTCCGCGCGGACCGTCCTTCTCCGCTCAGTCTCGGCCGCCGCGCCGCCGCCGGTCGATCCTCCGCACGTCGGCGTCGGCAGGCGATGTCCGCCGCGCGTTGCCCGGCGCCGCGACACGATCCGCGTGCCTCGACAGGACGGGCCTGCGACGGCGATCGGAAAGAGCCGGCTCCGGCCTGTGCGATGACGAGTGGACCGACAGCGGTGCACACGACGCTTCCACCGGTCTGGGTAGACTGCCCGACATGGTCCCCGCACACGTATTCTGTCGGCTCCGCGCCGCCTGAGAGATCGTCTCCGGCGAGTCGCCGCGCCCTCGGGCGCGGCCGGACCCCGAGCCGGTCTCCCGCCGGTCGTCGACACGACACCTGACACGACCGCCCCGCTCGTCCTGAGTGGTGTCGTCGTGCGCTGACGGCTCGTCCACACCCGCTGATGCGCATCGTGCCCGCGGGCCGTGTGAGCCGTCCGACTCATGGTGCCCGTGGACGTCGGACGACCGCCGAGCACGGGCGGGCCCGAGCTCCCGCCCGGCGCCGCATCCGTAGCGCAGCATCCCGCACACCCCTTACCGACACGGACGTGTCGGTGACCCGGGGTGCGCTCGACGCACCCCGAGGAAGACAGGACCGACCTATGACTCCCCACACCGAGCCCGCTACCGAACCCGCCGCGACGCCGTCCGGCCCCGTCCCGCCGATCCACGGCGCCCCGACCTTCGTGCTGGTGCACGGCTCGGGGTCCAACTCCTTCATGTGGGCTCCGATCCAGCGCGAACTGGCGCTGCTCGGCCACCGCAGCCACGCGGTCGACCTGCCGGGCCACGGCTTCGACGCGCAGTACTCGCCCGCCTACCAGGCACCACAGGATCTCGACGCCTGGGCGGTCGAGCCGTCGACACTGGCCGGGGTGACCCTCGCCGACAACGTGGCGGAGGTCCTCGAGGTCGTCAGGACGGTCGAACGGCACGGCCCGGTGGTGCTCGTCGGCGCCAGCCTCGGCGGGCTGACGATCAGCGGAGTCGCCGACCGCGCCCCCGAGTTGGTCCGCAGGCTCGTCTACATCTCCGCCTGGAGCTGTGTGCGGCGGGCGAATCCGATCGAGTACATGGCGGAACCGGAGTTCGCCGACAACCTGTTGGCGCCGCTGGCCGCGCTCAACGTCGGCGACCCCGGCGTGCTCGGAGTCGGCCGCGCGAACTACCGCAGCGCGGACCCCGAGCTGCTGGCGGCGCTCAAGGCGGCCGTGCTGGCGGAGGAGGACGAGGCGCGCTTCCTCGCCTTCCTCAACATCCTCCAGCCCGACGAGTCGCTGGCGGTGATGACGGCGGACGCCACCGTCGACGCCGCGACCTGGGGCACCGTTCCCCGCAGCTACCTGCGGCTGACCGGTGACCGATCGCTGCCGATCGCGATGCAGGACCGCCTGATCGCGGAGGCCGACGCCCTCACCCCGGACAATCCCTACGACGTGCACACGATGGACGCCTCGCACGTCGGGTTCGTCTATCGGGCGCGGGAGGTGGCGGCGCTGCTGGCCGGTCTCTCGCTCTGACCGGCACCCCCGGTCGCCCGTCCGCCTCCGGGTGGGCGGGCGACCCCGTTCCCGCGTCGAACACGCCGGAATCGCCGGGATCGTGGTGTGTCCCCGGTGCACACGGCCTTCCGATCGGCGGCGTGAACGGTCATTCCGTGCATCATGCTTCCGCCTACTGTGGTGAATCATTCACCCGTTCGGCAGGTGATGTGGTGATACCCTGTCTTCGCATTGCCGATCTTGATCTTTAGTATCCGTGGTCTGATCCGCGAGTCGAGAAGGTGAACTGCCGTTAACGCAGCCGGAACGCTTCAATTGGTGAATCTTCACCGAATATGACCGGGTGATCGGGGTGAAGCGCCGTCGCCTCCCGGTGTGTGACCGCGGCTGTCGACGGTGAGTGCGCGGGCCGCGTCAAGTATCCGGAATCCGATGTGGACTGAGAATTCGTGATCGGGGGATCATGTATTTTCAACTGTTAGGCGAGACGCGGTTCTGGCGGGGCGGTCAGGAGATCAGAATCGGTCCGCAGCAGCGTCGACTGCTGCTCGCCGTGCTTCTCCTCAACGCCAACGAGTCGGTGCACCGCGAGCGGCTGTTCGAACTGCTGTGGGGCGATCCGCTGCCGCGATCGGCCACCGGTTCGCTCCAGGCGCACGTGTCGCGGCTGCGGTCGGCGTTGGGGCTGGGGCTGGGGCGGGGAAGCGCCGCCTCCTGTGAGGTGGCCCTGCGAACCGTGGGCGCCGGATACCAGATCACGGTGCCGAGCGAGGACGTCGACGTCCATCGCTTCGAAGCCCTGGTGTGTCGTGCCCGCTCCGCGGGGGCGGCGACGGCGCTCGCGTTGTACGGCCAGGCACTCGACCTCTGGTGCGGACCGCCGTTGTCGGACATCACCAACGACCGGGCTCGGCTGGAACTCTGCCTGCCGTTGGAGGAGCGCAGGCTCGACGTGCTCACCGACCAGATCGACCTCAGGATCGCGCTCGGTGCCTGGACAGGACTGATCGCCGAGCTGACCGCGCTGGCGTCCCGATATCCGAGCAGGCCGAGATACGCCGCGCAGCTCATGATCCTGCTGCATCGCTGCGGGCGTACCGCGGACGCGCTGGAGGCCTTTCGTCGGGCTCGGGAATCAATGGATCGGGAGTTCGGTCTCGATCCTCCCGCGCGGCTCCGCTGGTTGGAGACGGCGATTCTGCGTAACGATTCCCTGGTGCAGGACGACCGATTCGTGGTCGACGGTCGCTATTGGCTGGCCGCCGTCGACCGGGACGGACATCGGCCCCGGCAAGGCGCGGACAAGGACTTCGCAAGTCGGCGCGCTTAGATTGTCGACGGCCCTGAAGCGACATGGTGCGGCACCGGATCTCTTCGGGGTCTACGGGTTACCGATCCTGCCTGAAGGAGAAGCTCATGAACGATGAGTCGAGGGTGGAGGCACTCGGTTCGTACGAGCCGCCTGCGTTGGAGGAGGTCGGCGTCTTCGACAAGGTGACGTTGGGACGTCCGTCCTGGGGCTTCGAAGCCGACTGGTCGTGCGTGATGGTCTGCTGATCACGTCGGGACGACGCGGACCACGGTTGAGCGCGGTCGTGTCGACGGGCCCCGGCGCGTCGACACGGTCCCGGCCCGACGCGGTCCCCGAGCCGCTCCGTCCCCCGGGTCGGGGCGGCGCGGAGTCGGCGGGCCCTCTCCGACGGTCGGTGCGGGTCTCACGATCGAACTACCTCGCACGGCGCAGGCGACTTTCGCCGCCCGAGAGCGAGCTGAGGGAGGGGCCGCCGCATCTCGTCGGTGGCGAGCCGAGCACCCCCGCCAGAGGGTCTTCATCGAGCCCGCCGGGCCGCGGGCCGGTGGTGCGGACACAGCACGGTGGCCACCAGGGAAGGTGGTCCACGGATCGGAACGGGGCGAACGACATGGACTTCCTGATCTTCCCCGACTGCCCCGCAGGGGCCGCCGTCGCCGAGACGGTCGCCGTCGGACCGGACGTCCGAGTGATCCCGCATCCCGGCGGCCGTCCCTGGATCGTCGGTACGTGGTCGGACCACGAGGTCTGCCATGCCTCGGTCGGGACCCGAGGCGTCGCGTTCCTCGGCGTCTGCTCGATGACGACGCGGGACCTCACCGCGCGGCTGGACCGAGCCGACGGCGTCGACCTCGATCGGCTCCGACGTGCGGCGGCGGGCAGCTTCCATCTGATCGCCTCGATCGACGGGCGCGTCCTGGCCCAGGGCACGCTCTCCTCGGTCCGCCAGATCTTCCACACCAGGATCGGCGGGGTCGTCGTGGCCGCCGACCGGCCGCAGAGCCTGGCCTCGGCGACCGGAGCGGACATCGTGGACGAACTGCTCGCCCTCCAACTCGTGTCGCCCTTCGCGCCATGGCCGTTGAGCGATCACTGCCTCTGGCGCGGCGTGGAGGCGTTGGGAGTCGGGTGCCGCCTCGACGTGGACGGTCAGGGCGTCGGTCGCGTCGTGCGCTGGTGGAACCCGCCGCCACCGGACGTCGCGCTCCCCGAGAGCGCCGAGCGCGTCGGCGCCGCCCTGCACGACGCCGTGGCCGCACGCACGGGGCCGCGGCGGTCGCTCAGCGCCGACCTCTCCGGCGGGATGGACTCGACCAGCGTCTCCTTCCTCGCCGCCGGACAGTTCGTCCGACTGGTGACGACCCGTTGGGAGGCGGCGAACCCGGACGACGAGGACCAGACGTGGGCGGCGCAGGCCGCCGCCTTCCTGCCCCGCGCCGAGCACGTCGTGCTCACGCGGGCCGAGACTCCGATGAACTTCGCCGGGCTCACCACCCCCGACGCCGACGTCGAGGCCCCGTTCGCCTGGATTCGCACCAGGAGCAGGCTCGCACACCAGGCTCGCAGGCTCGCCGCCCTCGGCTCGACCATGCACCTGACCGGCCACGGCGGTGACGAGCTGTTCTTCCCCAGCCCGCCGCACCTGCACGCGCTGGTGCGCAGCGAGCCGCTGACCTCGATCGGCTACCTCCGTGGCTATCGGTCGATGTACCGCTGGACCGTGTGGTCGATGATGACCGGCCTCGCCCGCGACCCGAGCTTCGGTCGGTGGCTGTCGTCCTCCGCCGACCGGCTCACCGCGACGGTCCGCGAGCTGCGGCGCGCTCCGGACTTCGGCTGGGCAGGCCCGTTCCTCGCCCCGCGGTGGATCAGCCCGACGGGCGTGGAGGCCGTGCGCACGCTGCTGCGGAGGGCCGCGGCGGAGGACCCCGAGCCGATGTGCCCGCTGCGACCCCAGCACGCGACGATGCAGGACGTCAGAAAGTGCGGCGAGTCCGTGCGACGGGTCGATCGCCTGACCTCCCGATCCGGAGTGAGCTGGCAGGCGCCGTTCCTCGACGATCACGTCGTCGAGGCCTCACTCGCCGTCCGCCTCGCCGACTCCGCCACCCCGTACCGATACAAGCCCGTGCTCGCGGCCGCGATGCGCGACGTCGTGCCCGCCGAACTGCTCGGCCGGGGCACGAAATCCGAGTACAGCGCCGACGTCTACGCCGGGCTGCGCGCGTGCAGGCGCGATCTCGTCGAACTGTGCGACGACATGGTCCTCGCCCGGCGCGGACTGCTCGACGTCGACAAGTTCCGCGCGACCCTGCTCGGCATGCACACCTCGTCGGCGGGTCTCAGTCTCGTCGTCGCGACGCTCGCCTGCGAGACGTGGCTGCGATCGCTGTCCGCCGCGCGGACCACGACCCTGACCGGAGGAGCCCGATGACCTTCGCCCTCAGCCCCGACGTCTCCATCACCGACGTCGGCGACGGCATGGTGCTGCTGGACGAGCGAGGCGGTCGATACTTCCAGCTCAACGAGACCGGGGCGCTCGTGCTGCGGCGTGTCCTGGCGGGCGTCGCGGTCGACGCGGTGGTCGCCGAACTCCGCGACCGGCACCCCGACGCGGCGGGTCGCGTGGCCGACGACGTCAGCGGGATCATCGACTCGCTGTGCGCGGCGGAGGTGGTCGTCCGATGACCATGCCCGTGATGCTCGAGCCGTCGGTGCCCGTGCCCTGGCACCGCAGGCTGCTCGCCCGGATCGCCGTCGCGGCGGCGGCACCGCTCTGTTCGCTCTCGCCGCGCAGGCTCCGAGCGGTGCTGGAGGTGCTGCGGCGCGGCGCCCGCCCGGCCACCGCCGAACAGGCCGTGGCGGCGCGCGCCGCCGTGGTGTCGGTCAGCGTGCGCTGCGCGGGGCAGGGCTGTCTGCAACGGTCCATCGCCGTGGTGCTGTCGACCAGGCTCACCGGCCGGTGGGCCGACTGGTGCACGGGGGTGTGCGTCGAGCCGTTCCGTGCCCATGCGTGGGTGGAGGTGGACGGCGAGCCGATCGGCGAGCGCAACGACATCAAGGCCTACCGAACGGTGCTGGCCGTCCGCCTGCGGTGAGTCGGCACGGGCCCGTTCGTCGAACGACGACGGGAGAGGGAGGACGGGTGTCATGGCCGACTATGTGCTGATCGCGGACCGGTGTCTGATCGCGGTGATCTTCGGGGTCGCCTTCGTCACCAAGGTGCGCGGGGCTGCGGCGTTCCGGCGGTTCGCGGACACGGTGCGGACTCTGACGAGGTTTCGGCGGCCCGCGGCGACGGGCATCGCGGCGCTGGTCGTGGCGGGTGAGGCGATCACGACGATCCTGGTGGTGCTGCCCGGCACCGTCCGGCTCGGCTTCGCGGCGGCCGCCGGGCTGCTCGCCGTGTTCATCGCCGTGGTGTTCCGGGCGGTCCAGGTCGGCGTGCTTGCGGAGTGCCGCTGTTTCGGCCGCGGATCGGTGATGAGCAGCGCGATGGTCCTGCGGAACCTGTTGCTCATGGCCGCCGCGGTCACCGGCGTGGCGACGGCGCCCGGCGCCCCGGTGCCCGATGTCGGTCTGCTCCTCGTCGCCGGGGCGATCGGGGTGGCGCTCGCCGTGTTCTTCATTCGCTATTACGACGCGCTGGTACGACTGCTGCTCGGGCGGCTGTCGCCGCAGGTCGACACGTGACCGCGTCCGAGACGGTGATCGAGACCGTCGACCTCGGCAGGCGCTTCGGCACGGTGACCGCCTTGACCGGGGTGAACCTCGCGGTGCGGCGCGGATCGGTCCTCGGTCTCCTGGGACACAACGGGGCGGGCAAGACGACGCTGGTCAACATCCTCGGCACGCTGGTCCGCCCCACCTCCGGCCGAGCCCGGATAGCCGGACTCGACGTGGTCGACCAGGCCGCCCAGGTCCGCAGCCGAATCGGCCTCACCGGCCAGTTCGCCGCCCTGGACGAGAGGATCTCCGGCCTCGACAACCTCGTCGTGATCGGACGCCTGCTGGGTGCGGGCAGGCGAGCGGCTCGACGCCGGGCCGACGAACTGCTGGAGCTCTTCGACCTCACGGCGGTCGCGACCAGGCAGGCCCGCGCCTACTCGGGCGGGATGCGGCGCCGACTCGACCTCGCCCTCGGCCTCGTCGGTCGTCCCGAGGTCATCGTGCTCGACGAGCCGACCACCGGGATGGACCCGACGAGCAGGCTGAGCCTCTGGCAGACCGTCGCCGAGATGGCGCGCGACGGCAGCACGGTGCTGCTCACCACCCAGTACCTCGACGAGGCCGACCGGCTCGCCGACGTGATCACCGTCCTGGCGGGCGGGCGCGTCGTCGCGACGGGCACACCCGACGAGTTGAAGGCCAGGGTCGGCCGCCGCGCCGTCACGGTGCGGCTGCTCGAGGAGGACACGGCCAGGGCACTCGACGCGCTGCGCGCCGCCGGGCTGCACCCGGTGCGCGGCGAAGGCGCGGGCGCCGGACTCACCGTCGCGGTCGAGGCCGCCCGCGAGATCACGGCGGTGGTGCGGGCCCTGGACACGGCGGGCATCGAGGCCCAGGAGCTCGGACTCACCGAGCCGGGACTCGACGAGGTCTACCTCTTCGTCATGAACAACGGTGCCGCGCATGCGGGCTGACTCGATCGGAGGTGGTCCGGCGATGCCCGTCGACTCGCCAGACACGGCAGGCGCGCCGAGCGTCGGTCACCCGCCGCGGCCGTCGGGCCCCGCGGGCAGCGATGCTCGGCCGCGGCACGCCCGCCCGACCCTGCACGGGGCGCCGGTGCGCGATCAGATCCTGATCCTGGCAGGCCGGTCGCTGCGGGCGATACTGCGCGATCCTCGGCTGCTCCTGGCCAACCTGCTCACGCCGCTGCTGATGCTGGTGGTGTTCAGCCAGATCTTCGGCAGCGTGGCGCAGACGCCGAGCTTCCCGCCCGACACCGACTACGTCGCCTTCCTGGTGCCCGCGATCTTGATCAACGCGACGCTGCAGGCCGCGATCAGCAGCGCGTTCGGCCTCGCCGACGACCTGACCTCCGGCATCGTCGCCCGGTTCCGCTCGCTGCCCGTCTGGCCGGGGTCCATCCTGCTGGGGCGAAGCCTGGCCGACCTGGTGCGCACGGCCGTGCAACTGCTGTTGATCCTCGTCCTGGCCGCCGCCCTGCTCGGCTTCCGACCGCCGGGCGGGATGTCCGGCGCCCTCGCGGCCTGGGCCCTGGCCCTGGCCGTGGGCACCGGCCTCGGCTGGATCTTCATCGCGGTCGCCTGTCGGGTGCGCGACGTCCAGGTCATGCAGACGGTGACCACGCTGCTGACCTTCCCCCTGATGTTCTGCTCGAACGCCTTCATCCCGACCGAGGGCCTGCCGGGCTGGCTGCGCGGCGTCGCCGAGGTCAACCCGATGTCCTACGGCATCGACGCGGCACGGGCCCTGGTCCTCGACCAGCCCGCGGCCGGCGGCGTGCTCGCCGCCGTCGTCACGAGCCTCGTGGTGGGCGTCGTCGCGGGCGTGTTCGCCGTGCGGGGCTTCCGCCGTCCGTCGTGACCCGCCGTGCGTGCGGCTCGCGTGCGGCCGGCCCGGGTGCCGCCCGGCGAGGTCGGGTGCGGGCCGGGAGCACGTCGCGGCGTGGCCGGGACCGCGCCGGGGCTGGCGATCACCGGGGCCGACCGAGGCCGGGCCCGCTGCTCGGCGGGGTACGGAGCTGACCGGCGCGGACCGGTGCGAATCGAGCCTGCTCCGCGGACAGTCGTCGCCTGGACGCTGCGTTACGGTGATCGACGTGCGTCCGACCGGACCCGCCCGGGCGCATCACGAATCGATAACGCGTCTCTGAGACTCCAGGTAGCGAAGGTGATCCCCGCGCAAGCGGGGGTGAGCCGCAGCCCGGTGGCATGGAACCCGGCACCGAGTTGTGATCCCCGCGCAAGCGGGGGTGAGCCCAGCCGGCGGGCTGCGTCGGCCGTGATCGGCGTGTGATCCCCGCGCGAGCGGGTGAGCCGCGAATGGCGGCCGGATCGGTGCGGCGGATCGAGACCGCACCGGCTCGCCAGGCCTCAGGCGACGACGGCGGCGCGGCCGAGGGAGAACGCCTCGGCCAGCAGGGCATAGGACCGGAGCCGTTCCGCGGCCCCCGACACCTGAGTGGTGATCATCAGCTCGTCGGCGTCCGACAGGGCGAGCAGCTCCTCGATCCCCGCGCGGACGGTCGCAGGCGAGCCGACGAAGCGGCCCGCGCTCTGCGCCGCGACCAGGGCCGCCTCCTCGGCCGTGTACGGATGGTCGGCCGCCTCCTGCGGGGAGGGCAACGGTCGGTCGCGGTCGCCCTGGCGCAGTCGGACGTAGAGCAGCGACGCGGGCGCGGCAAGCCTGCGGGCCGCCTCGTCCGTCTCGGCGCACACCGCTCCCACCGAGATCACGGTGTGCGGCGCGGGCAGCCGGTCCGTCGGACGGAACGTCGAGCGGTAGACGTCGAGTGAGGCGCGGGCGGCCCGTGGATTGATGTGGTGGGCGTAGGCGAACGGCAGTCCGAGCATGCCCGCCAGCGCGGCGCTGCGCGGACTGACGCCGAGCAGCCACGGCGCAGGACTGCTGCCGAGGGCGGGCACGGCCGACACCGACGACTCGTCGTCGCCCCGGTGACCGAAGTAGCGGAGCAGCTCACCCAGCTGTGCTGGGAAGTCCTCCGTCGCGGGCCGTCGTAGCGCACTCGCGACCGCCGGGTCGGCGGCGGGCGCCCGGCCGATGCCCAGATCGATCCGACCGGGATGCAGCGCCGCCAGGGTCCCGAACTGCTCCGCCACCACCAGCGGTGGGTGATTGGGCAGCATCACCCCGCCGGACCCGACGCGCAGCGTGGTCGTCACCCCGGCCGCGGCCGCGATCAGCACCGCGGGCGAGCAGCTGGCGACGCTCGCGACATCGTGGTGTTCGGCGAACCAGTACCGGTGATAGCCGAGTGCCTCCGCCTCGCGGGCCAGCCGGACGCTGTCGCGCAGTGCCTGGGCGGGGGTCGAGTCCGATCCGACGGGGGCCAGGTCGAGCACGGAGACCGATACGGGCGCCGGTGTCATGACTGTCCCTTCCCAAGGCGATCGCGGGCACGACCGGGGTCGTCCTCGGGACGTTAGGCCGCGTCCCCTGCCCGCCTCTTGTCCCGCGCTTGCCTCGGACGGCGGCGCCCCCGATCCGCGGTGTCGTCCGGGAGTCGGTGCACGCGGCCACGCCACTCCTGCCGTGGCGGCACCCGACGCCCTGGCCGGCACTTCCGGCGTGGCGTGTGCTCGGAATGCCAAGCGCGAGGCAAGGGACGCACAACCTCGACGACCTATCGTCGTGCGGCGTGTCGCGGCGTGGTCGGCCGGACATCGTCCGATGAGGAAGGGCTCGTCATGATCGCGGATTCGTGCGGGACGGGGACGCGGGCCGGTCGCGAGCGGCCGACGAGAGACCGGGCGGCGGCCGGGTGGGCACCGCTGATCGGCCGCGTCCGCTCCCGACGGTCGGGATCTCCTCGCCGTGCGTGCGACCGCCCGCGACACGGCCTCGTCGGTCGTCCGGATAGGCGGCGGACGCGCGGCGACCGCCGCCCGGCGTCGTCGGCACGCCCGCACGCGCAGGCGACCGCCGATGAGTGAGGATCGACCGGGACCGCGATTCCAGGTCCTCGGCCCGTTGACCGTGTCCACGGCCGACGGCAGGGCGGTGGCCCTCGGCGGCGAGAAGCCGCGCACCATGCTGGCCGCGCTGCTGCTGGCCGACGGCCGGATCATGAGCGACGAGTCTTTGATCGACCTGCTCTGGAGCGGACGTCCGCCTGCGACGGTCCGGGCCCAGCTGCACACCTACGCCTCCCGGCTGCGCAGGGCACTGGCCCCTGACGCCCTGCTGACCCGCTGCGGCGCCGGGTATCGGCTCGACATCGGCGATCGGCCCTCCGACGCCGAGGACTTCGCCAGGCTCAGCGGCCTCGGGCACCGTGCGCTGGCCGAGGGCCGTCCCGCCTCGGCGGTGGAACTGCTGCACGCCGCCCTCGCCCTCTGGTACGGCCCGGCACTGACCGACGTGTCCGAGGCCCTGCGAGATCTCGAGACGCCCCGGCTGGAGGAGATGCGACTGGCCGCGGTGGAGGATCGGATCGAGGCCCGGCTGGCGCTCGGCGAACACGCGCAGGTGGTGCCGGAACTGGTCGAGCTGGTCGCCCGCCGGCCGCTGCGGGAACGGCTGCGTGCCCAGCTGATGACCGCACTGCAACGCAGCAACCGCCGGGCCGACGCCCTCGGCGTGTACGGCCAGGGCAGACTGATCCTGGACCGGGAGCTGGGCATCACACCGGGCCCGGCGCTGCGCGACGCCTACCGCCGAGCGATCCAGGGCCCGGCCACGGGTTAGCCGTGTCCGCGCCGCACGCGGGGACCGGACACGGCGGCCCCGTGCCGCGCTAGACCGTGGTGGAGTCGTGTTCCGCCGGGTAGGGCCACTCCCGGAACGCGAGGTCGGTCTGCACGCTGGTCCGAGGCAGCCAGATCCCGCGCAGCCTGCGCACCGTCTCATCAGGCAGCGGCGGATTGATCTCCCGCGCCCGCGGCTTGGCGATCGACTGGAGCGCCCAGGCGAGGCCGATCAGCCGGTCCAGTTCGGCCCACCGCGCACGGTCCACGTCCAAGACCATCATCGCGCGCAGGAACGCATGCCACAGGTGGTAGCTCAGGGTCGGATCGCCCTCCATCATGTGCACCTCGAGGCCGAGTTCGGCACGCCGTGGATCGAAGAGCAGACCCTGCCCGAAGAAGGAGAAGGCATCGACCAACCGTGGGGATCGCGGCCGGTAGAAGGCGTCGACGACGCCGAGCTGGACGCGGGAGAGGACTCGCAACGGGGCTCGGATCGGGGCGGCGAACTCGGCGAACTCGGCCGAGTAACCCGGCGACGCGCTGAGTTCGAGCCACGTGTCGTAGACCAGTGTGACGAAGCCGTCGCCGAACACGGCGTGCATGTCGAGGAACGCCTGCTCGACTTCGGGAATCCGGTGATACAGCGTGATGTCGTCGAACTGGAACCACATCTCGTTCGCCCGGCGGTCGCCGCTCATACCGGGAACCGGCGGCAGTTCCCGCTCGAGGCCGAGCTCGGCCGACTCGGCGGACCGGGCGGTCATCCCGGTGAGGACGCCCGAAGCCGCCGCGGCGAGGGACATCGTCAGCAGTCGTCGTCGGTCGAGGTGTCGAGACATCGTCGACGTTCCTTTCTCGCTGCGCCCGATCGCGGGCACCGACGATAGGAGTGACGGCTGTATTCGCCCTATCAGCTTTCGATGCCCGGCTTTCGATGCCCGAGTGCGGCGGATCTCGGCCGGCCGAGTGCCCGTCGGCGCGGCCGGCTCCGGCGCCGCCCTCGGACGACCGGACCACGCCCGCGAGTCCTCGGCGAGCAGCCGGGGGTTTCCGGTCAAGCCGCCGCGCGTGCCGAACATGTCCGCCACTCGTTTCATCCGCCGGGGGACCCGGGTACAAGGGCCAGGAAGGCAGAACAACGATCCGACGGAGGAGGCAGCCTTGACCACCATCACCGAGACGATCGACGTCGACGTCGACGTGTCCGCCGCCTACGACCAGTGGACCCAGTTCGAGTCCTTCCCGTACTTCATGGAAGGCGTGCAGGACATCCGCCAGGTCGATGACACGCACACCCACTGGCGGGTCGGATTCGGCGGTGCCAGCCGCGAGTTCGACGCCACGATCACCGAGCAGCACCCGGACGAGCGGGTGGCGTGGCGATCCGACAACGGACCCACCCACGCGGGCGTCGTGACCTTCCATCGGCTCGACGACACGACGACGCGGATCACCGCGCAGATGGACATCGATCCGGAGGGCTTCGTCGAGAAGGTCGGCGACCGCTTCGGCATCGTCGAGAACCGAGTCAAGGGCGACATGTCACGGTTCAAGCAGTTCATCGAGGGTCGAGGCGGTCAGCCGACCGGTGCGTGGCGGGGTGACGTGAATCCCTCGCCTGGTCATTGACCGAGATCTCGGCGTTGCAGGGCCCTCGGGACGGCGAACCCCGTGGTGACGTGAGACCGCCGTCCCGGAGCGGCCTCTGCCGGGAACAGACTCCCGGACGGGCGGCGTCGTGGGCGTCTCGGCGGCACCGTGCGCCGCGCGGAACGCGGCGCGAAGACGGAAGCCTCTCGGCGCGAGGCGCTCGAGGCCGCAGACACGCCTGCCGCCGTTTCGTGCCGGGACGCCACGGGTAACCGATCGAGTACGGCGTCGACGCCGGCGTCTCCGATCTTGCGGCCTCGGCCGGCCGCGCGAGCCGCACCGTCGCCGACCAGCGCCGGATCGACGTCGACGAGTCCGGGCGAGCGTTCTCGCCGTCTCGCGACCGTGTCCCGGCGGACGACCAGGCAAGGAGGACGCATGTCGGACCCGAACGAGAAGCAGCCCCACCAGCAACAGCAGCCGCCGGGAGTGACGGCGGCCATGGACCCGCACCCCCGCGACTCCATGGCCGACTACGAGGGCCGGGGTCTGCTCACCGGCCGACGAGCGCTCATCACCGGCGGCGACTCGGGCATCGGTCGGGCCGTCGCGGCTGCCTTCGCCAAGGAGGGCGCCGACATGGCGGTGGCCTACCTGGAGGAGCACGCGGACGCGGAACGGACGGCCGAGCTGGTCCGTGCCGAGGGGCGTCGCTGCGTGCTGCTGCCGGGCGACCTCGCGGGCGCCGAGCAGTGCCGCGGGATCGTGGAGGACACGGTGCGCGAGCTCGGCGGACTCGACATCCTCGTCAACAACATCGCGACGCAGTGGCCGGTGCACACGCCGGAGGAGATCACCGAGGAACAGTGGATGCACACCTTCGACGTCAACATGCACAGCTACTTCCGCGTGACGGCGGCGGCACTGCCCCACCTGTCCGACGGCAGCGTCATCATCAACACCGGCTCGGTGAACGGTCTGCGCGGCAACAAGTCGCTCATCGACTACTCGGCCACCAAGGGCGCGATCCATGCCTGGACGTACGCGATGGCGCAGGCCCTGGCCGACCGGCGAATCAGGGTGAACTGTGTCGCACCGGGTCCGGTGTGGACACCGCTCATCCCGTCGACCTTCCCTGCGGAGAAGGTGAAGGAGTTCGGCAAGCAGGTTCCGTTCGAGGAGGCGGCCCATCCCGACGACCTCGCGCCCTCCTACGTGTTCCTGGCCTCCAATCGGCTCTCCGGCTACTACAGCGGCGAGGTGATCGCCGCGCTCGGCGGTGAGACCACGCCGGGTTGAGTCCTCTAAGACGGTCGACCCGTTGTCCGGGGGAGCGGGAAGGGACGGCCCCCCTGGCCGCGCCGAGAACGTCGTTCCGACGCGACCGTGCAGGGGCCGGCGGGCACCACGCCGTGCGGCAGGCCGTTCCTTTCGCTCTCGGCCGGGTGCCTTCGGCGTCCGATTCAGCTCGGATATCCCTGGGCACGCAGGAGCCGGGCGAGATGAGCCGCGTTGCGCGCGGAGGTCGTGTTCGTCGAGGCCACGGCCGAGGGCGTCTCGTCGAGATCCTGATAGTCGACCGGCTTCATGGCCTCCCCGTTCCAGTAGGTCGAGCCCTGGGCGGGAATGCTGAATCCCACGTCGTTCAGGCCTTGGAGCAGATCGGCGATGATCTTGTGCGCGCCGTCCTCGTTGCCGACGACGGCGGCGATCGCGACCTTGCCGAACATCGCGGGCCTGCCCTCGTCGTCGGTGTCGGAGAGCGCGGCGTCGAGTCGTTCCAGTACCCGCTGCGCGACGCTGGACATGTGACCGAGCCACGTCGGCGTCGAGATCAGGAGGATGTCGGCGGCAGCGATCTTGCGGCGGATGTCCGGCCAGGCGTCGCCCGCGCCCATGTCCGTCTCCACCCCAGGCCGGACGTCGTGATCGACGACACGGATCAGCTCGCCGGTGACGTCGTTCTCGGCGAGCTGATCCAGTACCTGCCGAGCCATCAGCATGCTGCTGGAGCGCGCCGGGGAGGGCTTGAGGGTGCAGACGAGTGCCAGTGCGCGAAGAGTGGTCATGTTCTGCTCCTGTCGACGTCCTCGTGGAGTTGGGTCAGGCAGCGGACGAACAGCTCGGGTTCGGCGAGCGTCATGGTCAGCCCTGGATGGCGGACCAGGCCCAACGGCTCGATGCCGGTCACCGGTTCGTGGAATCGGACGCAGACCCCCCGATCGCCGCCGGTGCCGAAGGTCAGGCCTCGATCCACCATCGAGAGCCGAGGTCCCACCGACTTCGCCGGCTGGAACGGGCCGGTGACCTCGGCGGATCGGAGATTCGCCAGCGAGGTGCGCACGCGCCAGGCACCGAAGCGGACATCGAGCCCGTCGATGCCGATGACCACGCCGCTGGTGGTGGGGCGCACACCGACCACGGCGAGCAACGGCCGGAATCGGGGGGCGAAGGCGAACCGCAGCAGGTACGGGGCCGTCGACGGCCGAGCAGCGTCGGAGTCCATGCCGCTCGACTACCCCGCGTGGCACCGCCGAACACATCGACCGATCGATTCCGGCCTCGACCTGCCCCTGAACCCGTGGCGGCGGGGCGGGTGAGGCGGACGGGGTGCCCGAGCCGCGGCACCACGGCTGGTCGCCCGCGTTCGTACCTCTCGCAGGGCCGTGACTCCGTGGCGTGACGGCCCGGAGCACCGGTGGGGCGACGGAGGAACGCGGGAGACCTCCCGACGTCCTGCGCGTAGGAGACCGCGGCACGGCGGGGTGGCGTGTCCGGCACCTCCGCCGCGACGACGTCTCGTCGTACAAGGCCGTGAAGCCGCCTGCCGGACCGATGCCGGTGTGCTCCAGCGGGTTGGGCGGCGGGTGTGTCGGCGCGGCCGCCCCGCCGTCGTCGCCCGGGCGGTGCCTCTCCTTGCGGCCGAAGCGGCTGACGACTCCATCGCGGGGGCGCGACGAGACCGCGGGGAACGCCACGATGTCGAACGCCGTCGGCTGCGGGATCGCTTCGAGTCTCGTCCCGCGCGGCTCACCGTCTGGTCGGACGCGAGCGTGCCTCGGGAGCTCGACGGACGCACCCCCTCGAGGGCGGCGGCGTCACGCGGCCGCCCGCTGCCACAGACGGAGCACGGCATAGCTTCGCCACGGCGCCCAGCCCACGGCATGGTCGGCCAGCGCCCGGTGCGCCGACCGGCTGGGCAGGTCCCGATCGAGCAGCCCGAGAGCGCGGGCGCCCGCGACCAGCGCCACATCGGTGTGCAGCCAGGAGTCCGGGTCGGCGAGCACCCGCATGGTGATGTAGGAGGCGGTCCACGGCCCGATGCCCGGTTCACCCGCGAGCCGGACGCGCAAGGCCTCGGGATCGGCCCCGACGTCGACCGCGAGCGTGCCGTCGGCCAGGGCGCGCGCCGTGGCGACGACGGTGCGCACCGACCGGGCAGGCAGCCGCAGCGGTCGCTCGGGGTTCAGCGGCTCGCCCGCCACCGGCTCGGACACGCCGCCTGCGATGTCGGCAGGCGAGGGGAAGAGGCGATCGAGACCGGCGAAGGACGAGGAGTAGGGCCTGCCGAGCACGGCGGCGAGGCGGGTCAGGTGGGTCCGGGCCGCCGCCACCGAGATCTGTTGCCCCACGATCGCGCGGATGACCAGTTCGTGCGGGTCCACGGCTCCGGGCAGGCGGACGCCCGGTGTGGCCGCGACGAGCGGGGCCAGTGTCGGATCGGCCGACAACGCGGTGTCGACCGCGATCGGGTCGGCGTTCAGGTCGAGCATGCGGCGCACCCGAGCCACGGCGGTGGCGACGTCCGCCAGCGACGACAGCTCCAGCTCCGCCCGGACCCGCCATCCCGAAGCGGGCGTCTCCGTCGCCACGACCTCCACCGCCCCCGGCCCGTGCGGCAGGGCAAGCGTCCGGGCGTATCGCAGGCCGCCGCCCGCCGTGGACCCGGCGGCCTCGACCCCGCCGACCGCGCGGGCAGCCAGGAAACGGAACAGGCCGGGCGCGTCGAAGGGCCCGCGCACGGGCAGCGCCAGGTCCAGGCGCACCGGGGCGCCGTCGACCGCGGGTACGTCGACACGGCCTCCGGGGACCTCCCCGGCGGCTCTGCCTCGACCGCGAGACCGCAGCTCACCGGGCCGGGCATCGAACACCGCCAGGACGGTGGCGTTGAACTGCCGCACCGAACCGAAGCCCGCCGCGAAGGCGACGTCCGCCAGCCGCAGGTTCGTGCCCACGAGCAGGCTGCGGGCCGTCTGTGCCCGGCGCGCTCTGGCCAACGCGAGCGGGCCCGCCCCGAGTTCGGCCGACAACAGGCGGTGCACCTGTCGTCCGCTGTAGCCCAGGCGGGCGGCCAGGCTCTCCACCCCTTCCCGGTCCACGACGCCGTCCGCGATCAGTCGCATGGCGCGCCCGGCGAGATCCCGACGCAGATCCCACTCCGGGGTGCCGGGCGCGGCCTCGGGCAGGCAGCGTTTGCATGCCCGGTATCCCGCCTCGTGCGCGGCCGCCGAGGTCAGGAAGAACGTCACGTTCCGCATCTTCGGCGTGCGCGCCGGGCACGAGGGGCGGCAGTAGACGCCGGTCGAGGACACCGCCGTGAAGAACTGGCCGTCGAAGCGGGTGTCGCGGGCGTCGATCGCCCGGTATCGCTCGGCGAACGACGGATCGCCCAGCACGCAGTACGCGCCCGCCTCGCCGCCGGTTCGTCGGGGCCTCGACCGGGCGGCCACACCACGCTCAGACATCACACTCTCCATTCGCCCCGCCGGACAGACCCCGGATCGATCCGGCCTGTTCCGCCTGCCGTCGCCGTCGCGGCCGCGTCGCCCGAGAACAGCGCCGTGCGATCCCGCCGGGTCGGACTCCGCGCCGGCGGGCCCGGCGCCGCCGCCGTCCGCACGGCGTTGTCGACCTCCGCCGCGCCGGAACCTGCCCGGACAGGCCGGGCAAGGGGCCCGCACCGGTCCCCAACGCGGTGTTCACGAGACCCATTCCACCGCCGATCCCACGCCCGGTCTGGCGGGAATCGGACACGAGTGTGTGTGGGCTCGGGCCGGCGGAGGACGACCGAACCGACCGGGGGTACATTGCCGGCGATGCTGAAGTGGATCTGGTGGCTGACGGCGCCCGCCATCGCCGCATTGCTGATCGTCCTCGCGGTGCGGGACGCCAGGCCCGCCTACGAGGCGGCCTTCGGCTCCGGCACGGACGGTGTCTTCACCGTGACCAGGGTGGTGAGCGGCGGCCGCGGCCACGCGGCCCCGTACGGCGACTTCGTTCCCGACGACGGCTCCGCACGACGCCTCGACGTGGCGCTCGTGCCGGGCGGCTCCCTGGAGCCGGGGGAGCGGATCACCGCCGTCGACACCGGCCATCCCCGAGGCGTCTACCCGGCGGGCGGCTCCGCCGACTGGCTGATCCTCACCGTCGTCGGCGGGGTGGGCGTGCTGCTGCTCCTCGCCTGGGCGGGCACGGTGGTCCGGGTCTTCGTGCGCCGCTGGGCGATGGGGGGCGCGGTGGGGGCATCGACGTCCCCGGCGAAGCCCGTGCGGGTGCCGCCGGGAAACGGCAGAACGTAGCGCGGTGGCGCTGAGGGTTCCCACATCTCTTCCGCGTGCGTCGCCTTATCCGCGCCCCTGCCACGATCGCCGGCGAGTTCGACGAACCTTCCCGCCGGCCGAGGCCGGATCGCCGAGCGCGGCCGCCACTACGACGAATGCACCAGGCTGGTTCAGACTCCACTGCACCGAAGCCGTGCCACTGTGCCTGCTCGAAACCGAACAAGGCCGCCACTCGCCGAGTCGTGGTACCGGACTCCCGTATCGAGGCGGTCGAGATCGGAACGACCAGGCCCCGTGCTCGCCTCGATGACTGCCCGTCGCCGGCACACAGCCCCCCTGCGGCTTCGCGGACATCGACGACCCGCTGCGGCGCATCGCCTACCGAGCCTTCTCGGATGACCGACCGTACCGACGACGCCGTCCACGTCGCGCTGACAGCGCCGTTCGACACCGTGTTCGGCGCCGGGGTGCGGCCACCGCCCTCGCCCGCCACGTGGAAGGCGAGAACGGGGCCGCTCGAACCGGGAACGTCGCTGTGTGAACAACGGCGCTCTGGTGCCCCCGGCGGGAGTGCCGAAGGACGGGAACAGTGCTGACCAGCTGGCTTCGTACCGGCAGCCTGGTAGTCGAATCACGTTCCGAGTCGTCTACGCACCCGTGACGGCCACCTGCGGCGGGACGACGGGACTTCGCTCGCGGGCGGCTCGACTGTCCACAACCTCATGCGGCCGATGGCGGGAGACCGTCGGGCACGTCGACGAGCGATGCGCCGCGGATCGTCCGGTTCGAACGGAGAATCGTGAACTGCGGCTCGTCAACGAGATCCTCCGGCGTGAGTTCACGCCGGACCCGGCGCCGAGCTTTCCTCCTGCCCATAGCTTCCACCATGGACATCCCATTCCGGGACCACGCGCGTCCCTGATCTCAGGTGCCCCTCGAACGGGGGCAAGCCGTCGTACGCGGGGGCGTGTCAGGCCTCGCTGTCGAGCATCGCGGCGGTCAGGACGTCGCCTCCGACGCCCCAGCCGCCGTCCTCGACCTCGTCGACGAGCACGACCGTGGTCGGCCGGGCGCGTTCTCCGTAGATCTCGACGTACAGCTCGGTGGTTCGCTCGACGATCTTCTTCTTGTCCTCGGCGCCGATGGTGCCCGCAGGGACCTTGAAGTTGGCGAATGGCACAGGTGTTCTCCTCGTCGTCGTTCAGTGGGTGTCAGACCAGGCCGCCGTTGGCGCGCAGGATCTGGCCGTTGACCCAGCGGCCCTCGGGACCGGTCAGGAAGGCGATGACGCCCGCGATGTCCTCCGGGGTGCCCAGTCGCTCCAGTGGCGGCGCCTTGGACAGCGCCGCCACCTGTTCCTCGGTTTTGCCGTCCAGGAACAGCTCGGTGGCCGTCGGGCCGGGCGCGACCGTGTTGACGGTGATCCCGCGTCCGCGCAGCTCGCGGGCGAGGATCAGGGTGATCGCCTCGACAGCGCCCTTGCTCGCGACGTACGCGCCGTAGCCGGGGACCCGCGTGCCCACCACGGAGGTCGAGAAGCTGACGAAGGCGCCGCCCGTGCGCAGCCGTTGAGCGGCCTGCCGCGCGACGACGAAGGTGCCGCGGATGTTGACGCGGTGCAACCGGTCCAGCACGTCCAGGTCAAGCTCGGCGATGGGGGACAGGGCGAGGCGGCCCGCGGAGTTGACCACGACGTCAACGCCCCCGTACTCGGTTTCGGCGCGGTCGAACAGCTCCGCCACCGCGGTCTCGTCGGCCACGTCGGCGCGGACCGCGGTCGCGTTCCCACCCGCGGCGATGATCGCGTGCACGGTCTCCGCCGCGGCGTTGTCGTCGCCGGCGTAGTTGACGACGACGGCCAGTCCGTCCGCGGCGAGCCTGCGGGCGACCGCCCGGCCGATGCCGCGCGAACCCCCGGTGACGATGGCGACTCGTCCGACAGCGAGGTCGGTGTTTGTCATGCCTCCACCGTGCAGGACCGTGCGGACCGGTGACAGGGGACGCCGTCCCATGTGTCCGTGGCCCGCTGCGCTGCAGACTGGAGGACATGAACGCGATGAAGTACGCCGAGCTGGGCGCGTTCCTCCGCTCGCGGCGTGAGCGCATCCGCCCCGAGGAGGTCGGACTGGTCTCCGGGCCGCGACGGCGCGTGCCGGGACTGCGCCGCGAGGAGGTCGCCCACCTCGCCGGGGCGTCGGCGGACTACTACAACGAGGTGGAACGCGGAGCCGGGTCGCAACCGTCGGAACAGATGCTGGCGGCGCTGGCGCGTGCGTTGCGCCTGACCGCCGACGAGCGCGACCACCTCTACCACCTGGCCAACCGTCCGGTGCCGCGTGGCGGCGCGGGCTCGCACGTGCACCCCGGAATGCTCGACCTGCTCACCCGGTTGACCTCCACCCCCGCGCAGGTGATCACCGACCTGCACGTGACGCTCGTGCAGAACCCGCTCGCCATCGCGCTGCTCGGGGACCACTCCCGCTTCCGGGGCGAGGAAGCCAGTTTCGTCCACCGCTGGTTCACCGACCCCGAGGCGCGGCGGCTCTACCCCGAGGAGGACCACCCGGCCCAGTCCAAGGCGTTCGCCGCCGACCTGCGGGCCGCCGCCGCACGCCGCGACGCCAAGGACACCGGGGCGAGCGCGCTCGTCGCCGGACTTCTCGACCGCTCCGCCGAGTTCGCCGGGCTGTGGGCCGAGCATGACGTGGCGTTCCGCCGCGACGACCGCAAGCGCATCGACCATCCCGTGCTCGGGCTGGTCGAGGTCAACTGTCTCACCCTGTTCAGCGAGGACGGTCGTCAGCGTCTGCTGTGGTTCACCCCCGTGCTGGGCACCGACAGCGTCGACAGATTGGAGCTGCTCGCCGTCATCGGCACCCAGGAGTTCACGCCGCACCCCGACTAGTCGTACCGCCCAGCGTGCCGTCGAACAGTGGTTCCGGCAAGCCGCGCGGCGACGACCCGGATCACGCCGGGATACTCCAGACCACCACGTGGAACTGGTGCGGAGGGCGTGGCCTCGGGAACTCGCGATAATGCCGGCGCCGGTCGTCAAGATGCGGCGAGTGGAGGCGACAGGAGAGGGTGAGCGGAAACGCGATGCCAGCGCGGCAACACCGTGTTCACCGGGCAGACGGCGCCGATGCAGCTCTGGTAGGTCCCGTGACGGCAGGGACGGCATCGTCCGCGGGAAGCGCAGGACCAGCAGTCCGGTGCGCCGGCAGCCTGCGCCGTGCTCACGTCTCCATACCTGGAACGTAGCGTCGACCGGCGTAGATTCTCGAGAGGACCAAGTCCAGATCGAGGCACCGTTCAGCGGAACGCCCGATATAATGAGAGGTGCTTCAGTGGATCGACTCGACGTGCATGTCGGCGGAACGAGAGTCGCCTACCTGAAAAGCTCGGCCGACGACGACGCTCGGGCGGTTGTGTTCGTCCACGGCAATTCCTCGTCAGCTCGTACGTGGCTCCCGCAATTGACCGGTGATCTCGGGCGGCGGTTCCGCTGCTTCGCGCTGGATCTGCCGGGGCATGGGCACTCCGATCCGGCTCATCATCCTGCCGACTACTCACTGCCGGGATACGTGGCCGTACTCACCGGCTTCATGCGGGAGCTCGATATCGCCGATGCGGTCGTCGTCGGATGGAGTCTGGGCGGGCAGATCGTCATGGAGGCAGCGCCCGAGCTGCCCGATGCGGCCGGCTTCGTCGTTTTCGGTGCCCCACCTGTCGCAACGCCGGCACAACTGTCAGAGGCGTTCTTGCCGAACCCGGACATGGCCGCACTGTTCGACGACCAGGTCTCCGAGCCCGAGGCGAAGTCGGTCGCCGGGTGCTTCGTCGCGACCGGCTCGTCGTTCGATGTCAAAGAGTTCGTCTCCGACATTCTCAGCACAGACGGTGCGGCCCGCACGGGACTCGGAGCCAGCCTCGGAGCGGGCCGCTTCGCGGACGAGATCGCGATCGTCTCGGCTCTGGAGCAACCTCTGGGGATCGTGCACGGCGAAGCCGAGCAGCTGGTGAGCCTCGCCTACCTGCGCAAGCTGGACTTTCCCGCGCTGTGGCGTGACGAGGTCCAGGTGATCCCCGGTGTCGGCCACGCACTACATCAGGAGGCACCTCGCCAGTTCGCTGCCCTGTTGAGTGAGTTCGTCGGTGAGGCTGTTCACGTCGGGTGACACGCGGCCGGCCGGGCACAAGCTCATCCGGACCGCCGGCCCAGCACCAGGCCATAGGTCAATCGGATGCCAGAGCGTGAGCCGTCCGGGTGGGAGAGATGCTCGGCCGGTGCGTCGCCATCGCGCTGCCGACGGGCGACTGCATCGAAGCGCGACGAACAAGCGGCCGACAGAACGACGAGACTCGTGTGAGCTTCTTCGCCGGGACGTGAGGCCCTACTGCTGAGCCGCGTTCCGGAAGCCAGGCGACAGACTGTCGACGAGCCCCTCGAGATCCCGCTCGCCCTCACGGGTCTGCACGCCCGCTGCCAGCTGCTTGCGGGCGACCTCGACCATGTCCTCGGTGAACAGTGAGTACAGGAAGGCGTTTTCGGCGACGTAGGCCGTGTCGGAGGCGGGCGGGGTCGCGGCCCTGACGGTGGCCTTGATCGCGGCGACGACCTCGGGGCGCACTCCCGCCATTCGGCGGGCCAGGGCGTCGACGAAGGCGTCGATCTCGTCGGCGGGCAGCGCCCGGTTCACCAGGCCGTAACGCTCGGCCACTTCGGCGCCGACGAGCTGGCCACCGATGAGCAGTTCCAGGGCCCGGGCCGGGCCGAGCAGACGGGTCATGTTCACCGTGCCACCGCCCCCGGGAAGGATCGCCAGGGTGGACTCGGGCTGTGCCTGGCCCGATCTGCCGATCGCGGCGAATCGCATGTCGAGCGACATCAGGAACTCGTTGCCGGCGCCACGGGCGAAACCGGCCACCTTGCCGATGGTGACCTGCGGGAGGTCGCGGATCTCCGCTCCCATGGCCTGGAGGATGTTCAGGCCGTGGGGGATCACGGCGCCCGGCGCGGCGTCGATCGCGGCCTGGGTGGCGGCGGGCAGGGCCTCCGGGTCGGTGAGGTAGGCCATGTCGCCGTGAGCGCTGAAGAACTCCGGATCGGCGCTCTGAAACACGATCACCCGGACGTCCGCGTCGGTGCGCACATGATGCGCGAACCCACGCAATGACGGCAGCAGCACGCCGTCCATCAGATTGAGGGGCGGGTGGTCGAGCGACACGGTGGCCACACCGTGCGCGACGGTGATCTTGAGGCCTGCCCAGCTGCGGTAATCCATGGTGGCTCCTTCTCGACGAGGCCGGATGTGCGTCCCGGCTCCCAAGACCATATGTAGCGACCAGTGAGGCGAACCATGCCCGCAACGCTCAGATGATTGATTCTTTGACTCATCTGCTCGGATCCGGGTGCTAAGGTCACCCTGTGGATCCACTGAGCGACGCCCTGGCGATCTCGGGCGTCAAAGGGGCGCTGAGCACCCGCGTCGAGGCGGGTGGCCGATGGGCGATCGCCCTGGACGACTATCCCGGGGTGGCCTTGCATGCCGTGACCGCGGGCAGCACCTGGCTCACGGTCGTCGGCCGCGAACCGGTGGAACTGGCGGCCGGTGACGTGGTCCTGCTGTCCGCAGGCACCCCGCACGGCCTCACCGACGATCCCACGGACACTCGCGGCCGGTGCGAACACGTAGCCGCTCGCGGGCGCGGTACCGGTGAGGTGATCAGCCTCGGGTCCCGGCCCGCGACCACGCGGATCGTCACCATCCACTACGACTGCGATCCGGCCGCGCTCACCCAGATCCTGACTCTGCTACCGGGTTTCGTGCACGTGCGAGCCGAAGCGGGGACGCCGGGACTGGCCGATACGGTGCGCATGCTCGCCCGGGAACTCGCCCATCCGCAGCTCGCCACGTCTGCCGTGCTGAAGAGCCTTGTCGACATCGTGCTCGTCCAGATGCTGCGTGCCTGGCTCGCGGTGAATCCCCCCGAGTGCTTCGGCACCTGGCTGGGTGCGCTCTACGACCCTGTCATCGGCGAGGCACTACGGCACCTGCATGCGAATCCGGCCGTTCCCTGGACGACCTCGATGCTCGCGGAAGCCATCTCGGTCTCCCGCGCGACCCTCGCCCGCCGTTTCCCGGCCGCGACGGGATACACCCCCGCGGCGTATCTGGCGAACTGGCGCATGGATCTGGCCGCCGTGCGGTTACGCGACAGCCATGACTCCCTCGAGGTGATCGCCGAGGCAGTCGGGTACGGGTCGGTGCCGGCGTTCACCCGTGCCTTCACCCGGGCCCACGGACGTACGCCCGGGCGCTACCGCAGCGAGACGCGCAGCCACGGTGGTACGGCCTTCCGGTTGGAGACGCCCACCCCGTCGAGCCTGACGATCAGTGAGGACCCTGTCCAGGCGGGACTCTCTGTTCCGGTCACCGGACCGGTCTGGTAGGCGATGACGACGAGTTGCGCGCGGTCACGTGCCTCCAGCCTGGTCATGGCGCGCTGCACGTGGGCGCGAACGGTGAAAGCGCTCATCAGTACGCGGGTCGATGCCACCGCCTCCCGGCCGCCGCCCGCCTCGCCGACCACGGTGATGTCATCGGCCGTGAGCGGCCGTCGGCGTCCAGCACCGGACCGTTCAGCGTGAGGATGCGAACAACCGCGTCTCGCCCCACGAACCGAGATCACGGCCGACGCTGTCGAGTTCGGCGTCAGGCACCGCCAGCCGGAGCAGGGCCTGCAGGAGCCGGTCGCCCGCCGGCCGGGCCGGGACGCCTGTTCACCTGCGAGCCCCGGCGCCGGAAAGGTCGCGGTCGGCGCTCTCGGCATGCCGGCCCTCGCCAGTGGTGGCCTGGAGTCGGTGGTGCAGCCGACGGTGCCGCTCTTGCAACGCGAACCAGTCCGGCGACGGGGCCGACGTCACTTTCCGCGGCGGCCAACGCACGGTCGACCTGGTGTTGGGTGCGGACGGTACGCATCCCCGGAGCCTGCGCTCGGCTCGGCCATCGATTGCACGTGACCCGATGGATCTCTCAGCTACCCAGGGCTTCCGCCTGAGGCCGCTGCGGGTCGTATGCGGCCCAGCCAGGGTCGCCGTGGGTCGCGAAGGCGACCCAGGCGCCGTGCACGCGGGCCGCGAGCCCGGCGGGCGCCGGGTCGGGATCGAGCAGACCGGCGTCGCCGTGCAGCCGCGGTTCATCGGCGATGTCGAAGACGAAGGGCAGTTCGACCGTGTGGGTGGCGCCCAGCCGCCCCTGCAACGCCGTCGAGCGGTAGCCGAACGAGTAGGCGTAGGTGCGGCCACCGGACAGCCGGGCGTGGGCATCGGTCAGCCGCGCGGTGCCGGCCCCGAAGAGGCCTTCGCCCAGCACCGCGGAGCGCAGCTCGCCCGGGGTCGCCCCCGGCCGGGCCGCCCGATGGGCCGCGACGACCGCGGCGGGGTCCGAGCCGACCTTCGCCGCGACGGCGAGTACGTCGTCGTCCGTGGAAGATTCCAGCTTGCCTTGCGGTACCAGGTAGAGGTGGCCCTCCTCGGTGTTGGTGCCGATGAGCAGGCCGACCTCTCCCGCAGGCCCCTCCGCCAGGGCGTCGGCCGGCTGCACGGGCAGGACCAGGGAGAACGGGCTCAGCTCGACGAGTGGGTCCGTGGCCGTCGCGGTCCGCAGGTCGATCCCCGCGAGATCCGGCAGGATCTCGAGGAACCTCTCGTCCGGGATCTCGGCGAAGGCCTCCGCTGTGGGCGGCACGCCCAGTGCCTGCGCGGTCACGGCCGTGACCCGGTGCGCCTGCTCGGGGGTGAAGGCGCCGGTGCCGCTGCCGCTCTGGATGATCGCGCGCCGGAACAACCCCCTGGCTTCCGGCGTCGCCAGCAGAGCTCCGGTGATGGTGGCACCCGCGGACTGACCGAACAGCGTGACGTTCGCGGGATCGCCACCGAACGCGGCGATCGTGTCCCGCACCCAGCCGAGCGCGGCGAGGACGTCGAGCAGCCCGCGGTTGGCGGGGGCACCCTCCAGGTCGAGGAAGCCGGGGATGCCGAGGCGGTAGTTCACCGTCACCAGCACCACGCCGTCGCGGGCGAACGCCCGGCCGTCGTAGAGCGCGGCGCGGGTGGAGCCGGTGACGAACCCGCCGCCGTGCACGAAGACCATGACCGGCCGCTTCCCGCGGTCCGTGCCGGGCGTGCGGACGTCGACGGTCAGGTACTCCTCGCCGCGCATCCAGCCCGGACCGAAGTAGGGGATCATGTCGAGCCGCCCGAAGTCCCGGGCCGGCTGCGGCGCGGTCGGCGACGGTGCGGTGGCGTCCCGGACACCGGACCAACCCGGGTGGGACGCCGGTGGCGCGAACCGGCCGGCGCCCGTGGGTGCCGCCGCGTACGGGACGGCGCGGTAGAGCTCGCCGAAGCGGTCACGAACACCGCGCACGGCGCCCGCCGGGGTCTCGACGATCGGATCTGCCTGCTGGGGCACGGGAAACACTTCCTCTCTCGGGTCACCGGGGGCAGGGGCCTGCCCCCACGGGCTCAGGCGATGCGGGAGAAGCCCGCCCACTCCTTGATGGCGAACCTCGACCCGTCCCGCTCGACCACCGCACCGCCATGGCCACCGAAGTGAGCTGGGAAGACCAGCGTGTTGTCCTCGGCCGCGCGGCCGAGGAGCTTGTGGCGGGTCGCCCGGGACTCGGCCGGGTCCTCGCAGAAGCAGGAATTGGTCTCCGGCTCCACGAGCTGCAGCGGGGTGTGCACCAGATCGCCGACGAACAGCGCTCGGTCGCCGGCCGACTCCAGGGTCAGCACGGACGACCCCGGGGTGTGGCCGGGCGCGAGATCCAGCCGGAGGTTTCGGTCGATCCGGTATGAGCCGTCCCACAGGTGGGCGAGCCCGGCCTCGTGCACCGGGGCGACGCTGTCCTCGAAGACGTTCTGGTTGCCGCGACCCAGCACCGGTTCGTGGTTGTCGGCCGGGTTCCAGAAGTCGAAGTCCTGCCGCGTCATCAGGTACTGGGCGTTCGGGAAGGTCGGCACCCAGGTCCGGCCGTCGAGGTAGGTGTTCCAGCCCACGTGGTCGATGTGCAGGTGGGTGTTGACGACGATGTCGACGTCTTCGGGCCGGACTCCGGCGGCGGCGAGGTTGTCCAGGTAGTTCGTGTACAGCCGGTTCCAGACGGGCGCGTAGGGGCGGTCCTTGTGGTTGCCGACCCCGGTGTCGACGAGGATGGTGCGGCCTTCGCTGCGCAGCAGCCAGGTCTGGATGGCCGAGCGGCATTCGCCGGTGCCGGCGTCGAGGAAGTCCGGGGCGAGCCAGCTCTGGTGTTCGTCCCAGGCGTCATCGGGGCTCCCGGGGAAGAAGTCCGCGGGGCCCATCTCGACCGAGCCGTAGTACTCCTTGACACGGGTGACGGTGACGTCGCCCAGTTCGATCTGATCCATGCTCACTCCTCATGAGTCGCGGGCTGCCGCCGCCCTGACCAGGTCGAGCCTGATCGCGTCCGCGCACGCCGACCAGCCCCGCCTTGTCCTACCCCTGGCAGGGTCTGGCTGGGCGGTGCCGCGGGCGTGGATAGTGAAGTGATGAACGGACCAGGCCCGCTCGGCGACTTCCTGCAGGCACGGCGGGCCAGGCTGCGCCCGGAAGACGTGGGGCTCCACGACCTCGGGCCGCGCCGTCGGGTGGCGGGGCTGCGCCGGGAGGAGCTGGCGCAGCTGGCGGGGGTCAGCGTGTCCTACTACACCCGGCTCGAACAGGGCCTGTCCCGTGGCGCGTCGGCGGAGGTGCTCGAGGCGATCGCCGGCGCCCTGCTGCTCGACGACCACGAGCGGGACCACCTGGAACGCCTCGCCGGGGCCTCCCGCCGGGTACCGCAGGCGCGAAGGCCCCGCCCCGAGAAGCTCGCCGACGAGACGCGGGACCTGCTGCGCTCCTTCGACGGCATCCCGGCGCTCGTCCTCGGCCGGCGTACGGACGTGCTGGCGTGGAACCCACTCGGCCACGCCCTGCTCGCCGGCCACGTCGACCCGCTGAGCCCGGAGGACCCCGCGTGTCGGCCGAACATGAGCCGGATGCTGTTCCTGGACCCGCATTGCCGGGAGCTCTACGGGGACTGGCGGCGCAAGGTGCGCGCGGTCGTGGGCAATCTGAGGATCGCCGTCGGCCGTCATCCGGAGGACCGGCTGCTCGCCGAGCTGATCGGCGAGCTGACGATGAAGAGCCCGGAATTCGTGGCGTTGTGGGGTGACCACCGGGTGACGCCGTGCGACGCCGCCACCTATGAGCTGCGCCATCCGGTCGTCGGCACGGTGACGGTCACCCAGCAGACCCTCGCCCTCGCGCGTTCGCCGGGGCAGTCCGTCGTGGTGTGCACGACGCCCGCCGGGTCACCGTCGGAGGCGGCCATGGCCCTGTTGCGGCAGGCGAGTGCGGCGGAGCGGTCCGGCCGGAGCGGTGGACCGGCCCGATCGCTCCACCGCCGCCCGGTGACCACCTCGTAGCCCGGCCGGCGCTGGGCGCCGCCCGGTGCCTCGTCACGGCGGTCCGCCGCCGGGGCACGCGGACCGATTTCGGCGGCCGTCGCCCGGCGAGGTCGGCGGGATCAGCCGCGACGAGACCGGGGAAGCGGGCGACGAGGACCGGCCGCGGTCGCCGCGGCCCTCGCCGTGAACGACTACCTGAGCGACGTCACCTATGCCGCCCTGGGCCGGAGCGGATGACGGCGTACGGCGCGTCGAAGGTCCCGGCGCCGAATCGAGCGACGATCTCGGGAACCTCGGGGATCATGCGGACCTTCGAGATCGAGCCCGCACCGCTGCCGGTCAGCCGGGTCCGACGGCTCCGCGGCGACGCGGTCGGCAGCGGCGCCGCGGTCCCGGACCCGTGCGGACCAGGCGCCCGTCCTCGGTCCGGGCCACCGCGTCCGCTCCCGACACCAGCGGGTACGCACCACCGTGGAGGTCTGCGCCGATCCGGATCTGCGTGCCGCCCGCGTACTGGTCCTCACCACGTATGAGACGGACGAGTACATCGCACAGGCTCTGCGCGCGGGGGCCGGCGGCTTCATCGGCAAGGGGATCGAGGCGCAAGGCCTGCTCGACGCCGTGCGCACGATCGCCGCCGGGCGACACCCTCCTGTCCCCGGTGGGGACCCGCTCGGCGCGGTCTCGTCGACACCCAGCCAGGTGCCGCTCACACTGGTGACGGCGCCCCTGGGAAACGGGGGTGTGGAAGGCCGATACTGGTGGAGCGTCGGTGACGTCGTGGCCGCTGACGATCGGGATCGTTGCCGTGGACGAGCGGCACCAGTATTCCCGAGGCTGACGACGTGCGGGGAGTGGGATGACGGGGGACCAGACTCATGGTGTTCGTGAGATCGCGTTGCCCGACGGTTCGCGGGGCTGGTTGGTCACCGGTTACGACGCCGCCCGGCAGGCACTGTCGGAGCGGCGTCTGTCCAAGGTGCTCACGGCCGGGGAGGTCGGTCTGACGCCGGAGCTCACCAGTGCCATGCTGCGCCAGATGTTGTTTCTCGACCCGCCGGACCACACGCGATTGCGTCGGCTGGTCTCGGCCGTGTTCACCCCGCGCCGCGTCGAAGACCTGCGTCCGCGCATCGACGAGATCGCCACCGAGCTGCTCGATGCGATCACCGTCCACGAGACGGTCGATCTGATCGAGGTGTTCGCCAACCCGTTGCCCCTGCAGGTCATCTGCGAGCTGCTCGACGTGCCGATCGAGGATCGCACCGCGTTCCGCGACTGGTCCGCGATCATCGCGGCCGGCCCGGCCCGGCAGGACGAGCTGCCCGACGCGCTGGCCGAACTCCTGGTGCGGATCCGGGCCATGCTGGCCGACCGGGCCGCGCGTCCCGGCAACGACCTCGTGAGTGGTCTGCTCGCGGTACGTGATGAGGATGATCGGCTGTCCGCGGACGAGCTGACGTCGATGGTGTTCATGCTGGTGATCGCTGGTTACGAGACCACGGTCAACCTGATCGGCAACGGGGTGGCGGCACTGCTCGAGGATCGGGACCGGTGGATCCGGCTCCGTGGCGACCCCGAGTTGCTTCCGACCGCCGTCGAAGAGTTCATCCGGTTCGAGCCGCCGATCGCCATCACGACGCAGCGCCGCGCCACCGCGACCTTCGAGCTCGGTGGCCGGACCATTCCTGCGGGTTCGCTGGTGTTGGTCAGCCTGGCGGAGGCCAACCGGGACGCCACCCGTTTCCCGGAGGCCGACGAGTTGCGGTTGGACCGGCCGCCCACCCGGCATCTGGGTTTCGGGTACGGCATCCACCACTGCATCGGTGCCCCGCTGGCCCGTGTGCAGGCACAGGTTGCCTTCACCGCGCTGATGACCAGGTTCCCCGATCTGGACCTGGCGATCCCGGTCGGTGACGTCGTACGGCGATCCGACTTCCAGCGCGGCGTCACCTGGCTGCCTGTCCGCCTTCGTGGCTAGTGCCCATCCCTGTTCAGCCCCTGGCTGCCGGGGAGTTCCTGGAGATCGCGGCGGTGGTGGCGACGGTCAGGTCACCACTCGTGAGCTCGCCCGCGACGAAGGAGACGGGCCGGGTCCGGCGCTGGACCCGAGCCCGGCCGGACAGCGGTAGGCCGTGCCTGGCGCCACCAGTGAACCGGGTGGTCAGCGAGATCGTGATCGGGTGTCGACGAGCCGCCACCAAGCCACCGTCGTCCGAACTCGCCAGGATCTGCTCGGCGGTGCCACCCAAGGTGTAGTCGAGCAGGGAGAGCAGGATGTCACCGCGCACCATCCCGTTGGGATTGAGATGGTGCGGAACCACGAGCAGGCAGGTGTCGATGCCCATGTCGTGACGCCGTACCCGGATTCCGTCGAGATACCCCATGAAGCCGTCCTGCCGGAGTCGCTCGCATCCGGCAGGCACCTCGGCGCTGTTCATGCCTCCTCCTCGACGACGAGCAGCAGCCGGCTCGCGACCATGACGGGGCACCGTCCCGGGCGACGAGGGAGCAGCCCAACCGCAGGCGGCCGGCGCTCGGGACGATCTCGATGCCCTCCAGGGTCACCTCGAGACGGATGTCCGTGCCAGGCGTGAGCGGGCGCGGGAAGCGGACCCGGTCCAGACCGCGGTCGACCCGGCGTCGGACGGCGTCGATCGAATAGCACTCGCTGTGCAGGCCCGTGATCAGAGCGGGGGTGAGGACACCGTGCGCACGCAAAGCAGGCGACGGTTTCGAACACGGGTTCATGTCACTGCCACACTATCGGGCAACCGCGACGAGACACGTCACTCCGCTGCTGACCCACCTCCGCAGAGCAGTGGTCGACCTGCTCGAACTTGCTGAACCTGCGCGATCAGGCCTGCTCGCGATGTCGCACTGGGCAACGGGCCACTGTGGACGAAGGTCCACGGTGAGCTGACCCGCGAGGTCGCGGATCCGGACAGCCTCGCCGAACCGGGCTATCCGATCGAACCACACCGGCGTTCCCCCCGGGGCCTCGTCCATCGCCGAAGGTCTTGTCGATGAGCCGCGCTGCCTCGGCGGCGGTCGGCGGCTTCGGCTCTGGCGGCTTCTGGCGCGGGCGGGCCGCTGCGGTCGCCGAATTCGAGGCGATTCATTCCCGATGCACGGCGGTGTTCAGCGCGGCTGATGATCGAGTGGACTGCCGGATCGTCGATGAGGACATCGGCTTGCACTGGTGGGCTACGCATCGGGATCGCTCGCAGTCGTGCCCGGCATTCCGGCGATGCTCGATGAACGGAGTTCTGTCGCAACGACGTCGGCAGCGTCGAAGCTCGGCTACAGCGTCTCCAGGTCACGGGTGCTGATGCGTTTCACGGCGATCCCGCCGAGCGCGGGTCTGATGGTCCGGCCGATGTGGCCGAAGTAGTCGTCGCGCGTGCTCTGTTCGAGATCGGCGGTCCGCCCCCACTCGTCGATGGCATGGCTGAAACTCGCCGCAGAAGCAGGGGGAGCGTTGCGTGTCCACCGCGGCCATGAGCCGAGTCATGGCCTTCCGTGCTCGCCTCTTCGCAGCCTTGTCAGTGCCTTTGATGGTCTCGCGGCGGTATGAGCGGCGTCCGGTACCGGGTCTATGCCCGCGTAGACGACCCCCGGAGGGAGTCGCCACGGGTCTCGATGCGGCCTCTCTGACGGCCTTCGGAGCGTGCGCTGTCCATGACCCTGGGTCATTCGCACCCAGGGTTGCACCCACAGATCGACTCCGGCGATCAGATTCGGTTGTCTCCGCTGCTAGGCGGTGGTGCCCCCGGCAGGACTCGAACCTGCGACCAAGAGATTAGAAGTCTCTCGCTCTATCCGCTGAGCTACGGAGGCGTTCTGTGCTCGACGCGCGGCCAGGGTAACCCGCGTGAAGTCCTTGTTCAGCGTCGGCGCGCGTCTGTTGCCGAGCCGGTATCCAACTGATTCGGCATCGCTGTACGGTGGAAAGCCCACCGGACGTGCGGCTGTCTGGACAGCGGTTTTCCCCTTCTGGACGTGAGCAGTGCCGGAGCCCGTCGCATGGTGCCCACCTGCGGCGCTCTGTTCCGGCCTGGCCGCCAGTATCCACCCTTCGGCCGCCTCGACGTCGAGACGGTCCAGGTGTCACCCCGTTCTTATTGCCTACATCACACCGTCGGGCAGCGGGTCCGTGGTGAGCCGGGTCTCCAAGTACTTCTTCTCCCGTGCTCAGATCGACGACGCCGGGGCCGAGGCCTGCCCGTCGAGTGCCTACTCTCGTGAGGTGCCTCCCGAGACATCCTCGACCAGTGAGCCGTCGAAGTCCGACGCAACGCCGTCACGTCGCCGCCGGGTCGCCGCGCTGACAAGCGTCCTGCTGCCCGGCGCGATGTTCGCCGTGCTGATCGCCGCGCTGCTGACCGCCTTGTCGAGCGACGACCTCTATGCCTCGCTCGGCCTGCCCGATCCCGGTGCGCTCGTCCAGTACGGGCTGCCGGTGGTGCGCGTGATCGCCGAACTCGGCGCGATGGTCTGCATCGGATCGCTGCTCGCGGCGGCGTTCCTCATACCGCCGAGAGAGTCGGGGATGCTGGCCGCCGACGGCTACGCCGCGGTGCGGACCGCGGGCTGGGCGGCGGCGGTGTGGGCGACCGGCTCAGCGCTCGTGGTTCCCTTCTTCGTCGCCGAGGCCGTCGGGCGACCCCTCGACGAGGTGCTCGACCCGCAGATCCTCGGATCCCTCATCCCTCGGCTGGAGCAGACCGGCGCGTGGATGCTGACCGGCGGCATCGCGCTGCTCGTCGCGATCGCATGCCGCTTCATCCTGACCTGGCGGTGGGCCGTCGGGGCCTTCGCGGCCGCGCTGGCCGGGCTGCTGCCGGTGGTCGTCACCGGGCACTCGGCGACCGGCGGCGCGCACGACGTCGCGACGAACAGCCTGCTCATGCACCTCTTCGCCGCGTGTCTGTGGGTCGGCGGCCTCATCGCCCTGCTCGCCCACGGGCTCCGGCGGGGGTCGCACCTGACCCTGGCGACGACGCGCTTCTCGCAGATCGCGCTCGTCTGCTGGATCGTCATGGCCTTCTCCGGGGTGGTCAACGGACTCGTGCGAGTGAGCCTCGGCGAGCTGTTCACGACGGTCTACGGTCGGCTTCTGGTCATCAAGATCGCGGCGCTGATCGTGCTCGGCGTGTTCGGTCATCTCCAGCGCAGGCGCAGCGTCGTCGAGGTCGTCGCCTCGGGTTCGGGCCGTGCGCTGATCCGGCTCGCCTCGGTCGAGGTGCTCATCATGCTGGGCACGGTCGGCGTGTCCGTGGCACTGGGCCAGACGCCGCCGCCCAGCGAATTCGATCCGGTCGGGCCCTCCAGCACCGAGGTCGCGCTCGGCTATGACCTGGCCGGGCCGCCCACCCTCACGGCGCTGCTGTTCGACTGGCGCTTCGACCTGATCTTCGGCACCGCCGCCGTGGTGCTCGCCGGGCTCTACCTGTTCGGCGTCCGGAGGCTCGCCCAGCGTGGCGACAGCTGGCAGCTCGGCCGCACGCTCGCCTGGCTGGCGGGCTGTGCGACGCTGCTGATCGCGACCTCGTCGGGAATCGGCCGCTACGCACCCGCCATGTTCAGCGTGCACATGGGCGCCCACATGCTGCTGGCGATGCTCGTGCCGATCCTGCTCGTGCTGGGCGGGCCGGTCACGCTCGCGCTGCGCGCGCTGCCCGCCGCAGGCCGGGAAGCACCACCCGGGCCGCGCGAATGGCTGCTCGCCGCGCTGCATTCTCGATTCACCACGGTCATCACGCACCCGGCGATCGCATTCAGTCTGTTCGTCGGATCGTTCTACATCCTGTACTTCTCCGGTCTCTTCGACGCCGCGCTTCAGGAGCACTGGGCGCATCTGGCGATGAACGCCCACTTCCTGATCACCGGCTATCTCTTCTACTGGCTGGTGATCGGGGTCGACCCGGCACCACGAAACCTGCCGCCGCTGGGCAGGCTGGGGCTGTTGTTCGCCTCGATGCCCTTCCACGCCTTCTTCGGCATCGCCCTGATGAGCTCCAGTACTGTGATCGGCGACACATTCTATCGGAGTCTTGCCCTGCCCTGGGCCACCGACCTGCTGGAGGATCAGCGGCTCGGCGGCGGACTGTCCTGGGCGGCGGGGGAGATCCCGGTCGTGGTGGTGCTGATCGCGCTGCTGGTGCAGTGGGCACGCTCCGACGGGCGGGCGGCGCGACGGGAGGACCGCCGTGCCGACGGCGACGGTGATGCCGACCGTGCGGCCTACAACGAGATGCTCAAGAAGTTGTCCGAGCGGCCCTGATACCACGACGTCTCCTCCGCCCCGCCGAATATCGGTGTCTCACCGGCGTGTCATCCACATGACACGAGTTGTCCACAGGCCCGCGGCCTGTCGTTGCAGGCGGCGCGGCGCTCGGTGATCCTGATCTCAGCCCGGCTCGACGGGCGGGACGACCAGGGACCGGATACACCGAAGGGCGCTCCGATGCACGAGACGATGATCACGATCATGGGCACTCTGACCAGCGGCGTGCGATTTCGTCGCAACACCGAGGGCGTGGCGGCGGCCAGTTTCCGGTTGAGCAGCACCGAACGCCGATACGACCGAGACCGAGGACAGTGGGTCAACGGCGACCGGCTCTTCGTGACGGTGCGCTGCAGGCGGGCGCTCGCCGAGCACACGATCGCCGTTCTGGAGAAGGGCGATCCGGTGATCGTCCACGGGAGGCTGCAGACCCGTGAGTACGACGTGGAGGGGCAGCGCCGGCACTGCACGGAACTCGTGGCCTCGGCCATCGGGCCGGACCTCACCCGGTGCCGGGCAGCTCCCGAGCGGCCGGGAACCGCCCGGGCCTCACCATCGGCCTACGACGAGGCGACGGCAGCAGAGCGGGCACTGTCGGTCGCCACCTGATACGTCGGGCTGGGGGCGGCCCCGACCCGTTCCCAGCCCGGCTTCCGGCGACCTCGCCGCCGTGATGTCACCCCTGCGTGGGAACGCGGATTCTGCCCTTCGGCCGTCCATGCGAGGGCGAGGCTGGCGGGCCGTCGGACCGCGGGAGACGCGCAGGGGCCGTCCGAGGTGTCTCGTCTCTCGGCATCGCTCTACGATCGCCGGCATGGCCGAGTTCATCTACACCATGAAAAAGGTCCGCAAGGCGCACGGGGACAAGGTCATCCTCGACGACGCGACCATTCAGTTCTACCCAGGCGCGAAGATCGGCGTCGTGGGGCCCAACGGCGCTGGAAAGTCCAGCGTCCTCAAGATCATGGCGGGACTCGACCAGCCCAACAACGGCGAGGCGTATCTGACGCCGGGATACACGGTCGGCATCCTCCAGCAGGAGCCGCCGCTCAACGAGGACAAGACGGTCCTGGGCAACGTCGAAGAGGGCGTCGGCGCGATCAAGAAGAAGCTCGACCGCTTCAACGAGATCGCCGCGCAGCTCGCCACGGACTACACCGATGAGCTCATGGAGGAGATGGGCGTCCTTCAGGAGGAACTCGACCACGCCAACGCCTGGGACCTCGACTCCCAGCTCGAGCAGGCCATGGACGCCCTGCGCTGCCCGCCGCCGGACGCGGACGTGAAGGTCCTCTCCGGTGGCGAGCGTCGCCGGGTCGCCCTGTGCAAGCTGCTGCTCTCTCAACCGGACCTCCTCCTGCTGGACGAGCCGACCAACCACCTCGACGCGGAGAGCGTGCTGTGGTTGGAACAGCACCTGGCGAACTACGCGGGCGCCGTCCTGGCCGTCACGCACGACCGGTACTTCCTGGACAACGTCGCCGCGTGGATCCTGGAACTCGACCGGGGGCGGACCTACGTCTACGAGGGCAACTACTCGACCTACCTGGAGCAGAAGGCGGAGCGTCTCGCCGTCGCGGGAAAGCGAGACCAGAAGCTCCAGAAGCGGCTGCGTGACGAGTTGGCCTGGGTGCGGTCCAACGCGAAGGCGAGACAGACCAAGTCCCGGTCGCGGTTGGCACGGTACGAGGAGATGGCCGCCGAAGCCGAGAAGACCAGGAAGCTCGATTTCGAGGAGATCCAGATCCCGCCGGGGCCGCGGCTGGGCAACGTCGTCGTCGAGGTCGACAAGCTGAAGAAGGGCTTCGACGAGCGAGTGCTCATCGACGGGCTCTCCTTCGACCTGCCTCGCAACGGGATCGTCGGCGTGGTCGGCCCCAACGGGGTCGGAAAGACGACGCTGTTCAAGACCATCGTCGGTCTGGAGCAGGCCGACAGCGGCACCGTCCGGATCGGCGAGACGGTGAAGCTGTCGTACGTCGACCAGAACCGGGGCGGCATCGACCCCGACAAGAACGTCTGGGAGGTGGTCTCAGACGGACTCGACTACATGCACGTGGGCAATGTCGAGATGCCCTCGCGTGCCTACATCGGCGCGTTCGGCTTCAAGGGTCCCGACCAGCAGAAGCCTGCCGGTGTGCTCTCCGGCGGCGAGCGCAACCGGCTGAATCTGGCTCTCACCCTGAAGCAGGGCGGCAACCTGATCCTGCTGGACGAGCCGACCAACGACCTCGACGTCGAGACCCTCGGATCGCTGGAGAACGCCCTCGAGCAGTTCCCCGGCTGCGCCGTCGTGATCTCGCACGATCGCTGGTTCCTGGACCGGGTGGCCACGCACATCCTCGCCTGGGAGGGCACCGAGGACGAGCCGGGAAGCTGGTACTGGTTCGAGGGCAACTTCGAGGGCTACGAGAAGAACAAGATCGAGCGGCTCGGCCCCGACGCGGCGCGCCCGCACCGCGTCACCCGACGCAAGCTGACCCGCGACTGAATGGAGCATGGTGGCGTCCGCCTGGGGTGCGACACCGGCGAATGACGAGGTGGGCTCCGCGCTGGAGCTCGCCTGGCGACTCCGCTGGAGCGCACCTGAGGTGACCCTCCTCGCGGGCGAGCGGGCTCGCAGGCTCGCCACCGAGGAGGGTGACCACCGCAGCAGGCTCACCGCCGAGCTGTTGGCGCTGTTCGCCCTCAACCGGCTAGGTCGGGGCGTGGTGGTCGTCGAGCGCGGCATCGCGGCGCTACGGGAGATCGAGGCCGAGCGGCTCACCGAGCTGTCCGCGCCGCTGCGGGTCGAGCTGGCCCACAGCGCACGGATAGTCGGTGCGCCGTTGATCGCCTTCGGATTGCTGCGTCCGGTGTTGGAGGATGCCGGTCTGCCTTCGGAGGTGCGTGCGGCAGGGCTGTTGGAGCTGGCGGAATGCCTGCCCGGCGGAAGCAGGGACGAGGGCTGGTCTCAGGCCTTGTCCGCGGCCGACCGGCTGTACGAGTCGGATGCCGCGTCGTCTCGCGACGACGTCGCACCCCGACGGGCGATGATCCAGGCGTTGCGGGCGGGGTTCCACCGCAGGCGTGGCGAGCCGGGGCCCGCCGAGGAGTGCGTGCTCCGAGGGCTCGATCTCCTCGGCGGCGTCCGAAGTTCGGCGACCGACGGCGGCCAGGCCGACGCGCGGCTCAGGCTCGAGCGGGCTCATCTGCTGTTGGACGGTGGGCGGACCGACCTGGCGGTGGAAGTCTGTCGCTCGACGCTGGCGCGACCGGTCCGTGCCGCGGCCGCCTCGGCACTCGGCTGGCTTCGGGTGGTGCTGGCCACCAGACTGCACCTGCCCGCAGGCGAGCCCGAGACCGCGCGTGAACTGCTGTTGGAGGCGGCGGCGGGTGCTCGGCGGCATGGACTGGACCCGCTGCTCTCCGAGAGCCTGCAGGCCTTGTCGTACCTCTACGAAGCCGTCGACGAACTGCCGGAGGCACTGCGGTGCCTGCGAGCCGCACACGCCGCGGAGCAGCGTCGGCAGCGCGCCGTCAGTGCGGCACGACTGCAGCTGGCTGCGGAGTTCTCCTCCAGCGTCGGCGATGCCGCGGCGTTGAAGGCCACTCTGACCGACCTGCTGCGCACGGACTCGGGCGTCGGATCCGCGGAGAGCCGTGCGCCGGCCGTCGCCTCGACGACATCCGGCGCTCCCGGCGAGCAGACGGGCGGCGCGACGTCGGGCAGCCCTCCGACGACGACATGGCGCATCACCGATCCGGTCCGCTCCGCCGGCACGGCGGCTGACCCCGCCGACTCCGGTGATCTCGCCGAATCCGATGCTCCGGTCCATTCCGGTGCGGCGGCTCGTCAGAGCAGTCGCTATCCGGTGGTCGGTACCGGCACCCGTGACCTCGGCGAATCGGAAGCCTCCAGCGGTCTGGGTGTTCCCGGCGAAACGAACGATCCGACCCGATCGGGCGCCTTCGTCTCGTCGGACGCCGTGGACGGCTCCGGCGCGGTCGACGTGCATCGGGCGACCGGGGCGTCCGCGGACGATCGGTCCTCCGCGATGGCAGGCGAGCCGGGTAGGCCTCCCGCGGTCCTGCCGCCCGGCGTGGCCGTGCCACCGAGGGGCGCCGTGCCTCCCGAGGCGAGCGTCCGAGCGGCCGACGACCCGGCCGAGCAGGCGGGCGCGGTGCCAGTCGGCAGGCACGGCGCGGTCGACCCGCCCGCCGCGACACGGCTAGACGCCGTCGAAGGGTCCGACGCCGAGAGCAGCCGGATGTCGGACGGATCGGCCGCCGAGCTGCTCGATGGCTCGAACTGGCGGGTGGGGACGGATCCGACGACACCGGCCGTGGTCGACCCGCCCGGCGGCGGCTCGGCTCCGTCTTACTGGACGCCGTCGTCGGCGGTCGATGCACGCTCGACAGCGTCCGAGCTGCCGTCCCGGCACGCGGCGGCCGAGCACGAGCAGCCGCCCGCCTCGGACATCGCCGTCCCGTCGGCGGCAGCGACCGTCGACGGCCGCTCTCCGGCCATGTCATCGAACTGGCAGGTCGGCGGACCGGCGGTGAACCGGCAGGACGAGAAGACCGTCGTCGGGGACGTCGACGATCCGGTGCCGCCCACGACGGTCACGGTGTCGGCCGAGGACGACGCGACTGAGCCGTCGATCGATCCCCACGCCGCTCCCACGCTTGTCGACCCGGTGTCTGCCGACCCGGTGCCCGTCGGCTCGGATTCCGTCCGCTCGGGTCCTGCCGACTCGGCATCGGTGCGGACCGGCGCCGACTCGGCACCGCCGGGGAGGTTCGTCGAACCTGCCGCGACACCGGACGTCTCGCCGTCCCGGTTCTCGGATTCGGCCGATCCGGCGAGCACGGTCCCTGGTCCGCCACGCCACGGAGCGACGTCTACGGCCACGACCGAAGCCCGTCCGTCAGGACACGAGGCCACCCCGGCCGAGCCGACCCGTCCTCGGCACTCCGCCCCAGCGGACCTGCCCTTCAGCGGGGGCGGAAGCCTGGGGTCGGCAGCGCCGCAGGCCCCTGCTACCTCGGTGGAATCCCCGTCCTCCGTCTCCGGCGGCTCCCCGACGTTCGCCACGGGTGGCGTGCCTGCGTGGACGCCGTCCGCCGGGCAGGCGGACTTCTTCTCCCTTCCCGCGACCACGGCCGCCGGGAGCCCCGACCGACACGGGGCGGCCCAGACCGCGGGCAGGCTTGTCGAAGCGGCCGCCGAGCGCGGCGCGGCGGCCGACGCGGAATCGTCGATGACGCGGCGAGCAGAGTCCGCCGCCGACGGGCCTGCCCGAGGCGACCCTGCGGCGGGACCCTCCTCGTCCCGGGCCGCCGACGCGAGGTCCGGGGCCGGTGCGCGGTCACCCTGGTCGACCTCGCCCGCGGACCAGACCACACCACCGCAGGGCATCCCGACCCCGGAATCGACGATCCCGTGGGCGCCGGCGGAGACGGCGTCGGCGGCAGGGCGGGCGGCATCGGCTACCGAGGGAGGTTCGGACTCGACGGAGGACGTGCTGCTCGCGAGCGAGATCACGGCGCCGCTGCCTGCCGTCCGAGACGACGACCCGTCACCACCGGCGGGCGGTGACACGCTGCCCAGCTTCGACGTGAGCGAGTTCGCGGCGATGGGCGGCGAGATCGACCTCGCGCCGAGTTCGCTGGCGCTCTTCCGAGGCATCGGCACCACCGACCCGTTGCTCGCCTACGAACGTGCCGCCGAAGACGACCAGGAGCCGGAGGAGCCGTCGCCGCCGCTTCCCTTCGGCATGTTCGGCGGCGGTGCGCTGCTCTCACCGTCTCCGGAACCGGCCGACGCCGGGCGGACCACCGGCGATCCGGTCGCCGCCGATGAAGCCGCCGCATCGTCGGTCAGCAACCCGTCGGACACGAGATCGGCGTTCATCGCATCGTCGGACGCCGCGTCCCCGGCCGTCGTGGACGGGGACCGGGCCGCTGCGGAGCCCTCCGTCGTCTCATCGGGCGCGGCCGGGCCGGTCAGCGACCCGGCAGGCGCGGCCGCCGTCGACCATGCCGACGGCACCGGCACCGGCACAGACACAGCCGGGGCACCCCACATTCCTCCGGCTTCCGAACCACCGGTGTCCCCGGAGCATCCCCCTGGGGCACAGGGGCCCGGGCACGCCCGAACATCGGCGAAGCGAGCAGCGACCGCGGCGACCGGTACCGCGAGCGACCAGTCGGCTTCCTGGTCGACGATCACCGATCCGCCTGCCGACGTCCGTCTCGGGGACCCGTTCGCCGCCTCCGAGTCGGAAACGGCCACGCCGGACACGCCTGTCTCTCCGCCGGCCGCGGCACCGTCGTCCGAGGGCGCGGAGCAGGCCGACTCGGGCGGGCCCGCCGCGACGGCCGTGGCGACCGAAGGCGGGTCGCGGCACCGGGACCGGGAGACTGCGACCGAGTCCGATCGTGTCGTCGGCGGCGAGGGAGTCGCCGAGGCCGCGGAGCAGCCGCCCGCCGACGGGCCCGTGAGTCCCATTCGTCGGGTGCTCACCGAAGCGGACCTCTCCGACCAGCACGTCTCCGTACCTACGTCGGGGCAGGCGTTCAAGTTCGACAGCGGCTCCGAACGGACGGGCGGCGAGGCCTCCGCCGGGTTCGAGTGGTCGATGCACACGGACGACCCGGCCCCGATACGACCGGAGGCCGTCACACCGAGCCCGCTCTTCGCACCATCGACCTCCGGCTGGGAGCCCGGGAATGACGTGGCCTCGCCGCCCCCGCCCTCGGCGGCGCTGCCCTGGGCAGTCGGCGGCCCGGCCATGCCTGTTCCCGAGGTCGGCGGCACCGATGCGGAGTCGGAGGCCTCGGCGAGCGACGAACGAACGGCGACCGGTCCCGGCCTCCCTTACTTCGCGTCGGCGGCCGCCGACGAGTCGAGTACGCCCGCCGGATACGAGTCTTCGGAGAGCGACCTCGTGTCCCGTTCGGCGGGCCTCGGAACCGACGCCCGAGAGACCTCGATGCCCTCGGCGGCCGGGTTCGGCGACGCGGCACTGGGAGACGCCGCGGCGGGCGTCGGTGCGGACTCCGGCGTCGGTGCGGCAGGTGCGGACGCCGCAACGCGGAAATCGGGGGTCTCGGGCGGCACCGGGGCGCCTGACGTCGGGTTCTCATCGGGTACGGCGCGCGGCTCACGCGCGGTCGAGGACGCGTCGGACGTTCCGACGGGCCCCATCCCGAGGATTCACGCGGAGGACGAGATCGGATTCGCCGAGGCGAGTGAGACGTCGACTCCGCCGTTCGGCATCGCCCTCGTACAACCGGTCACGGATACCGCGCCGGCGGCCGGACACGGGCCCCCGGACAGGCCGGGGCTCGTCTCCCCGCCGCCACAGCCTGCGCCCAGTGGTCCGCCGGCCGCCACGTCGTCGTCGGGAGCCTCGGCGCCGCAGGTCGCCGTCTCGCCCGCCGTGACCCCGCTGGAGCCGTCGCAGGCCGCCGAGTTCTCGCGGCAGGCGCCGCCGCACCTCGACCCGACGGGCGCGGGCCTCGCGAGTGCCGAGGTCTCGTCCGCCGAGACTCCTCCTACCGAGTCTCCGCAGGCGCTCCTCTCCTCCGTGCCGTCTCCGGCGGAGACGGCACCCACGCCGCCCTCCTCGGTGGCCGCTGTCTCACCGCCCGCTCCGGCGACGTCGCTCCCGCCGCCCGTCGAACCGCCGAGTGCCGCGCCTACGGGAGATCCGCGGACCGTGACCACACCGGCGGCGAACACGGAGCCCGCGGCTCCACAGCAGGAAGACCGGCGACCCGCGGACCCGCGGCCCGCCGACTCGCCGAAGGCGCCCCCGGCCGCGGCGGCTGAACCGCCCGAGACGGCGCGGCCGGTCGCACCCCCGGCGCCCGTGGAACTCCCCGCCGCCCCGAAGCCGGGCGGCTCCGGCACACCGGACGACAGGCGGCTCGCCCAGGATCAGCCTGCCGGGGCCCGCGCGGGGTCAGGTGAGGACGTGACCAGTACCGGCAGGCTCCGCCGGGTGCGCTCTCAGCTGCGCATCGGCGATCTGCTGGCCGATGCGATGGTGGCCTACGAGTCGACCCTGCGGGGGCTGGAACTGCCCGTCCCGCCGCCGCCCGCACCAAGGATCGGGGAGTCGGGACATCCGCCGTTCGCGGAAGCACCGGGTGCAGGCGGCTCGCCGCCCCGGCCGCGCAGCGGCGAGGGAGACCACGGCGGGGAAGGCCCGGCCGGGATCGTCGCACCCGGCGACGGCCCGCGACTGCCGCCCGAAGCCGCCCGCGCCGACCTGGATCCGTCCGTCCGATCGCAGCCAGGCTCGGACCGGCAGACAGGCGACTGGGCAGTGCTCCCGCCCCGCCGTCGACCCGCGTCCGACATCGCGGCCGACTCGGACGCCGATCAAGCCTGGACACCGCCGAGGGAGTGCGGCGGGTGAATCCTTCCCCGCCACAGCGGTTTTCGCGGCACTCTCGGAGCCGGTGCGCGAGGTGACGGCGACGTCCGTTCACCTGTGATCTCGTGCACAGGCGTCGGCTGGCGACCCTGCGCGGGAGCGTTCCGTGTCACCGTCGACGAAGACCACCGTCATGACCGCTTGTTCCGTTTCGGCGGGGGCGGTGAGCAGCCCGCTCCTTGCGGAGAGGGTGCAGAGTCAGGCACTAAGGTTGGCCCCGGCCTTGGTACGACCGAGGTACCCGTGATGTGGAGTCGTTTGACCATGACCTCGACAGGAGCACAGTCCGAGATGATCGCCACCGGCAACGACGCCGAGTCGGCACCGTCGCACCGCCAGGACAGGACGGCCGCGCTCGATTGGACTCGGGAGGAGCTGCTCGACCGGGCGGCCGAATCCGAGCCCGCCCTCGGCAGTCTGCTGCGACTGTATTTTCGATACGTCTCCGCCGAGGAGGTCGTCGCACACGATGCCGGCCAACTCGTCGCGATGCTGACCTCGCACGTCGAGCTGGCCCAGCACCGAGTGGCGGGGAGACCGGCCATCCGTGTGTTCGCCCCGGAAGACGAGAAGGCGGGCGTGACCCGCGACGTCACCGTGATCCAGATCGTCACCGACGACATGCCCTACCTCGTCGAATCGGTCGTCGCGGGCCTGAGCAGGCAGAACGCCTCCGTGGCCCGCATCGTGCATCCCATCGTCGTGGTGCGACGCGACCTGACCGGCGAACTGCTCCAGGTGCTCGACGCGGCCGATCCCAGCGACCCGCCCTCGGACTCGTTGGTCGAGTCGTGGATGCACCTGGAGATCGCCCCGGTCGGCGACGAGGCGGCGCGTGAGGCGTTGGAACGCAGCCTGCACTCCGTGCTCAACGACGTTCGAGAGGTCGTCGAGGACACCGATCGGATGGCGGAACGGGCGCTTTCTCTGGCCACCGAGCTGGAGTCGGCCACCCTGCCGCTGCCCGTGACCGAGGTGCGCGACGGGGCCCGGCTGCTGCGTTGGCTGGCGGCGGGCCACTTCACCTTCCTCGGCTACCGGCACTACGAGCTGGCCGACGAGCCCGGACATGACGAGCCTGTCCTGCGGACGGTCCTGGCCTCCGGCCTCGGTGTGCTCCGCAAGGACAGTCTCGACGCCAAGGACCTCGCCGCCGCGCCGGACGGCATGGCACACGCGCTGGCACCCAGCCTTCTCGTGTTGACCCAGGGCAGCGCGCCCTCGACGGTGCACCGTCCGATGCACCCGTACTACGTCGGCGTCAAGACCTTCGACGAGCACGGCGTGGTCAACGGTGAACACCGCTTCCTCGGTCTCTTCACCACCACCGCGCTGCACGAGGACGTCCTCGACATTCCCGTCGTCGCCCGCAAGGTGCGCACGGTGATCCGTCGCGCGGGCTTCCCGCTGGAGTCCTACTCCGGACAGCGGATGCTGGAGGAGTTCCAGAACTATCCGAGGGCCGAGCTGTTCTCCGCGGACCCGGAGACTTTGCAGGACACGATCGCGGGTGTGTTGTCCCTGGTGGAACGCCGTCGGCTGCGACTGTTCCTGCGCCGTGACGAGTTCCGCCGCTTCTTCTCCTGCCTGGTCTACCTGCCGAGGGACCGCTACACGACGACGTCCCGGCTGGCGATGCAGGAGGTCCTGCTCCGCGAACTGCACGGTGTCGAGCTGGAGTACAGCGCACGCATCGGCGAGTCGTTGCTGGCGCGCGTGCACTTCATGGTCCGCACCGACCCCGACGCCGAGGTGAGCGTCGACACCGGTGTCCTTCAGGACCAGCTCACCGCGGCGGTGCGCACCTGGAGCGATCGGATGGTCGAGGAGGTCATCGCCTCGGATCTGCCCAGGAGCGTCAAGGGCGATGAGGGCGACGACCTGCGCTTCGAACCCGCGGCGGAGCGCGGCAGGCAGTACGCCTCCGCGTTCTCCGAGGCGTACAAGGAGGACTTCACCGCCGCCGAGGGGCTCGCGGATCTGCGCAGACTCTTCGCCCTGTCCGGCCCCGGCGACGTCGACATCTCCTTCTACCGGCCCGCCGTCGGCGAACCGGGCGAACGGCGATTCAAGCTGTACATGGTCGGTGAGCGGGTCACGCTCTCACAGGTCCTGCCGATCCTGCAGCGGATGGGCGTCGAGGTCGTCGACGAACGCCCCTACGAGGTCAACCGACACGATGGTGTCCAGTGCTGGGTCTACGATTTCGGCCTTCGCTTGGACGTCGCGCTGCTGGACGACCAGGCAGCGCCGAACATGGCCGAGCTCCAGAGCCGCTTCCAGGACGCCTTCGTGGCGGCATGGGAGGGCCGGTGCGAGATCGACGGCTTCAACGCCCTCGTCCTGCGCGCGGCCCTGACCTGGCAGCAGGCCGTCCTGTTCCGTACCTACGCCAAGTACCTGCGACAGGCCCGGATCGCCTACAGCCAGGACTACATCGAGGACACGCTGCGGGCGAACCCGGTCGTCACCAGGGCGCTGGTCCGGCTCTTCGAATCGCGATTCGACCCCGCGCTGTCCGAGGAGGACCGGCGGCTGCGCACCGAGGCCGCGCTCACCGAGATCGAGACCCTGCTCGACGAGGTCACCAGCCTCGACGTCGACCGCATCCTGCAGTCCTACGTGACGCTGATCCGTGCCACGCTGCGCACGAACTACTTCGTCCGGGACGAGGCCGGTGAGCCCCACCCGTACCTGGCCGTCAAGCTCAAGCCCAGCGAGATCCCTGATCTGCCCGAGCCCCGTCCCGCCTTCGAGATCTTCGTCTGCTCGCCTCGCGTGGAGGGTGTGCATCTGCGCTTCGGCGCCGTCGCACGCGGCGGACTTCGATGGTCGGATCGCCGAGAGGACTTCCGGACCGAGGTTCTGGGACTGGTGAAGGCGCAGGCGGTGAAGAACGCCGTGATCGTGCCCGTCGGCGCGAAGGGCGGGTTCGTGGTGAAGCGCCCACCCGCTCCGACCGGCGACGTGGCTCGGGACCGGGAGGCACACGCGGCCGAGGGCGTGGCCTGCTATCGGATGTTCATCTCCGGTCTGCTGGATCTCACCGACAATCTCGACGCGGGGCAGGTCGTGCCCGCTCCTCAGGTCGTCCGGTACGACGGGGACGACACCTACCTGGTGGTGGCCGCGGACAAGGGCACCGCCCGATTCTCCGACATCGCCAACGACGTGGCGACGTCCTACGGCTTCTGGCTGGGCGACGCCTTCGCCTCCGGCGGTTCCGCGGGCTATGACCACAAGCAGATGGGCATCACCGCCAGGGGCGGCTGGGAGAGCGTCCGTCGACACTTCCGCGAGCTGGGGCTGAACACGCAGGAGGAGGACTTCACCGTCGTCGGCGTCGGCGACATGTCCGGTGACGTCTTCGGCAACGGAATGCTGCTCTCCCAGCACATCCGGCTGATCGGCGCGTTCGACCACCGGCACATCTTCCTGGACCCGGATCCCGACAGCGCCGACTCCTTCGACGAACGGCGACGGCTCTTCGCGCTTCCCCGATCGAGTTGGGACGACTACGACCGCACGAAGATCAGCGCGGGCGGCGGCGTGTGGCCGCGCAGCGTCAAGGCCATCCCGATCGCGCCGCAGGTCCGTGCCGCGCTCGGACTCCCGGAGTCGGTGACCCGGCTGTCGTCGCCGGAACTGGTCAAGGCCATTCTCTCCGCACCGGTGGACCTGTTGTGGAACGGCGGGATCGGCACCTACGTCAAGGCCGCCGACGAATCGCACGCCGAGGTCGGAGACAAGGCGAACGACGTCCTGCGGGTCGACGGCCGAGACCTTCGGGTCAAGGTCGTCGGCGAGGGCGGCAACCTCGGACTGACCCAGCGCGGCCGCATCGAGTTCGCCAAAGCCGGCGGCAAGGTCAACACCGACGCCTTGGACAACTCGGCGGGCGTGGACTGCTCCGACCATGAGGTCAACATCAAGGTCCTGCTGGACCGGGTCGTCGCCGCCGGGGCGCTGGAGCCGGATCGTCGAGACGACCTGCTGCAGGAGATGACCGACGAGGTCGCCGAGCTGGTGTTGGCCGACAACTACCGACAGAACGCGGTGCTGGGCGTGTCCCGGTCCCACGCGGCACCGATGCTGTCGGTGCACGCCCGGCTCGTGGCCAGCCTGGAGGCCGCGCACGGGCTGGACCGCGAGCTGGAGGTCCTGCCTGGTGTCCAGCGCTTCAAGGCGATGGACAAGGCGGGCGAGGGACTGACCTCCCCGGAGCTGGCCACGCTGATGGCCCACGTCAAGCTCGCTCTCAAGGAGGACGTGCTGGCGAGCAGCCTGCCGGAGGCCGAGATCTTCGCTGGCAGACTGCCGAGCTACTTCCCCACGCCGTTGCGGGAACGGTTCGGCGACGTCATCTCACAGCACCCGCTGCGCCGCGAGATCATCACGACGATGCTGGTCAACGAGGTCGTCGACGGCGGTGGCATCTCCTACGCCTTCCGGTTGTCCGAGGAGATGAGCGCCACCACCACGGACGCCGTGCGCGCCTTCGCCGTGGTGACGGAGGTCTTCGACCTTCCCGCGCTCTGGCGGGCTGTCGACGACCTGGACACGACGGTGCCCAGTGACGTCGCCGACGATCTGGTCCTGCAGTCCCGGCGGCTCCTGGACCGCGCGGCGCGCTGGCTGTTGTCGAACCGGCCGCAGCCGTTGGCGGTCGGTGCCGAGATCGCCCGGTTCAAGCCGGTCGTCCGCGCGCTCACCCCGCGCGTCCTGGAACTCCTCCAGGGTCGGGAGCGGGCCCTCGCTGCGGAGCTGACGGCGAAGCTGGGTGCCGCAGGGGTACCGGAGGACACGGCCGAGCGCATCGCCGCGCTCCTGCACACCTTCAGCCTGCTCGACATCACCGAGGTCGCCGAGCTGGCGGAGCGGGACGGCGGCGTCAGCCGGGAACGCAGCCCGGAGGAGGCCGCGGAGCTGTACTTCGCGGTGTCGGCGCATCTGGACATCGACCGGATCCTGAACTCGGTGAGCGACCTCGAGCGCGGCAACCGGTGGCACGCCCTGGCTCGACTCGCCCTGCGCGACGACGTCTACACCTCGTTGCGCAAGATCACCATCGACGTCCTGCGCAACAGCGACCAGGGACAGAGCGTGTCGGAGAAGATCGGTCAGTGGGAGCAGGCCAACTCCTCGCGGCTGGAGCGTGCGGGCACCACCCTGTCGGCGATCAACGCGGTGACGAAGCTGGACCTGGCGACGCTGTCGGTGGCCGCCCGACAGATCCGGAGCATGGTCCGGTGACCGTGTCTCCGCCTTCGGGCACCCCGATAGGGTGAGGCGAAACGGTATGAGGTCGATCCGCTGGGAGGCATTCGTCCCTTGGGTGTGTATGTCGCGGACGTGACACCGAGGTGGTCTGACATGGATGCGTTCGGCCATGTCAACCACGCGAACACGGTCACGTTGCTGGAGGAGGCCCGCGTCGGGCTGTTGTTCGTCGAGGGCGGTCGACGCGGTGAGGTCGAGATGGGCGACGGCACCGTCGTCTCCCGCCTGCGGGTCGACTACCTTCGACCGCTGATCGTCGACGGAGCCGCGGTCCGAGTCGAGATCGCCGTCGACGAACTGCGGGCGGCATCGTTCACGCTCGTCTACGTGCTGCGCAGCGGGCGGTCTCCCGACGATCCGATCGCGGCCACCGCGGAGACGGTGATGGTGCCTTACGACCTCGCGGGCGGCAGGCCGCGCAGGCTCACCGAGACCGAGCGGGACTTCCTGGCGGGCTGGCGGGCGAAGCTGCCCGTCGGCAGGCCGCAGGGGGTGGGCGTCCGTGGCTGAGCTCCGCCTCGACGACTCCGCGGCCCGAGACGACCTCGGCGCCTTCGTCGCCCGCGCGGTCCGGCTCGATCAGCAGGCCGTGGTGCGACTGCGCAACCGGCCCGGCCTCGATGAGGGCGCCCCGCCGATGGTGGACGCATGGGTCTCCACACCCTTCGACGCGCTGGTCACCCGGTCCGTCGAAGGCGTGCTCGCCCCGGCCGACACGACCGTCTGGGCCAACGACCTCCTCACCACGCTCACGGTGGTGCGGGGAGATCGCCTCGACCCCGGCCTGCCGCAGGACCTCCTCTGGCGCTCGGCCCTGCCGCCGTCGGAGGGCTGGCGGCGGGTCGACGACGTCCCGGCGGGCACGATCGCGGAACTCGCCGAGCGGGGAGTGTCGGTGGCCAGGGACAATCCTGGACCACACGGCACGCCGCCCGCCGCGCTGCTCGATCAGACGGTGCTGACCGTGAGCGGCGCCGGACTGGACGTCAAGATCCCGCTGCGCTGCCTGTTCGCGTTGTCCGGGATGGGCTTCGTCGGTGGCGGCGAGGCCGAGGACCAGGTTCGGGTCGTCGCGACCGACTCCTGGCTTCGTCTGGACGCGCGATTCGGCTCGGTGGTGCGCCGCCGACACGCGATGCTGCCGCTGTTGATCTGAACGGTTCCCGGCGCCCCGCGGGAGCGGGGCGCCGGGACGCCGATCGCCGTGACCTCTCAGACGGGACCGGCGGTCACGAATCAGTGCAGCCAGGCGGCGGTGTCCGGGGGCAGCTCCCCGACCCCGAGCGGACCGCTGGAGAGCAGCACCTCACCAGGCGGAAGCGGCACGGGCACCGACGAGGTGTTGAGTGCGCAGATGAGACCGCCGCCCTTGCGTCGGAACGCGAAGCAGCCCTCCGGAGCGCCGTACCACTCGATCTCGGTGCCGGAGAACGCCGAGGTCGTCTTGCGCAGCTCCAACGCCTGGCGGTACAGCGAGAGCATCGACTCGGGGTCCTCGAGCTGACGCTCGGCGGTCAGCTCGGCCCATTCCGGCGGTATCGGCAGCCAGGTCTCGGGCCGAGTGGAGAACCCGAACGGCGGCGTCTCGCCTTCCCAGGGCATGGGCACGCGACAGCCGTCCCTGCCTCGTTCGGTGTGCCGGGACCGCTCCCAGATCGGGTCCTGCAGCGCCCAGTCGGGCAGATCCACGTTCGGCAGCCCCAGTTCCTCCCCGTTGTAGAGGAACGCGACACCTGGCAGCGCCAGCTCGACCATCATCATCGCGCGGGCCCGCCGCGCGCCCTGCGGACCGTCGCCGTAACGAGAGACGTGACGCACCACGTCGTGGTTCGACAGCGTCCAGGTCGGCGGCGTGTCGGTGGCGGCCAGGGCGTGGACGGAGTGCTCGATCGCCTCGCGGATCACCTCCGCGTTGAAGGCGGCCTCGACCAGACGGAAGTTGAAGCCCAGGTGCAGCTCGTCGGGCCGCAGATAGCGAGCGAACCGTTCGTCGTCCTTCACCCAGATCTCGCCGACCGCCATGCGGCCCGGATACTGGTCGAGGACCTTGCGCACCATGCGGTGGACGTCGTGCACGCCGTCGTTGTCGAACCTGGGGTCCAGCCGGTTGTCATGCAGCACCGCCGACCCCTGATCGGCTCTGGCGTCCATGTCCGGCAGACCGTCGGGCTTGGCCATGCCGTGCGCGACGTCGATGCGGAAGCCGTCGACGCCCCGGTCGAGCCAGAAGCGCAGCGTCTGCTCCAGATCGTTCCAGACGTCGATGTTCGCCCAGTTCAGATCCGGCTGCTGCGGGGCGAACAGGTGGAGGTACCACTGTCCGTCCGGCAGCCGGGTCCATGCCGGGCCGCCGAAGATGCTGGTCCAGTTGTTGGGCGGCTGCGCGCCGTCGGGACCGCGACCGGGGCGGAAGACGTATCGATCGCGCTCCGGGCTGCCGGGAGCCGCCCGCAGCGCCTGCTGGAACCACGGGTGCTGGTCACTGCTGTGGTTCGGCACCAAATCGATGGTGACCCGGATACCACAGGCGTGGGCCTCGGACACGAGTCGGTCGAAGGCCGCCAGGTCGCCGAAGAGGGGATCGACGTCCCTGGGGTCCGCCACGTCGTAGCCGTGGTCGGCCATCGGTGAGCGGTAGAACGGCGTCAGCCAGAGGGCGTCCACGCCGAGAAGCTCGAGGTAGCCGAGCCGGGCTCGGATTCCGTCGATGTCGCCGACACCATCACCGTCGGAGTCCGCGAAGGAACGCACGTAGACCTGATAGAAGACTGCGTTTCGCCACCACGCGGAGTTCTCCGCAGTCTCGGTTTGAAGGTCGGCAGATCGTCGCACAGGGAGCCATCCTGCCATCTGTTTCGGGGGAAAGTTGCCTCAAACGGGTGATTGAGTAGCGCGATCTTGGGCACTGCGCTGTCGGGCATCATGACCTGCCCGGAACGGGACCCGTCCGGGTGGCGCGGAGCAGGATACGGCCCGCGGACCGGGAGCCGTTCGTGATCGGTGTCGGCGGCCGCCGGCCGCAGTGGATCAGTGCCAGGAGTTGACCAGCGTCTGGGCGGCCATCTCCAGGTACGCCCACAGACGGTCGCGGTGAGCCGGTTCGAGTTCGACCTCGTCGACCGCCACTCGCATGCAGCGCAGCCAGGCGACGCGCTCGGCCTCGCCGATGGTGAAACCGGCGTGACGCATCCGCAGCCGAGGGTGACCCCGCTGCTCGGAGTAGGTGTGCGGGCCGCCCCAGTACTGGGCCAGGAACAGACGCAGGCGGTCTTCGGCCGGGCCCAGGTCCTCTTCGGGATACATCGGGCGCAGCAGTTCGTCGTGAGCCACCTCGACGTAGAACCGAGCGACGATCCGTCGGAAGGTCTGCTCGCCCCCGACTGCCTCGTAGAAGTTCTCCGGTTCGCCCACGGGTCCATACTCGCTCACGCCCGAAACACCCTTCTCCTCAGGGGGTGGTCTACGCCGTCATCCCTGGTAGAACGGACGGCCAGAGGGATAGGGCGCGCTGATCTCGGCGCGGTCGAACGCCGCCTTGATTCGGGCGCGCAGGGCCCGCGCCACGGCCCACTGCCTGCCGGGGCGTACCTTGATGGTCAGCCGGATCGTGATCGTGTCCGGCGTGATCTGATCCACGCCGAGCATCTCCGGCGGTTCCAAGACGCTCTCCGCCAGGGGAGCCTGGGCCGCCGCCTCGGCGGCCGTCGCCTGTGCCAGCTCCAGCGCCGCGTCGACGTCCGCGGAGTGCGACAGAGGCAGGTCGACCACCGCGACCGCGTGACCCTGGCTGAAGTTGCCCACGCGCAGCACCTCGCCGTTGCGGACATACCAGACCGTGCCGCCGAGGTCACGCACCGTGGTGACGCGCAGTCCCACGGCCTCCACGGTGCCGATCGCGTCGCCGAGATCGACGATGTCGCCCACGCCGTACTGGTCCTCCAGCATCATGAAGATCCCGGACAGGAAGTCCCGAACCAGATTCTGTGCGCCGAAACCGATCGCCACGCCCAGTACACCCGCGGAGGCGATGATCGGCGCCATCTGGATGCCCAGCTGATCCAGCGAGAGGATCAGGGCGAAGCCGTAGACCACGAACGACGTGATGGACTTCAGCACCGAGCCGATGGTGCGAGCACGTTGGATGCGTCGCTCGGACAACAACGGCCCGAGCGCGTCGGGGGCCCGGTCACGCAGCGGCCTGAGCAGCGCCGGAATCTTCTGCTCACCGCTCATCCTCGTGGCGCGGCCGATGGCGCGATGCAGGATGAACCTGACCACGAAGGCCGCCAGGAAGATCAGCAGAATCTGGACGGCGGTGATCAGCGCGGGGGAGATCTGCGCGACGACGGCATTGTCGGTGAGCTCGTAGACCCGTTCGCACCAGGAGTCTTCTTCACGGGCGCAGTCGGGCGCCGCCGTGGGCATGAACACAGAGAGTCATGGTAATCGTGGTGCCCGCATCACGTCACGGGTCGGTGATCAGTCATGCACCCGGCTGTCACGAGGCGAGTCGCCCGGCCATCTCGGCCAGCCGGGAACCGAGGGCCCGGGCATTGGCGGGTGCCACGACCATCCAGTTCCGCCCGTCCGGACCGAGGGTCTCCTGCGCCATGTAGCGCCCGGGCGGCGGATCGAAGAAGCTGATCGCGTTGTCGACGCGATGCCGTTTCCCGAAGCGGTCCCGCCGCGCCACGTACAGCTGTCCCGCGCTGGCCCTCGGCATGGCCAGCAGCTGCTTCAGGGCCTTCATGTCCGCGCCGCCCGCTCCGCCCGGTGCGGCCTCGAAGCCGAACTCGCCCTCGCGGGCAGGCTCGGTGCCGCCGTCGCCGAAGGAGTCCTTCGGGAAGTTGAAGGAACGGCCGCGACCGCCCTGATTCGGCGGCAGCGCCGAGAGCAGCGCGTCGATGAGCCCGGTCGACCGGACCGGCTGGAGGGTCAGTTCGTCGTCGGCCATCTCGGCCAGCAGCGCCTGTTCGCCGCTGCCGAGGGCCAGCGCGGACCTCGTGTCCTTCTGACCATGGCTGAACCAGCCGTAGAACTCGACGTCCGGCCGCTTGATCAGCCGAAGGGCGTCGAGCAGATCCGGATGCGCCTCGCGGCCTCGGGCCAGGCCCAGCCCGCCGAGTTCCTGCCAGGCCTGTTCCACCAGCTCGCGACGCTCGTCGAAGGTGCGTCCCGGCGATCGGCTGTTCAACGCCAGATGCTTCTCCTCCAGCCGTTCCTGCTCCCAGAGCACGTCATAGGCGAGGTTGGAGATGGTGATCCTGCTGCGCAACATCGTCGCTCCCGACTGGGTCCTTCACCGGACGGCGGTGGCGCGCCGCCCGTCCCTGGGGCGTCGGTGTCACCCGAGATGAGGCGAGTGACACCGACGCCCGTGGAATGCGTCCGTCTCAGCGGTAGTTCGAGGGCGGGGTCTCGCCGAGGACCGCAGGCGCCACTCGTTGGCCGTCGCCGAACACGTCGTCGGTCTCGACCAGGTAGTCGGCGCGCTTGTGCTCCTTGTCGTCCTCGCCGTCCTGAGCCTGGCCGCCGCGTCCGCCGCCTGCCATGCCGCCGCCTGCCATGCCGCCTGCGCCGCCGCCGCCGGGTCCGAAGCCGCCGCCTGCCGGTCCGAAGCCGCCGCCGCCGGGTCCGAAACCGCCGCCGCCGGGTCCGAAGCCGCCGGGCATCCGACCGCCCATTCCCCCACCCGCGCCGCCGGGTCCGAAGCCGCTGCCGCCGCCGGGTCCGAAGCCCCCGCCGCCGGGACCGCCCGGGCCGCCGAAGCCGCCCGGCAGCCGGAACCCGCCGGGTCCGCGCCCGCCACCGGGTCCGCCCGCGCTGCCGCCGATGCCGCCGCCCGACCCGCCGGGCGGAACGAATCCGCCGGGACCATTCGGCCCGCCGGGGTTGTAAGGCCCGCCAGGCATATTGGGTCCGTTCGGCCCGGGGAGGCCGCCGGGAAGATTCGGATTCGGCGTGCTCGGGATGTTGGCGTCGGGACTGATCGACGGCGGCGGCTGCGGTGAGGTCCCGGGCGGGGTGAAGCCGCCGCCTCCGCCCCCTCCGCCGCCTCCGGTACCGCCACCGGTGCCGCCGCCACCGTTGGGCAGCTCACCGGGCGGCGTCCAGCCTCCGCCTCCGCCTCCGCCTCCACCTCCGCCTGCGCCGCCCCCGCCGCCAGACGGGAGCGAGCCGAGGCCGCCGCCACCGGTGCCTCCGCCACCGGAGCCACCGCTACCGTTGCCCCCACCCGGATTGACCCCGAGGGTGTCGGCGCCCTTCATCGAGATCTGCACCTCGGCGGGCTGCTCGAACACCGGAAGATTGTTGACGTTCTCCGAGGTGTCCATGCCATAGGCGTTGTACGCGGCGACGTTGGCGCTGTTCTGCTCCTGGTTGGCCTCCTTCTTACGGTCGTAGTCGATCTCCCACGGCACCGGGCTGTACCAGGGCTCGTCCGGCACCTCCGGCGGCTTCTCGATGTTGCGTGCCGCCGTCCGGAACGCGCCACTCTGCGCGGCGACCTTGTAGGAGACGTCGGTGCAGGTCTGTTCCGCGTGCACGGCGTACTCGCTGAACGGCCGGATCGTGTTCCCCGCACTGTCGGCCGCCGTGCCGGACCAACCGACCTGGGCCGCCTCGACAGCCCGATCGATGGTCTCCTGCACGTCGCGGTACTCCAAGCCGATCTCATGCCAGGCCTGGTAGTTCTCGTCGGTGGTGTTCTCGGGGCCGCTCGCGTTGGTGTGGAACCAGGCGTAGATCTCGTCGCCGTCGACCGCGCGGCACTGTGGGACGATGGGGCCGGTCACCTCAGATCCCCCCTTGAATATTCTCGATTATCATCGCCGCCACCTCGTCAACCTTTCCGCAGGGGTTGCTGTAGGCGTCGACGTCATCGTCGGAGATGTAGATACGAACGCTCAAGGTGCTGTCGGCCGTGAGATCGACGTAGGTGCCGCACTGACCTTCGGGCTCATGCGGAAGAGTGTCGTGATGGATGGCAGGACGCCCTGCGATCTCGACATCAGTCTCGACATAGGGGAAGGGCGCTTCTCGAAGGCGTTCGATTCCACCTGTTACCTGATCATGGGCGACGATGAGTCGATTGATCGATTCATTCTGACGGTTGGACCACGAGCATTCGAGAATGTCGTCGACCGGGCTCACCTCAGCCTCGCCCGGCTCCGTGAGGCCGTAGGCCGTGAGCTGATCAGGTGTGACGAACAGACATGGATCTTCCGTGGCACGACCAGGATCGAGGTCTTCGACTGCACGCTCGGCCTCAGAGGTGCTCGTGTCGTCTGGTGACCCGTCGATCTGGCTTGTGGGGGGTGTCTCGGTGGCGGTGTCTGCGGCAGTGCCTTCGCCCTCGGTCTGGCTGGAACAACCAGTCAGAGCAAGCAGACCGATCGCTGTGGCGCAGAGAGTGCTGCGCAGGGTGCGGTTCATACGTCGATGTTTCCGATCTGCGAGTTCTCTTCTTCAATGCGCCGGTACTCGTTGAGAGTCTGGGTGAGATTGTCGATGGTATTCTCTAGTGCGTCACGAAACGCTTTGTTGGCGATGGCGTGGGCGCCGTCCGCACCCATCGCACGCTCGGTGATCAGTCGGACCGCACCCTCGCTGTAGTCGTCCCCACCCGGAGGCGAAAGGCGGGCGAACCGCCGACTGGCATGGTTGTCGATCGTCTCCAGCTTCTCGATCGCCTCGTTCAGCCCGTCGATCAACTTCTGGATGTTCTCCGGGTCGACCTCGAACGATCCGCCGCTGACCGCCGGACCGGGGCCCGGATCGGCTGGATAACCGCGGTCTTCCATGGTGCTGCCTTCCGACTCGTCGCGCCCTCGTCGCCGTTGGGACGTCCACCGGCGACCGGTGGTTCCCGTGGCTGCTCGACCCCCTGGCGCCACCGAGCCCGTCCGGACGGCGGCCTGTCGAGCGCTCCCTCAAGATTAATCCATCGAACCGACGGAGATCACGGCAATACGAACCCTCGACGGAAGCGATCGCGCCGCGATCTCGGGCCGTGCCGTGCCGTGCGATCGGCCGTGGTGGTGGACGATCGGCGTGGGTCGGTCGGCCTGCGCGCGTTTCGTGCTCAGCCGCCGGTCAGGTCGAGTCCGGTCTGTGCCGCGAGGAAGGCGAGTTGGTCCGCGGACAACGCGACGGCCTGGCTGACCGAGCGGGCTCCGTGACCGACCTCGGTCTCACGCCGCAGGAGCACCGGGCGCTTCTCCGGATCGCCCGCCGTGGCGTGCTGCAGCGCGGCACACATCTTGCGGGCATGGCAGGGGTCGACCCTGCTGTCCGAGTCGAAGACGGTGAACAGCACCGACGGGTACTCCACGCCTTCGACGACGTGGTGGTACGGCGAATACCCCAACAGCCAGCCGAGCTCTTCGGGATCGTCGGCCGTGCCGTACTCGTCGTTCCACGTCCGACCGAGGAGGAACCGTTCGTAGCGGACCATGTCCAGCAGCGGGGCGGAGCAGACGACGGCCCGGTAGAGATCCGGTCGCTGCGTCAACGCCGCCCCCACCAGCAGACCGCCGTTGGAGCCGCCCATGATCGCGAGCTGCTCGGGAGTGGTCCATCGACGGGAGACCAGCTCGTCGGCGGCGGAATGGAAGTCGTCGAAGACGTTCTGCTTCCGGTCGCGCATGCCCGCCTGATGCCAGGACTCGCCCTCCTCGCCGCCGCCGCGAAGCGAGGCCGTCGCCCAGATACCGCCCGCCTCGACCCAGGCCAGGGCGGCGGAGCTGTAGGCGGGCCTGCGACTCACCGAGAAGCCGCCGTATCCGGTCAGGATCGCGGGCCTGGGCATGGACACGGCGCCGTCCGGGCTGACGAGGAAGAGTCGGACGGGTGTGCCGTCCGCGGAGCGGTACACGATCTGCTCGCTGCGTACCGAGGGCGGCGTCACGGAGCCGGGAGCCGCCTCGACCAGATCCTCTCGGCCGGACTCCGCCCAGTAGCCCCGGACGCCCGCCGGGGTCAGGAAGTCGGTCCAGCCGAACCAGAGGCGGTCGCCCTCGGCGTCGGTGCGGGGGTCGACGGTGGACAACGCCGTCACGGTGCCCGGGCCGGGCAGCGGGACCGAGCCCGTCTGTTCACCGGTACCCGGATCGTGCAGTGCCAGCTCGGACACCGCGTGTCGGGAACGCAGGACGACGAGCCGTGCGGGCACCCGCTCGGTGCCGGGCAGCCAGGCCACGCCGCTGAGCACCGAGTCGACGTCCTCGGCGATCAGCTCCGACCAGTCCGCGCGGTCCGGCCTGGCCGGGTCGGCGACGCAGAGCCGCCAGCGAGGCGCGTCGAGCGTCGTCAGCAGGTACAGCCTGCCGTCCGGGTTCACCCAGGCATGGAGCATTCCCTCGTCGCGCTCATCGCAGATCTGTCGCAGCTCGCCCGTCGCGGTGAGGTCGGCGAGCCAGGTGGAGTTGCGCGGGGCGGTGCCGGGGCGCGCGTCGACGACCAGCCAGCGCCCGTCCGCGGACACTCGTACGCCGTAGTAGTTGGTCAGGTCGAGTCCGGCGCCGTGGACCTCCACGTCGGTCGCGGCGTCCTCGCCGACCCGGTGCAGCCAGACCCGCCGATGAAACTGCTCCTCGCCCTCGGGCACGTCCGCGGGCGGGAGCCGTCGCACGTAGTAGAACTCCCGGCCGCCGGGCAGCCAGGCCACGGGCGAGTACCGGCAGCGGTCGATCGGTCCGTCGAGGACCTCCCCGGTCGCCACGTCCATGACATGGAGCAGGGAGTGCTCGTCGCCGCCCACGGACAGCTGATAGGCGAGGAGGGTCCCCTCGAGGCTCGGCGACCAGGTGTCGAGGGTCGTGCGCCCGGTGGGGTCGAGTCGGTTCATGTCGAGCAGTGCGCGCTCGGTGACGGCGCCGTCGGCCGTCGTCTCCCGGACGTGCAGGACGGCGTGGTCGTCCTCAGGAAGCCTCCGGGTGAAGAAGGCCCGGCCCGCGCGCCAGACGGGGGCGGACACCGAGCCCGCGCCGGTCAGCTCGGTCAGCCGGTCGGCCAGCCGTTCGCGGCCGGGCAGCGAGCCCAGCATGCTCGCGGCGAGCGTGTCCTGCGCCTCCTGCCAGGCCGTCGTGGCGGGGTCCTCGGCGTCCTCGAGTCCGCGGTAGGGATCGGCGACGGTTCTGCCGTGCAGCGTCTCGACGACGTTCTCGCGTACTGCATCGGGGTAGATCGGCGGGTCAACGGCCACGCCCGCACTCTAGAGAACGGCTCGTCGGTCGCTGGTGGCGCGGTCACGGCGGCCCTGGACCGCCCGCAGACCTCCTGACCACGGTCGTTCGCATCACATTCGCCCCCTCTCGCCGTGCCCGGGGGCGGGTGTTCATCGACCGGTCGGCGATTCAGGAGTGCGCGACCGGCCGAAAGTGTGGTCGACTGGTTTCCGTACCGGTGGAGGTGGTTGCGTGCCAGACCGACAACCCACTTCGATCGGCGCTCCTGCGGAGTGGGCGCCGACCGCTGTCGTACGCCCGGCGAGTCCCAGAGTCTGTCCGCCGAGCATCGTCAGAGCCGATCCGACTCCGCCCGCGCAGGCCGCGCCCGCCGGGGAGACGTCCTCGCCCTGGTCCAGGCGGCAGGTCCTGCTGCTCAACGCGACCTACGAGCCGTTGGCGGCGTTGCCGCTGCGTCGAGCGGTCGTCCTGGTGATCTGTGGCAAGGCCGAGGTGGTGCACGACGACCCGCAGGGGCTCGCGGTGCATTCAGTGCACGTCAGCCAGTCCGTTCCGTCCGTGATCCGGCTCAGCCGGTTCGTCCGGGTGCCGTATCGCGGCCGGGTGCCGTTGACGCGCGCCGCGTTGATGCTGCGGGACCGCTATCGCTGCGCCTACTGCCGAGGCAGGGCGGAGACGGTGGACCACGTGGTCCCGCGGAGCCGGGGCGGCAGTCATTCCTGGGAGAACTGCGTGGCCTCGTGCGCGCGGTGCAACCATCGCAAGGCCGACCGGCTCCTTCGTGAACTGGGATGGCGACTGCTCACGACTCCTCGGGCACCCTCCGGGCCTTACTGGCGGCTGCTGGCCGGCGGCGAGACCGACCCGCTGTGGCTGCCTTACCTGGGCGAACCCGCCGCCTGAGGAATCGATGTGTGAGTCGGGAAGCGATCAGCGCCCGCTCGGGGTGACCCGTACGCCCGCCTGCGGACCGCATCGGGTCACACGTACCCCGCGACAGGTGGCGCGGACCCGCTGCCGGGTGACGCGGACGCCGTTCTCGGGCAGCTGCCCGGTGACGCGGACCCCGCCCGCGGCCGACGCCCGGGTGACGCGCACGCCTGCCGCCTGCGAGCCTCGGGTGACGCGGACGCCTGCCTCGGGCAGCGCTCGGGTGACCCGCACGCCCGCCTCGATATCGCGCCGGGTGACCCGCACACCCGCCTCGGGGCCCTGCCGGGTGACACGCACACCCGCCGCCGGCTCACGCCGCCTGATCTCGCCGCCCTCGGCCGCGCTCATGACCCAGACGCCGGAGACCGGCAGCGGGAGCCTGGTCACGCGGACACCGCACCGTGGACGGGACCTGGTGACGCGGACGCCGAGCGCGGTCGGCAGCCCGGACGGCGTCGAACCGGTGCGCGTGACCCGCACCCCGCCGGACGGCGTCGAGCGCGTGACCCGGACGCCCGCTCTCGCGGCGGGCTCGTCAGCACGGAGAGTCGTTGTCGCGCTGTGCGGTGCGGTAGGACGGCTACCGCCGGGACGGGTGGTTCCCTTGCTCCAAACGTGAATGTTGAAAGACATGGTGTCATCTCCTTGACGTCGATCCGGGCGGATCTTTCGCCTACTGGATGTGTGCAAGACCCGTACAGGTGAAAGTAGAAGCCTGAGCGGACCTGGACAAGCCGCCAATGTGAGTGGCATTCACCCCCTTCTGGTTCGGGTCCGAACGGGGGAGTCTGCTGGTCCGACCGAGTGATCCGAGCCGGGTTGACTCCGTGATGGAGGATTACCCCTCGTAGCGGGCGTATAAGCGCTCGAACGCCTAGAGTGACGATAGATGACAATGCGTGCTCGTCGTGGCGACGGGGATCGGCCGGGCGTACGCCGGGGCGGGGCCGAGAGAGCGGCGGGCCGCTCGAGGCGGGCCGCGTCGGCGAGCGCGGCGACAGACGGCCGCCCGCCGCCGATCTCAGTCGACCGTGACACGCAGACACCCTGGTGGTCGACTCGTGGGCTACCGTACGTGGCGTGACCGTAGTGGAGACAATCCTCGTCTTCGTGCTGATCCCCTTGGTGATCTACGGCGTGGTGATGATGCTGACCCTGCGGCAGAAGGCTGCTCGGGCTGCGCGCTACCGCCCCGGCCAGGAATGGGACTACCCGCCGGTGTGGTGGACCGCGAACCCCGCGGGTCTGAGCGACGCACAGCGAGCCAGGGCAGCCGCAGCCGAGGAGTACGACGACCAGGCAGCGCAGACCGACGCCTCGATCGCGTCGACGGCCAGGGGAGGTGCTCGTGGGAACTGGTGAGCTGACCCGCCGAGTGGAGATCGACGACGCCGACCTCGGCCTCGGCGCCGTGGTGACATCCACCGGCCGGGTGTCGGTGGCACGCAGGCTGACGCGCGACGAGCAGCCCGTGCTGCCGTTCACGCCGTCGCAGTTGGCGCGGCTCGACGAGGCGCTGACCCTCGCGGGCCGGTCCACCGGCCTGGATTTCAGCATCTATCTGGGCGGTCTCGGCGAGAACAGCCGGGCACGTGCGGAGGAGCTGCACGCCTCCATCGGGTCCGCGGCACGGGACGCCGTCCTGATCGCCGTGTCCCCGGCCGGCCGGGTGGTGGAACTGGTGACCGGTTCCGAGGCCGCACGCAGGGTGCCCAACCGGGGCTGCAAGCTCGCGGTGATGAGCATGGTCGCCTCCTTCAAGGAGGGCGACCTCGTCGGCGGGCTGCTCAGCGGCCTGCGGATGCTCTCCGACCAGGCGGGCAGCGAGCCGGACCGGTAGGAGTCCGCTGTCGACCGGGGCGGGAGCCTGTCAGGCCCCCGCCCCTCATGACATCGTGCTCAGTGGTCGTCGAAGGCTCGCGCGGCCAGCGCGCGCACGATCCCCGCCCGACCCTCGGAGACCAGCCTGCGCAGCGCGGGCGGATGGTCGCCTGCCAGCCAGGCGTCCGCGGCCTCCACGGTGCTCGCCCGCACCGCCCACGACGGGAACAGTCCGACGACGGCAGGCTGTGCCCGCTCGATCGACCGCCTGCGCCACACGTCGTCCACCTCGGCGAAATATCGCTGGACGTAGTCGGCCAGCAACTCCCGCTGAGCCGGATGCGAGAAGCCGTGGATGATCGCCTCGTTCACGGCATTGGGCAGCTCGTCATCGTGCACGGCCCGTCGCCACGCCTCGGCCTTGGCCTCCGCCGTCGGCCGCAGCGCACGGGCGCGCTCCGCGTGCCTGCGTCCGGTCGCGGTCGCGTCCCGGCGCAGCTCCGCCTCGATCTCGGCGGTGTCGGCCGCGCCGTGGGCCACCAGCGCGAGCAGCAGGCGCCAGCGCAGATCGGTGTCCACCGTCAGTCCGGGCAGTGGGTTCGAGCCGTCCAGCCAGCCCCGCAGGACCGTGAGCTGCTCCTCGGTGAGCACCGAGCCGGCCAGGGAGTTGACGAAGGCGAGCTGGTGGTCGGACCCCGGCTCCGCCGCTCGGGCGAGTTCGAGGACCCGGGTGGTCAGGCGCAGCCAGCCCTCGGGCGCCCACTCGGGGGCGGCGTAGGAGGACAACGCGGTCTGTGCCTGCATGAGCAGGCGCTGCGCCACCCCCACCTCGTCCTCGGCGTGCACGCCGCCGAGGACCAGCGCGACGAAGTCCCTCGCCTTGAGCTCGGCCTCCCGCGCCATCTCCCACGCCGCCGACCAGCACAGGGTTCGGGGCAGCGACTCCTCGATGTCGGCGATCCGGTCGATCAGCGCGGCCAGCGAGTCCGGGTCCAGCCGCATCACGCAGTAGGTGAGGTCGTCGTCGTTGACCAGCACGATCTTGCCGCGGGACACTCCGACGAGCTCGGTCACCTCGGTGCTCGGACCGGACACGTCCACCTCGGCGCGGTGGGTTCGGACGAGCTTCCCGCGTTCGTCCTCGTCGTAGATCCCGACGGCCAGTCGGTGGGTGCGCAGTTCACCCGCGCCGGGGTGAGCCGGTCCCTGCACGACCTCGAATCGGGTGAAGCGTCCCTCGTCGTCGAGTTCGAAACGCGGGCGCAGGGAGTTCAGCCCCGTCGTCTCGAGCCACTGTGCGCTCCACCAGGAGAGGTCCCGGCCGGAGGCCTCCTCCAACGCGGCCAGCAGATCCGCGAGCGTCGCGTTGCCCCAGGCGTGACGGGCGAAGTAGACCCGCAGGCCGGCGAGGAAGTTGTCGAGCCCGACATAGGCGACCAGCTGTTTGAGGACGCTCGCGCCCTTGGCATAGGTGATGCCGTCGAAGTTGACCTCGACGGCATGGGTGTCGGGGATGTCGGCCGCGACCGGATGCGTCGAGGGAAGCTGATCCTGGCGGTACGCCCAGGACTTCTCGATGTTGGCGAAGGTCGTCCAGGCCTGGGTGTACTCGGTGGCCTCGGACTGCGAGAGGACGCTCGCCCAGGTCGCGAACGACTCGTTGAGCCACAGGTCGTTCCACCAGCGCATGGTCACGAGGTCGCCGAACCACATGTGGGCCATCTCGTGCAGCACGGTCTCGCAGCGGCGCTCGTAGGAGTACCGGGTGACCCTCGATCGGAAGACGTAGTCCTCCAGGAACGTCACGCAGCCCGCGTTCTCCATGGCACCCGCGTTGAACTCCGGCACGAAGCACTGGTCGTACTTGCCGAACGGATAGGGCACGCCGAAGGCCTTGTTGTAGAACGCGAATCCTTGGCGCGTCTCGGTGAACAGGCGCTCGGCGTCCAGGTGCTCCGCGAGTGACGCCCGGCAGTACAGGCCCAGCGGGATGACGCCGTGCTCGTCCTCATACTCGGCTCGCCACTCCGCATAGGGGCCCGCGACCAGCGCCACCAGATAGGTGGACATCGGTCGGGTGGTCGCGAAGACGTGTCGGACGGCGGTGCCGATGGTCGTCGTCTCACTGATCTGATCGTTGGAGACGACCTTCCAGCTCGACGGCGCGGTGACCGTGAGCTGATACACCGACTTCAGGTCCGGCTGGTCGAAGCAGGCGAACATGAGTTTGGCGTCGGACGTCTCGAACTGCGTGTACAGATACACGCCGCCGTCGACGGGATCGACGAAGCGATGCAGGCCCTCACCGGTGTTCATGTATCGGCAGTCGGCGTGCACGACGAGCTCGTTCTCGGCGGCCAGGTCGGGCAGCGCGATGCCGTCCTCCTCGCGGTAGTCGCCGAGGTCGAGCTCGACGCCGTTGAGGACGGCGCGGTCGACCCGCTCGGCGACCAGGTCGATCCAGCTTCGCGCGCCTGCCTCCGCGGAGCGGAAGCGGACCGTGGTGACGGATCGGAAGGTCTTCTCGCCGGGACCGCCCTCGCCGTCGGTGAGGTCCAGGTCGATGGCATAGGACGTCACGCTCAGCAGCTCGGCCCGCTCGCGGGCGGCTTCGCGGGTCAGGTTCGGGGCGGGCAACAGATCACCTCGGTCAGCAGTCTGGGCAGGTCGCTGGCATCCAATCACGTCCGGCGGGGCCGAGGCAGTCGACCGACTGGGTCGGCTCCGTCGGGAATTCCGCCGGAGGCCCCATGGTTGTGGTTCACGTGCACCTTGACGGGTGACAGGCAGACTGAATTTCTTCTGAGGAGACGCTGCATGCCGCAGAACTCGAGCACGAACACGGCAGGGACCACGGTGGACTTCTGGTTCGACCCGCTGTGTCCCTTCGCGTGGATCACGTCGCGGTGGATTCTCGAGGTCGAGAAGGTGCGGGACATCGACCTGCGATTCCGGGTGATGAGCCTGTCCGTCCTCAACGAGGGCCGGGAGCTGTCCGAGAGCTACCAGGCTCTGATGGACCGGGCATGGGGCCCGGTGCGCGTCGCGATCGCGGTGCAGCAGCAGCACGGCCCGGAGGCGCTCGCCGCGTACTACACGGCCGTCGGCACGTCGATCCACGTCGAGCAGCAGAAGGACTACTCCGCCGCCGTCGCTCAGGGGCTCGCGGCGGTCGGCCTGCCCGCCGAGCTGATCGAGGCGGCCGATTCGACCGCCTATGACGAACGACTCCGGGCCAGCCACCATGAGGGCATGGACCCGGTCGGCGAGGACGTGGGAACCCCCACGATCCACATCGACGGCACCGCCTTCTTCGGCCCGGTGCTGACGCGGATTCCGCGGGGCGAGGAGGCGGGCCGGGTCTTCGACGGGGCCAGAATGCTGGCCGACTACCCGTACTTCTTCGAATTGAAGCGGACCAGGACGGGCGAGCTCGACTTCACCTGAGTCCCGATGCACCCCGCCCCCGGCACGAGACCGCCGAGGAGGGGTGCGTCACGGCGGCCGGATATGCCAGGCTCGATGTCGACGCACCGACCGCGGACAACTCGGGGAGGACCCATGGCGGCTCCGGCAACCGCTCGCACCGGTCATCTGATCGGCGGACGGGTGGTGATCGACGGCGCCGAGCGGATCGAGGTCGTCAATCCCGCCACCGAGCAGGTCATCGCCTCGGTCCCGGCCGGGGCCGTCGACGACGTCGACGCGGCCGTTCGCGCCGCCGCGGCCGCGTGGCCCGGCTGGGCGGCCGTCTCCGTCGCCGAACGGGCGGCGGCCGTGCGGCGGATCTCCGAGGGACTGGCGGCTCGTGGCGACGATCTCGCCGCCACCATCACCGCCGAGATGGGCTCGCCGATCTCCTTCGCCACGAAGGTTCAGGCCCGCCTGCCGGTGGCGACGTCGGCGGCCGTGGCCGACCTGCTGGAGTCCGGTTACGCGTTCGGCGAGGAGATCGGCAACTCGCGCATCGTCCGGGAGCCGGTCGGGGTCGTCGGCTGCATCACGCCGTGGAACTATCCGCTGCACCAGCTGGTGGCGAAGGTCGCGCCCGCGTTGGCCGCGGGCTGCACGGTCGTGATCAAGCCGAGTGAGATCGCGCCGCTGTCCGCCGGGATCTTCGCCGAGATCGTCGCCGCCGCGGGGATTCCGCCGGGCGTCGTCAACATCGTCCACGGCACGGGGCCGGTGGTGGGCGAGGCTCTCGTCACCCATCCGCTGGTCGACATGGTCTCGTTCACCGGCTCCGTCGCGGCGGGTGCCCGGGTCGCCGCGCTGGCGGCCGGGACGATCAAGAAGACGGCCCTCGAACTGGGTGGCAAGTCGGCGAACGTCATCCTGGACGACGCCGACCTCACCAAGGCGGTGAAGATCGGCCTGGCCAACTGCTTCATCAATGCGGGGCAGACCTGTACGGCCTGGTCACGGATGCTGGTCCCCGAGACGCTGCACGATCAGGCGGTGTCCCTGGCCGCGGCCGCCGCCGCCCGCTACACGCCGGGCGACCCGACGGACCCGGCCACCCGCATCGGGCCGCTGGCCTCGGCGACGCAACGGGATCGGGTGCTCGCGTATCTCCGGGACGGTGTGGCGTCGGGCGCCCGGCTCGTCGTGGGCGGCGCCGAGACGCCCGAACACCTCGATCGGGGCTTCTACGTGCGGCCCACCGTGTTCGCCGAGGTTCGGCCCGAGATGACCATCGCGCGTGAGGAGATCTTCGGTCCGGCGCTGGTGATCATGCCGTACCGCGACGAGGACGAGGCCGTCGAGATCGCCAACTCCACCGACTACGGGCTGTCCGGCGCGGTGTTCTCCGCGGATCAGGACCGTGCGCTCGCGGTGGCGGGGCGGATGCGCACCGGCCAGGTCGACGTCAACGGCGCGGCCTTCAATCCGATGGCGCCGTTCGGCGGTTACCGACGGTCCGGAGTGGGGCGCGAACTCGGTCGCTTCGGACTGGAGGAGTTCCTCGAGGTCAAGTCGATTCAGGTATGAGCCCGCCTCGTCGCGGGTGTCAGTCCGGCCAGTCCCAGCGCATGCCGTAGATGCCGGGGGCGACGTCGAGTTCGATGACGTGCGCGGTGTGCGACGCGCCGAGCGCGACCTCACGCACTCCCTGCTCCGGGGCGTCGGCGTTGGGCCGGTGGTACCGCAGGCAGCGGACGGGCAGCGCCTCCGGTCGAAATCCGACCTGGAGCACGTACTGGCGGGTGGGCATCGCGAAGCGGCGATCGTGGAACAACACGGGTTCGCCGGGCGGGCCGGTCACCTCGTACTCGAAGATGGTGGCCTCGCCCGCCGCGAGCACCCGGTCGAGTACGAGTTCGGCGACCATGAAGCCGCTCGGGTCGTGCACGACCTCGCCCAGCGCGCAGTAGCGGGTGGCGGTGATCGCGACGGAGCGCTCCGGTTCCGTGCGATAGACCAGGAAGCTGCGAGACACGTCGTCCACCGCCGCCTCCACGACCATCCTGGTGCGGACGGCCTCTTCGTCGCGCTGTGGCCCGACGAGCACGATGTCCTGAACGCTGAGCGGGCTGAGCTGATGGGGCGGCGGGACGTCGATGTGCGCCCGCAGTTCTCGGACGGTGTCGGGGTCCGTCCAGAGCTGATCGAGATCGACCGTTCCGTGGCTTCGGGTGACCCAGCGTCCCCGGGGGCGCCGGGGGCCGAGCAGGCCGGTGAGCGACTTCTCCGGAAGACCGAGCACGTCTTCCAGGATGCGTACTCCGCGCAGCGAGTCGGGCCGTTCCGGCCGGCTGCGGCCGTGGCGCCAGTAGCTGAGCGTGGTGAGGCTGACTCGTACTCCCCGGTCGGCCAGCCGTCGTTGCAGCCGGTCCAGGCTCAGGCCGCTCACCTCGATCGCGAGGCGGAGCGCGTCGCTGAACGGTCCGTGCTCCAAGGCCTCGGCGAGCTCGTCACGTCTGATCGACGAGTGGAGGCCGTCAGGTCGGGGCTGGTGTGCCTGCCGCGGCGGCGAGGACGGCGGTGGCGGCGGGGGAGACGGCGATGAAGGAGACGGCGGGTCGGGCGGTGGCACGTGTGGAGGTCGCCGGTCGCCCTGCATCGGGACCTCCTCGCATTCGTGGTGGGCAGCGACTGTCCGGCGGGCTGCGGTGCCCGGCCCCGGTCGACGTCGGCTGAGCGGCCCGCCTGCCGACCCGCTCACGATATCCGCCCGACACTCCGCCGCCTCGTTGCATCCTCAACTTGATCACGTGGTGGGACTCGGCGGGGATCGTCCTGGTCAGGCCAGGCGTGCCGCCGCGGCACGGACGACCGCTGCGCCGAACGGGTGGGTCGGTTCTTCGCCGGACGCGTCCGAGACTCCCCCGAGCGCCTCGGCCTGTTCCACCAGAGTGCGCAGTCCGGCCGCCTGTGTTCGGACGAACGCGGTGTCCACCGGATGGCCGTGTCCGGGAACGAAGCGGGTGCCTGCCGTCCCGCGTCGCGCGAGAGCCGTGGCGAGGTCCGCCCACTCGCGGGGGAACGAGTCCTCGACCGCGGGCGGCGCGCCCTGCTCGATCAGGTCTCCGGTGAAGACCACGTCGACGTCCGGCACGCTGACGATCAGGTCATGGTCGGTGTGTCCCCGACCGAGGTGTTCGAGCACGGCCGTGCGGCCGCCGAGATCGAGTTCGACGCGCTCACCCACCGTGTGATCCGGCGGCACGGCGGAGGAGGCGGCGAGATCATCGGCCAGGTCGGGCCTGCCCTGCTCGCGATAGCGGGCGGCCCACTCGTCGCGTTGTCTCGACGCGGTCGCCGTCAGCACCGCGGGCAGTCCGGCATGCGCCCAGACGGGGCAGGGCAGGAAGGGCTCGGTGCCGAAGCAGTGATCGAAGTGCGCGTGGGTGTAGACGACGATCCACGGCAGCGACGTCCGTTCCCGGATCGCCGCCGCCAGCGCCGTGCCCTGGCGGTGATCACCGCAGGTGTCGACGACCAGGCACGACCGGCTGCCGATGATCAGGCCGGTCGACAGGTCCAGCTCGCGATGCCGCCGCACCAGCACTCCAGCGGCGATCTCGCTCCACCAGGCGGCGGGATCGGCGGGCGGAGGTTGGCTCATGACTTCTCCTCTGGTCGTCCTCGGGCGCGTCCTGGCGAGGCTTCGGTGCTGCCGCGCCGTGGATCGGCGGGCTGCCGTCTCGTGACGCCGTCAAGTCTGCCGTCGCCCCGTACGGCGGAGGCGACACGTCCCGGCCGTGGTCGGGCCGCACGATCGGCGCACCGCGCATCGGGAGCTGCGAGGTCAGGTCGACGTCGCCGGGTGGACCAGGACGCCGTCCACGAGTCGCGGAGCGCATCGGCTGACGTCCAGGCGGCTCGCCTGTTCCACGTCGGCGGCGTAGCCGCCGTCCCGCAGCTCACGGCCGGACGTGCAGTCCGCGATCAGCGCGCCCAGCCGATCGCGGCAGCCCAGGAAGGACGCCTCGGCCACCGCCGCCTCGGGAGAACAGCCTGCGGTGGTGCCCCCGCTCAGGGCCGCGATCACCGCTCCCGCGCCCAGCAGGTCCTCCACGGCCACTCGCAGCGGCCCGTCGTCCACCCCCCAGCGCTCGCCCGCGGCGATCACCGCGATCGGAGCCCCGTTCGCGGACTCCAGGGCCCGGTGTGCCGTCGCGCTCGCGTTGCGCAGGCAGCCGACGAGCACCTCCACCCGCCGGGTCGCCGCCGCCGCACACAACGTGGCGCCGTTGGGAGAGGGCAGTGCGAGCAGGCGACCGGCGGGGAGATCGTGCAGGGACGTCGGACTCAGCGACCAGCCCGCACCGCCCCGGGGGCCTGCGAGGGTGGCGCCCGCGGCCGCCGCCGCCTCGGCGGCTCGTTCGTCCCGCCACCGAAGGGGCAGCACGCGCGCCCCGCGTCCGAGCGCGACGTCGACGGCCGTGCTGAACGACAGCACGTCGACGACGATCACCACCGCGCAGTCGTCGGCGAGGGCGGCGAGCCCCGCTTCTCCCCAGCCCGATCGGATCCGGTGGTGTTCCTGCCGGAGGACGTGCTCTGTGGTCATGCCGCCATCCAAGATCGGTTTTCGGTGACGCGCCAGGACCGATGCGGCCGAGGCGGGCCGCCGGAGCTCTCGCTCGTCGCCTCCGCCGCGGCGGCCATGGCAGACTGCCGGGCGTGCGTGTCTATCTCGGTGCCGACCATGCAGGGTTTCAACTCAAGATCGAGCTCGCCGACAGTCTTCGCGGTCTCGGCCACGACGTCGTCGACGTCGGTCCCCACGCTTATGACGCCGAGGACGACTACCCGGCCTTCTGCATCGAGGCGGCGCGGCGAGTGGTCGCCGACGACGGCAGCCTCGGCGTGGTGATCGGCGGCTCGGGCAACGGCGAGCAGATCGCGGCGAACAAGGTTCCCGGCGCCCGAGTGGCGCTGGCGTGGAGCCCGGAGACCGCGCGGCTGGCGCGAAACCACAACGACGCCCAGCTCATCGGCATCGGTGCTCGGATGCACACCAGCCAGGAGGCGATCGAGATCGTCACGACCTTCCTCGACGCGAGCTTCTCCGCCGAGGAGCGTCACGCTCGGCGGATCGGTCTGATCGCGGAGTACGAGGCCACCGGCACGCCGCCGCCGATGCCGACCGGCTGAGTCGATGGCCCTTCCCGATCGTCCGGTGCACCACTGGCTGGTCCCGCTTCTGGCGGTCCCAGCGACCGTTCTCGGCGTCGTCCTGCTCTACTACGGCCAGTCGGCGTTGGTGCCCGCGATGGCGGACGGGGTCGAGAACGTCTGCGGGGCACCGGACTGTGCGCTCGGCATCGGGGTGATGCTGTTCGTCGCGGGAGTGGCATCGGTTCTGGTGGCTGTGCTGCTGGCCGTCCTGTTGGGACGATCGCGAGCTCGAGGAGGCCGTACGATCGGCCTCCGTCTCGCCCTCCGTGATGCGGGCGCCGTGGCGGCGTGCGTGCTGTCGGGGTACGTCATCGTGTCGGTAGTGCTGTGGTGGATGATCGGCTGATGCCGGAAGGACACACCCTGCATCGTCTCGCCCGGCTGCATCAACGGCTCTTCGCAGGCGCACCCGTGCGGGTGAGCAGCCCCCAGGGTCGCTTCGCGGCCGAGGCCGCCCGCCTCGACGGAGTGATCCTCGGTGAGGCGCAGGCGCATGGGAAGCATCTGCTGCATCACTACGAGAACGGCCTGACCGTGCACGTCCACCTCGGGCTGTACGGCACGTTCGTCGAGCAGCCGCTGCCGGTGGCCGAGCCGACAGGACAGGTCCGGATGCGGATGATCGGTGCGGACCACTTCAGCGACCTGCGTGGGCCCACGGCCTGTCGAATACTCCTCGCCCCCGAGGTCGCGGCGTTGCGGGCGAGACTGGGACCGGACCCGTTGCGGCCGGACGCCGATCCGGAAGCGGCCTGGTCTCGCGTCTCGCGCTCGCGTTCCTCGATCGCGGCTCTGTTGCTGGACCAGTCCGTTCTCGCGGGCGCGGGGAACGTCTACCGCGCCGAGGTGCTGTTCCGACACGGAGTGCCGCCGATGCTCGCCGGGTCGCGCCTGAGCAGGCAGGACTGGGATGCGATCTGGGCGGATCTCGTGCTGCTCATGGAAGAGGGCGTCCGCACCGGGCGGATCGACACCGTGCGTCCAGAGCACGATCCCCACGTCATGGGAAGGGAGCCGAGACGGGATCGCCACGGCGGGGAGGTCTACGTCTATCGCCGGGCGGGGATGCCCTGCCTGATCTGCGGTGAGACCGTGCTGATGCGGGACCTGCAGGGCCGCAGGCTGTACTGGTGTCCACACTGTCAGGCAGGTTGACCGAGGCCGCGCCGCAGGCCTGCTCGACCCGCGGCGGCGACCACGGGTCTCGTCGGGCCGTCGGATGTCGTGGCAGCGGTCGCCTCGGACCGACGGCGGGTCCGGTCCGCCGTGTTCGGCTGTCGCTGCCTTCCGGCTCAGCCATGGTCGGCGTGCCGCCGTGGTCGTGTCCGTCGGCAGGGCGCCTGCCTTCCGGCTCGGGCTCGCGTCACGATCGGCGGGACCGGCGGAGTGGAATCGGAGACGGCCGCGAGCCGTGGTCCCGGCCTGCGGTGTGAGTCCCCGCCGCGAGAGTCCTCCGCGTGACGTGCCCCGAGAGTCCCGCCGCGAGTCGGGTGTCTCGCCCGCCGTGCGTTTCGGGTGGCGTAGAGCAGGCATCGGACGTGTGCCGAGGCCTCGATCGAAGTCGGGCGTGGAGGGGACCACACACCGACCCGGCGGGTGTCTGACGGCGGCACGTCGCGCGTCCTGCCCGGCGCGGCGCTCACCGCTCAAGCCGGGAGCGGTGCTCGACTCCGACCATGCGACGGCGAATGCCGTGTCACCCGGTGAGACCCAGGGTGACACGGCATCGTCGGTCATCGCGTCGTAGCTCGTTCGTCGTCGGCCGGCCTCGGGGCCCGCGGGCCGACGGCACGGATCAGAAGTCGCCGAAGTCCATGTCGCCGCCGCCGAAGTCGTCCCCGCCACCGAAGTCGTCGCCACCGGCGTCGGCCTCGGCATCAGCCTCGGCCTGTTCCTGACCCGCCTCGAAACCGTCCTGATAGCCGTCGCCATAGACGTCGGTGGGCACCCCGGACATGCCGGAGAACATGGCACTGAACAGCAGCGCAGAACCGAGGCCCCAGGCGCCCGCCACCAACGCGGGCTTCCACCACGGCTCGCTGTACCAGCCCTGCGGCACCGGCCTGCCCGCGACCTCGCCGCCGGGGTAGTAGTGGGAGGCGTGCTGGTTCGGCTCCGGGGAGGCGACCATCTGCCTGCCCTCGAACTCGACCTCGCGCTCCTCGGTGACCTTGCCTGCCCGCGTCTGACCGAAGAGGTCGGGCAGCTCGGGTCCGGGGTCGATGCCCATCGCGCTGCGCGCGGCCCGCACGTAGTACAGGCCTTCCATCGCCGTCTGCGTGACGAGGTTGCACTGCTCCGCGGTGTTGGCCTGCTCCATCTGCGAGCCTGCGGCCGTGTAGCGCTCGGAGGCATCGGCGAGGGCCTGCTTCGAGGCGTCGTTCGTGCCGGTGAGGTTGATCACCTGGCCGCCGAGGCGCTCGACCCAACGGCGGGCGTCGGCCTTCGCGTCGTCCAATTCCTGCTGGCGCTGCTTCGCGCGTCGTTGTGCGAACACCACCGCCCCACCGACGACCACGATCGCAAGGACGATCAGAACGATTGCGGTGCCCACGGAATCCTCCTGTTCTCGGTGCGGCTGTGCCGCGAACCCGACGATTCAGACGTTACCGGTTGCCGGTGTCGTCCGAGTCAAGGCCCCGACCGAGTCGATCTAGCCGGAAAGCCGGTGCCGGGACGGGGATCGGGCCGTCAGCGGGCCGGCATCGACCACTGTGGACTCCATTGTGGAGACGACGGGGCGGCCCCGTCCGGAGACCCCTCCGGACGGGCGGTGCGCCGGAGCCGCCGTCAGAAGTCGACGGTGCAATAGGGCACCGGATCGGTCAGGAACGCCCGGGACGCCTCGGCGACCGCGCCCGCGCGGTGTTCCGAGACGAGCCCGCTCGCGGCGAGCGTGCTCAGCCGAGCGGCTCCGAGGAAGACGGCGCCCAGATCGGCGATCCCGATCGTCAGGTCGGCCGGTTCCGAGGTGGCCGCCGCCGTGGCCGCCCCGGCCTCGTCGACGCGCAGCCGCAGGCGCCCGTCATTCCACGGGCAGCGCGGATCGAGTACTTCCAGCACGACGTCCAGCGGCGCGGAGTACCGGCGGGCGGCCAGCGCCCGGTCGACGTCCACCAGCCGCACCCACAGGGCGTCCACGGGCCTGCTCGCCGCCTGGCGCCGATCGGCCAGCAGACTGAAGAGCGGGTCCGTCGTCGGACACTTCGGGTAGCGGACTTCGCTGATCCAGTCGACGTCGAGCAGGTAACGCCACAGCGCGGCGTGGCCGACCGGGCTGGTCGAGAACAGTTCGAGGACGTGGAGCTGATACTCCGGCGCCGAGAAGGTGCCGCCGGGGTGCACGCGATAGACCGCGTAGCCCTCGGGATGCAGGGCGAAGTGCAGCCTGCTTCCGCCCCTGCTCCGCGTCGCCTGCGTGTCGGCCAGGGCGAAGTCCCAGTGGGACGCCGCACGCGACATCCATCCGGTGTGCCGCGCGCCCTGGTCGTACATCGCGGCGATCAGCGGCAGAGCCTGGGCTCGGGACGTCTCACGAACCCGGTCCTCTCCGAGATCCACCTCCGGGCGGAACGGGGCTTTGCCCGGCACCGTCACCCCGGCCCACTCGGTGGACACGCCGTAGCCGAATCGACGGTAGATGCCGCCCTCCGAGGCCCCCAGGCATGCGATCGGCTCCGCGCCCGACTCGTGCAGGCCGTGGAGCTGCGCGGTCATCAGTCTGCTCAGGATGCCGCGTCGGCGGTGGCCGAGCGCGGTCCCGACCCAGGTGACCGCGGCGACGGGGGCGGAGACGCCGCCGGGCAGCGTGAGCGATCTGGTCAGCGCGGCGGCGCTGCCGAGGAGTTCCGTGCCCTCGAACACGCCGTGGACGCGGTCGATCTCCAGGAATCGCCGGTTGATCTCCCAGAGCTCCGGGTCCTCCAGCAGGAATGCTCCGGACAGCACCGCGGCCAGCTGTTCGAAGTCGTCGTCGGTCAGGGTGCGGGTGCTCAGGTCGTCTCGGGTCATGGGCCTGTCCTACTCGGTGCCGAGGGGCACGACCAACTGAATTCGCGTCGGAGGTGTGGTGGTCCGAGCGCCCGCGGCTCCTGCCGCTCCACGGCGGCGGCCTCAGCGGGTGCCGTCGCGGCCGACGACCGCCCCGGAGTGGACATCCTCTCCCGTATCGCCGAGGATGCGGTTCGGCGCGGCGCGCGGCTCCGCATCTCCGTCTTCACCGCGGTACGCGCCGACGATGTCGCGGAGGTGAGGCGTGATGACACGGGCACTGTTCGGGCTCGCCCTCGGGTTATGCGTACTGGGATCGGCGGGCTGCGGCGCCGTGCCCGGGTCCGTCGACGGCGCCGCCGCCGACCGGTCCTCGTCGGGGTCCCCCGCCGACGGCGTGCCCGCGAGGCAGCTGACCGTCTTCGCCGCCGCCTCGCTCACCGAGGGCTTCACCGAGCTGGCTCGTCGGTTCGAGGAGGCCAATCCCGGTGTGTCGGTCCGGTCGAGCTTCGCGGGCAGCGGCACCCTCGTGCAGCAGCTCGAGCACGGCGCCCCGGCCGACGTCCTGGCCACCGCCGACGTCGTGACCATGGACCGGGCCGTCGAGGCGGGGCTGACGGGGACGGAACCGGTGGTCTTCGCGACGAACCGACTGCAGATCGCCGTGCCGCCGGACGACCCGGCGAACGTGACGCGCCTGGCCGATCTCGCGGCACCCGGGAACACCATCGCGCTGTGCGCGGTCGAGGTGCCGTGCGGCGCCGCCGCCGAAGAGGCCTTCGACCGCGCCGGATTCGAACCCGCCCCCGACACCCGAGAACAGGACGTCAAGGCGGTGCTGACCAAGGTCGTCCTCGGCGAGGCCGACGCGGGCCTGGTATACCGCACCGACGTCCACTCGGCCGGGGAGACCGTGCGCGGCATCGACTTCACCGAGGCCGACGAGGTCGTCAACGACTATCCGATCGCCGTCGTCGCGGACTCGCCGCAGGCACGGCTCGCTCGGGAGTTCCTGGACTTCGCGCGGTCCGAGACAGGTCATGAGGTGCTCGCCGACCTCGGCTTCGGCCCGCCGTGAACGGTGAGGCCAGGCGGGTCCGCCGCCGCTCCCGCGCCGTCCTCGGTGTCCCGCCGATGCTGATCCTGCCCGCCGGGCTCGCCGTGGCCTTCCTGATCGGGCCGCTGATCGGCCTGCTGATCGTGGCGCCGTGGGCCGAGCTGCCCGCGCGACTGGCGACTCCGGAGGTCTTCGCGGCCCTGCGGCTTTCGCTGTGGTGCGCGACCGCGGCGACCGTGCTGTGCCTCCTGCTGGGGGTCCCGCTGGCCTGGATACTGGCCAGAGCCGAGTTCCCCGGCCGTCGGGTGCTGCGTGCGCTGGTCACGCTGCCGCTGGTCCTGCCGCCCGTGGTCGGGGGCGTGGCGCTGCTGTTGTTCCTGGGTCGGCGGGGGCTCGTCGGCGAACACCTGCACACCTGGTTCGGCGTGTCGATCCCCTTCACCGTCCTCGCGGTCGTGCTCGCGGAGGCCTTCGTGGCGATGCCGTTCCTGGTGCTCTCGGTGGAGGGAGCCCTCCGAGGCGCCGACCGGCGGTTCGAGGAGGCGGCGGCCACCCTGGGGGCCTCCCGCCGACTCGTCTTCCGCCGGATCACCCTCCCCTCGGTCGCACCGGGGGTGCTCGCGGGGGCGGTGCTCTGCTGGGCACGTGCGCTCGGCGAGTTCGGCGCCACCATCACCTTCGCGGGCAGCCTTCCCGGCGAGACCCAGACCATGCCCTCGGCCGTCTACGTGGCCCTCCAGACCAGCCCGGACGACGCCGTGGTCCTGAGCCTGCTGTTGCTGACCGTCTGCGTGCTGGTGCTGGTGTCGCTGCGTGAACGGTGGACGGGCGGCCTGCGATGACTCTCGACGCGCGGCTGATCGTGCGCCGCGACACCGGATTCCGACTCGACTTGGAGCTCCGGATCCGACCGGGCGAGGTCGTGGCTCTGCTGGGCCCCAACGGAGCGGGCAAGACCACCGCGTTGCGGGCACTCGCGGGACTGCGACCGCTGGACGACGGGCGGATCGACCTGGCGGGCGAGGTGCTCGACGAACCGGGCAGGCCGGACCGCTTCGTCCCGCCGAACCGGCGGCGGCTCGGTGTCGTCTTCCAGGACCACCGCCTGTTCGGACATCTGAGCGCACTGGAGAACGTCGCCTTCGGCCCGAGGGCGCACGGCGTGCGCCGACGAGTCGCGCGAGAGTCGGCGATGGAGTGGTTGGAGAGGCTGGGCATCGCCGAGCTGGCGGACCGACCGCCTGCCCGGCTGTCCGGCGGTCAGGCCCAGCGCGTGGCACTCGCCAGGGCGCTGGCCGTGCGTCCCGCCCTGCTGCTGCTGGACGAGCCGACCGCGGCGCTGGACGCAGGCTCCCGGCTCGCGGTCCGCGCCGAGCTGGCCAGGCAGCTCGCCGACTTCGACGGCTGCGCGGTACTGGTCACCCACGACGCGCTGGACGCGATGGCGTTGGCGACGAGGCTGGTGGTGCTGGAGTCTGGATCGGTGGTCCAGGACGGCACGCCCGCCGAGGTCGCCACACGCCCTCGGACCGACTACGTCGCGGCCTTGGTCGGGCTGAACCTGTGCCGGGGAGTCGTGCGCGGCGGGGCGGTCGAGATCGAGGGGTTCGGCGGCCTGACGCCACGCGAGGGGCCGACCGAGACCGGGCCTGTCCTCGTCGCCTTTCCCCCGACAGCGGTGACCCTGCATCCCACGGCCGTTCCCGACGGCAGACCGGTCACCGTCGCCGAGATCGGTGCGGGCGGCACCGGCGTCCGCGTTCGGCTGGCCGGACGGGCGGGGATCGCGGCGGACCTGCCCCCGGCGGCGCTGGCCGAACTCGACATCGCGGCGGGTGCGCGATTGTGGGCGACGGTGCGGGCGGAGGAACTGCGATGCTATCCGCGCTGACGACGGGCCCCGCGGTTCGCCGACCGCGCAGAGCGAGGACGTGCCGCCTGTCTCGGCGGATGTCGCGCCCACGACACGATCCGCCGGGTCGTCGACGCTGCCTCGGAGGCTCTCGGCGGCGGGGTCGGGCGGCGACGTGGGTCGCCGAAGGGCCGTGCGGTACGCGGGCCTGTTCGAGCCTCGCCGGTACGGTCGCCCGCCTCCACACCGGGTCGCCGCGTCAGGCCGGTCGGTGTGGCTTCGTGGTCACATCGTTCGGAAGGCGATGTTCACGGCGACGATGGCCAGCCAGACGACCACCAGCGTCCCGGCTCCCACCGGCGCGAGAATGGTGATGGGGACGGCGAGAGCGAGCGACGTGATCGCCAGAGCCAGCGACTGGCTGTCCTTGCGTCGGCGATCCGACCGTTCGATCACGGTCTTGTCGTTGCGGGCGGCCAGTTCCGCCGCGACCCGTTCCTCGACCCGCCGGTCGATCGACTCCCCGGTGCGTTCGAGGAACGACGCGATGACCGCGTCCTCGGCGTCGGCGCCGAGGCTGCGGCGTGCGGCCAGGCTGCCCGCGAGGTCGTCCGCGGCAGGGGAGTGCGTCGGGGTGGTGCTGCCTGCGTGCTGTTCTGCGGACATGACCTTCACTCTAGGCCGGACGGCGGTGCCGCCTGGAGGATTTCACGCATTCGGCCGCGTGGGGAGGAAGCGGAATCGCTGAGCGACGACCATCGTGTCGTCGTCGACCGTGAACTCTGGGTCGCCGAGATGGGCCCGCAGGTCCGCGCCCTGCCAGAACTCCTCGTGGTCGGTCCGCCAGTCGGCCACCGACGCGTGGCCTTCGCCCTCGTCGACCGCATGCGCCAGGTCCACGTCCGCCAGCCGGAGGCACCGCACCTCGAGCAGTTCGATGACTCCGGCGGGTGCACCGGCCGAGTCGATGAGCAGTTCACGGTCTCCCGGCCGGGGCAACGGCTCGTCGGCGTGCTCGAACTCGACGAGCAGCGCCGTGGTGGTGGTCTTGCGTCCGTCCTGGATCGCCGCCACCAGACGGTCGCGCAGCGGGCCGGGAAAGGCGAACTCGGCGTGGGGAAGATCGACCTCGGACATGGGGTAGGAGGATAAGCGACTGCCTCGGGATCGAGCGGCGTGGGCGTGGACCGTTCTCGCGGCTCGCTCCGCGGCGGATGCGTGGGCGGTGCCGCGCCCGCCGTCTCCTCGCCCTCGACGGAACCGGCCGAGGCGGCCTAGGAGGCGGAGAGCGCCTCGTGAACAGCGGGCGCCTCGGGGACGGGGAGTGCTGAACAGGCGGAGCGATCGAGTCGCGTCGGCATCCGAAGTCCGATCGCCGGTAAGGCGGTCAGCTCGTCCTGGTCCACGACGGCCACGACCAGTCACGCACCTCGGGCAGGTCCTCGCCGTGGGTCGTCACGTGCCTGCGATGCCGGAGCAGGGCGTCCTGGAACTCCTGGCGGGCGTAGGCGGCCGTCGGGCCGAGGCGGGGCACCCGGTCGATCACGTCGATCGCGAGATGGAAGCGGTCGATCCCGTTCAGCACGCGCATGTCGAAGGGCGTCGTGGTGGTGCCCTCCTCGTTGTAGCCGCGCACGTGGATGTTCTCGTGATTGGTCCGCCGGTACGTCAGTCGGTGGATGAGCCACGGGTACCCGTGGTACGCGAAGATCACCGGTCGGTCGGTGGTGAAAAGCGCGTCGAACTCGACGTCGGACAACCCGTGCGGATGCTGTCGCTCGTCCTGCAGCCGCATCAGGTCCACCACGTTGACCACGCGAAGCCGTAGCTCCGGCAGACTTCTCCGGAGCAGGCTCACCGCGGCGAGGACCTCCTTGGTCGGCACGTCTCCGGCGCAGCCGAGCACCGCGTCGACGTCGCCCTCCTGATCGTTGCTGGCCCAGTCCCAGATTCCGATCCCCCTGGTGCAGTGCGTCTCCGCCGCCTCGATGTCCAGGTACTGGTCCTCGGGCTGCTTGCCCGCCACGACGACGTTCACATAGTTCCTGCTGCGCAGGCAGTGATCGACCACCGACAGCAGGGTGTTGGCGTCCGGCGGCAGGTAGACCCGGACGATCTCGGCCTTCTTGTTCATGACGTGATCGATGAAGCCGGGGTCCTGGTGGGAGAAGCCGTTGTGGTCCTGCTGCCAGACGTGTGAGGTCAACAGGTAGTTGAGGGAGGCGACCGGCCTGCGCCACGGCAGCTCGCGGGAGACCTTCAGCCACTTGGCGTGCTGATTGAACATCGAGTCGACGATGTGCACGAAGGCCTCATAACACGAGAAGAGACCGTGCCTCCCGGTGAGCAGATAGCCCTCCAACCAGCCCTGGCAGGTGTGCTCGGAGAGCATCTCCATCAGCCTGCCGTCCGGGACCAGCGCCGCGTCGTCGTCCGCGTCCGCCTCGGCCATCCAGGCGCGTCCGGTGGCCTCCAGCACCGCGCCGAGCCGATTCGAGTTGTTCTCGTCCGGCGAGAACATCCGGAAGATCCCCTCGTTCCGATTCTCCCGCAGCACGTCCCGCAGAAATTCGCCGAGCACGCCGGTCGCGGACGCCTTGGCGCCGCCGGCGCGCTCCACCCGCACCCCGTAGTCGCGGAAGTCGGGCAGCCGCAGGGCGCGCAGCAGCAGGCCCCCGTCGGCATGGGGGCTCGCGCTCATTCGCCGTGCGCCTCGGGGATGCAGCTCCCGGATGTCGGGAACCGGGGCGCCGTCGGGCTCGAAGAGCGTGGCCGGGTCGTAGCTCCGCAGCCAGGCCTCCAGCTGCCGGAGCTGCTCCGGGTCCTCCCTCGGCGCGGGCAGCGGAACCTGATGAGAGCGCCAGGAGCCCTCCACCGGCTTGCCGTGCAGTTCGGCGGGGCCGGTCCACCCCTTCGGCGTTCGCAACACGATCATCGGCCAACGGGGCCGCTCCGTCGCGCCTCGGCCGCGTGCGCGGACCTGGATGGCGGCGATGTCGTCGAGGCAGGCGTCGAGGGCCCGCGCGAAGCCATGGTGCATCGCCACGGGATCACGGCCGCTGACGAACCACGGTTCGTGTCCGTAGCCGCGCAGCAGTGACCGCAGCTCCTCCTCCGGGATGCGGGCGAGCACCGTGGGACTCGCGATCTTGAATCCGTTGAGGTGCAGGATCGGCAGCACCGCCCCGTCGCGAACGGGATCGAGGAACCTGGTCGAGTGCCACGCGGTCGCCAGCGGCCCGGTCTCGGCCTCGCCGTCGCCGATCACACACGCCACCGTCAGCTGCGGGTTGTCGAAGGCCGCGCCGTAGGCGTGAGCCAGCGAGTAGCCCAGTTCGCCGCCCTCGTTGATCGAACCGGGCGTCTCCGGCGCGGCGTGGCTGGGAATGCCGCCGGGGAACGAGAACTGGGTGAACAGTCTACGAAGTCCGGCCAGGTCTTGGCCGACATCCGGGTAGACCTCGCCGTAGGTGCCCTCCAGCCAGGAGGCCGCGACCATGCCGGGGCCGCCGTGGCCGGGGCCCGTCACGTACATCATCTCCAGTTTCCGCCGCATGATCGCTCGGTTCAGGTGGGCGTATACGAACGTCAGGCCGGGAGTGGTCCCCCAGTGGCCGAGCAGCCGGGGCTTGATGTGCTCGGGACGGAGCGGCTCCCGCAGCAACGGGTTGTCCATCAGGTAGATCTGTCCGGCCGAGAGGTAGTTGGCGGCCTGCCACCAGCGGTGGAGACTCCGCAGCTCAGCGTCGGTGAGGGGTTCGCCGTGCGCATCGGTCCCGACCGTCATCGTCGACCCTCCACCTCGCCAGGCTCCGCCGCGTTCTGCCGTGCTGAAGCGTGCCCGCTGGGCGGGCGATCGAAACGCGTTCGGTCGAGGGCACGGTCCTGGGGCGGACTCGGGGGAGCGGAGAACGTCGTGAGTCGGACGACCGTCACGGGTTTGTAGGTTATTCACAAACTTCGACGGCGAGTCGGTGAACCGTTGATCGGCCCTGCGGAGCGGGTTACGCTCCGTCTGCTCGATGCATTGCAAAGCTACTCATCACGGTTCTGGGGGGAACCGAGGGTCGCCTCTCACCGGTTCTGGAGTGAGCCGACATTCGGTTCCGTCGAGCTCGTCGGCACCCTGCGAGCTTCAGTGAAAACGATTCTCCGGAAGGATCGAATCGTCGGCGATTCCGTTCAGTCCATTCGAAGGCACCCCTCGGAGGATGTCGAATGTCCGAACCAGATCGATCAAGACGTGGCTTCCTGGGTTTAGCAGGCGGCGCCGTAGCCGCAGGTGTCGCGATGACGATGATCGCGCCCGCCGCGACGGCGGCCCCCGTCGATCACATCCTCCCCGCCGGACCGGGCGGTGTGGATCTCGCACGTGGCACCGTGGACGAGTTCACCGGTGAGCCCTTGGACGCCGGGGTCGCCTGTCAGCAGGGAGGCCACCGATGACGACCTTCGTGAGTCGAGCGAGCTGGGGAGCCAGGGCGCCCAGGAACGTCTCGAACAACATCACGCCGCAGAACGGCGGCGTCACCGTGCATTACGTCGGCAGCGGCAACGTGGCGCGTCCCGATCATTCGCAGTGCGCGGCACAGGTCCGAGGAATTCAGAACGGACACATGGACGGGAACGGTTGGGCGGACATCGCCTACACGTATCTCGTCTGTATCCACGACTACGTCTTCCACGGTCGCGGGCCGAACGTTCGGACGGCCGCCAACGGAACGAATCCGGGAAATCAGAACTGGTACGGGGTGTGCGCTCTCATCGGCGACGCGGACACCGTTCCGGAAGGCCTGGTCGCGGGCATCAAGTCGGCCATCGCCGATCTTCGCGGCGTCGGCAGTGCCGCGAACGGCATCAACGGGCACCGTGACCACCTCGCCACGTCGTGTCCGGGCAGCAGGCTCTACGCGCTCGTCCAGGACGGCTCCCTCAACCCCGGCGGCGGGGGCGGCCCGTCTCCCGCGCCCGCCTGGCCCGGCGTCTACTTCCGTTATCCGCCCGTCACGACGCACAGCAGTGTGCGGACCTGGCAGCAGCAGATGCTCAGCCGAGGGTGGTCGATCGCCGTGGACGGCGCGTACGGGCCCGGCTCGAAGGAGGTCTGCCTCGCCTTCCAACGGGAGAAGGGGCTGGGCGTCGACGGCGTCGTGGGCCCCGCGACCTGGGCCGCTGCCTGGACGGCGCCGCTGACCCGTGTCGAGGCTCTCACCCGGCAGACCCTCGCCGCTTCTCGATAGCTCGACCCGGCTCGACACGCCGACGCACGACGGCCGCCCTGCTCGGATCGAACAGGGCGGCCGTCGGGGTGCCGTGCCACTGGAGCGGGCGACGGGAATCGAACCCGCGTAGCCAGTTTGGAAGACTGGGGCTCTACCATTGAGCTACGCCCGCGAGTGCGCCGGTATGGCGTCGCGATCGAAGTCTAGCGTGCCGCCCGGGGCCTTCCGCGGCGGGGTCGGCTCTCGATCACCCGGGCCGGCCGCCCGCCTGCGCGATCAGGCGGTCTCTGCCGGCTCCCCGACTGCGCTAGGATCTCCGCGACGGGCTGTAGCGCAGCTTGGTAGCGCATCCGCTTTGGGAGCGGAGGGTCGCAGGTTCAAATCCTGTCAGCCCGACCAACGTTCGAGCAGGCGAGTCCCCGCGGTCTCTCAGCGGTGGGCATCGCCGTTCCGGTCGCGACGAGAACCGGCAGGCGCCGTCGAGTGCGTCTCCGATGTGCCACGTCGGCGACGCGGAATACGTCCGCCGTCTCGGCGGACGTCGATCGAGTGAGCCCACGCCCGTCGAGGGCGCGTCGGGCCGCGCGGGCATCCCCATCGGTCGGGCCCCCGGCGACTTCGCCTAGAATCGCGCCGACAGGCGGCGCCCTGTGAGCCAGCCCGACCCCGTGTTCGCCGGGGCGTTCCACGCCCACGGCTGGCTTCCCGGCGTTGACCAGCACGATGTGCAGGCCAGGGCGCGCTCCCGAGGTTCCTGTCCCCAGGAGGCCGGTGGTGGGCGCCCTCAGGCCCGCCAAGATCGCAACGTCCCAAGGAGATCACGTGAAGAGCACCGTCGAGCAGCTCAGCCCGACGCGGGTACGGATCGACGTCGAGGTGCCGTTCGACGAGCTCAAGCCCGACTTCGACCGTGCCTACCGCAAGCTCGCCTCGCAGGTCCGCATTCCGGGCTTCCGGCCGGGCAAGGCCCCCTCCCGAGTGCTGGAGAGCAGGCTCGGCCGAGGCGTCGTGCTCGACGAGGTCGTCAACGAGGCCATTCCCGCCAAGTACATGGAGGCCGTCAACAGCGGCGAGGTGCGCACCCTCGGCAGGCCCGAGATCGAGGTCACCAAGATCGACGACGGCGACCTGCTCGCCTTCAGCGCCGAGGTCGACGTCCGCCCGGAGATCACCATCCCCGCCTTCGGTGAGCTGGCGGTCTCCGTCGACGACGTGGCCGTGGAGGACTCCGACGTCGACACCCAGCTCGACGAGCTGCGTGCGCGCTTCGGCACCCTCACCGGCGTCGACCGGCCCGTCGAGGCGGGCGACTTCGTGGTCGTCGACCTGTCGGCCACCGTCGACGGCGTCGAGGTCGAGGACGCCCGCACCGAGGGCCTCTCCTACGAGATCGGCTCCGGCCAGCTGGTGGAGGGCATCGACGACGCCCTGATCGGCGCGGCGAAGGACGAGACCAAGACCTTCACCACCACCCTCGTCGCGGGCGAGTACGCGGGCCGGGAGGCCGAGGTCAAGGTCACGCCCACCTCGGTGAAGGTGCGCGAGCTGCCGGAGGCCGACGACGAGTTCGCCCAGATGGCGAGCGAGTTCGACACCCTGGACGAGCTGAAGGGCGACCTGCGCGAGCGCATCGGCCGGGTCAAGCGGATGCAGCAGGGCATGGAGGCACGGGACAAGGTCTTGGAGGTGCTGCTGGAGACCACCGAGGTTCCGCTGCCCGAGAAGGTCGTCGAGGCGGAGATCGAGGTGCGCAAGCACGACGCGATCCACCCGTTCGACCACGACGAGGCCCGGTTCGCCGAGTGGCTGGCGCAGCAGGACAAGACCGTGGAGGGCTTCGACGCCGAGACCAGGGCCGAGGCGGAGAAGGCGGTGCGCACGCAGCTCGTGCTCGACACGATCGCCGACGCCGAGCAGGTCGCGGTCTCGGACAACGAGCTGACGCAGCGCATCGTCTACCAGGCGCAGCGCTTCGGCATCAGCCCTGACGAGTACGTGCAGCGGGCCCAGCAGTCCAACCAGCTCGGCGCCATCTACGCCGACGTGCGGCGTGGCAAGGCCCTGGCGGGCGTGGTCCGGCAGGCCACCGTCACCGACGCCTCCGGCAACACGCTGGACCTCGACGAGCTGTTCGGCACCGCCGAGGAGCCCGAGGCCCGGCCCGGTGCGGTCATCGAGGGCGACGCGGTGGTGGAGAACGACGGGTCGGAGACCTCCGGCACGTCCGACGCGGCGGGTGCCGCTGCGGAGAAGTAGAACGCTCTGGGCGAACACGGGCGGTGCTGGGAAGGCAGCGCCGCCCGTGTTCGTTACTGTCGATTGAGTAATCCGGATGACCGACGGCGGAACATCGGTAGCGCTGCCGATGTGGACGAGAACCGCCCATCACTGGTTGGAGAAGGCAGGCAGACGTGACGCAGCACCCACCCATCCCCACCCCTGAGATGCGTTCGAGCAACAGCGGTCTCAACTTGAACGACTCGGTCTACGAGCGCCTGCTCCGTGAACGGATCATCGTCCTGGGCTCTCAGGTCGAGGAGAACATCGCGAACCAGATCTGTGCCCAGCTCCTTCTGCTGGAGGCCGAGGACCCCGAGGCCGACATCAGGTTGTACATCAACTCGCCGGGCGGCTCGGTCTTCGCGGGTATGGCCATCTTCGACACCATGCAGCTCATCGAGCCCGACGTGTCGACCGTGGCGATGGGCTTCGCCGCGTCGATGGGGCAGTTCCTCCTGTCGGCGGGCGCCCCCGGTAAGCGATACGCCCTTCCGCACGCCAGGGTGATGATGCACCAGCCGTCGTCCGGCATCGGCGGCACCGCCTCCGACATCGCCATCCAGGCCGAGGTGTGGATCAAGGACAAGAAGGAGATGGCCGAGCTCATCGCCGAGCACACCGGCCAGACGGTCGAGCGGATCACCGCCGACTCCGACCGCGACCGCTGGTTCACGGCCGAGGAGGCCAAGGAGTACGGCTTCGTCGATCATGTGGTCAGCCGTACCAACCAGCTGCCCAACACCAAGGGCACGAGTCGGCGCTGATCCCGGCCGCCGCGTTGATTCAGGCCGACCTCTAGGAGTCTCCACGATGAACGAGCTTCACCGTCCACAGTCTCGTTACGTACTGCCGTCCTTCATCGAGCGCACCAGCTACGGGGTCAAGGAGTCCAACCCCTACAGCAAGCTGTTCGAGGAGCGGATCATCTTCGTCGGCTCGCAGGTCGACGACGTCTCGGCGAACGACGTCATGGCGCAGCTGCTGTGCCTGGAGTCGGACGATCCGGACCGCGAGATCACGATGTACATCAACTCGCCCGGCGGCTCCTTCACGTCGCTGATGGCGATCTATGACACGATGCAGTTCGTCCGCCCCGACATCAAGACGGCCTGCCTCGGTCAGGCGGCCTCCGCCGCCGCCGTGATCCTGGCGGCGGGCACCGCGGGCAAGCGGCTGATCCTGCCCAACGCGCGGGTGCTGATCCACCAGCCCGCGATCGAGGGCGTCTATGGTCAGGTGTCGGACCTGGAGATCCAGGCGAACGAGATCCAGCGGGTGCGGACTCAGATGGAGGCCACGCTCGCCAGGCACACGAACCGCTCGGCGGAGCAGGTACGCGAGGACGTCGAGCGCGACAAGATCCTGACGGCCCAGGAGGCGTTGGAATATGGTCTTGTCGACGAGGTGATTCCGTACCGGAAGCTCTCGCAGAACTGACCCGACACGCCGAGTGTGTCGGACGTCCCGACACACTCGGCGGCGACGGGAGACGCTTGCGCACCCGAAGACCGGGGGGCAGGCAAGGTACCGTCGATGACGTACACGGCCAGGCACACCGAGTCCGGGTGAGCCAGAGGGGACAGAGGTCAGCGGTCATGGCACGTATCGGTGACGGCGGCGACCTGCTCAAGTGCTCGTTCTGCGGGAAGAGTCAGAAGCAGGTGAAGAAGCTCATCGCGGGCCCCGGTGTGTACATCTGCGATGAGTGCATCGACCTCTGCAACGAGATCATCGAGGAGGAGCTCGCCGAGGCGGGCGACGTCAAGCTCGACGAGCTGCCCAAGCCCGCCGAGATCCACGACTTCCTCGATCAGTACGTGATCGGCCAGTCCGGCGCCAAGCGCTCGCTCGCGGTGGCCGTCTACAACCACTACAAGCGCATCCAGGCGGGCGATCGAGCCAAGGACAGCCGCGAGGAGAACGTCGAACTCGCCAAGTCCAACATCCTGATGCTCGGGCCCACCGGCTGCGGGAAGACCTATCTCGCGCAGACCCTCGCCAAGCTGCTCAACGTGCCCTTCGCCATCGCGGACGCCACGGCGTTGACCGAGGCGGGGTACGTCGGCGAGGACGTCGAGAACATCCTGTTGAAGCTGATCCAGGCGGCCGACTACGACGTCAAGCGCGCCGAGACCGGCATCATCTACATCGACGAGGTCGACAAGATCGCCCGCAAGAGCGAGAACCCGTCGATCACCCGGGACGTCTCCGGCGAAGGCGTGCAACAGGCTCTGTTGAAGATCCTGGAGGGCACCACGGCGAGTGTTCCGCCGCAGGGCGGCCGCAAGCATCCCCATCAGGAGTTCATCCAGATCGACACGACGAACGTGCTGTTCATCGTGGCGGGGGCCTTCGCGGGCCTGGAGAAGATCATCCAGGATCGGGTCGGCAAACGCGGCCTCGGTTTCGGTGCGGAGATCCGATCGAAGGCCGAGATCGACGCGATGGATCTGTTCACCGACGTCATGCCGGAGGACCTGATCAAGTTCGGTCTGATCCCCGAGTTCATCGGCAGGCTGCCGGTGGTCGCGGGTGTCACGAACCTGGACAAGGACTCGTTGGTCCAGATTCTCACCGAGCCGCGCAACGCGCTGGTCAAGCAGTACCAGAAGTTGTTCGACATCGACGGTGTCGAATTGGAGTTCACCAAGAAGGCGATGGAGGCGATCGCGGACCAGGCGATCCTCCGAGGCACCGGCGCGCGTGGTCTACGGGCGATCATGGAGGAGGTGCTGCAGTCGGTGATGTACGACATCCCCAGCCGCAGCGACGTCGCCAAGGTCGTCATCACCGAGCAGACGGTGCGGGAGAACGTGAACCCGACCATCGTCGCCCGTCAGGCCTCCCGGCGGGAACGCCGCGAGAAGTCGGCCTGACCCGCAGGTCGTCGCCCGACGCCCGAACTCCGCCTGCGACGGCCGAGTCGGCCGATCGTCCGCCGCCCGTCGGCTGCGGCTCGTGTCTGCCCGGCTCGGCCGGGGTGGTCGCTTCCCGGCCAGGTCGGGGTGGTCGCCCGGCCGTTGATCTCGAAGCATGCGACATGCCGACCCGGTCGAATCATGGCAGGCTTCCCGACGACGCGACGTCGTGCCGTCGGATGTCGCGTGCGGCAGCACGGGCGCGCCTGCGGAGCCGCGCCTGCGGAGCACCGCCCGAATGGATCGGAGCAGGGCGGTTCATCCGGCGTGAGCGGTCGACGAGTCTCCTGGCGCCGTGCCCAGATCGGCGCGTCGGCGTCGGCGTCGTCTCGCCGAGGCGTCGCCCGTCGCCCCGCCGGGCGCTCCGGGTCTCGAGCCGACGGCGCGAGGAGGTCGGTGGAGGTCGATGGAGCTGGAGATCGATCCGCTCGACGGCATGGCGGACCGGCCGCCGGTGGTCCGAGTACGGGCCTCTTCGCATGTCGGGGTCAAGCTGGAGCTGCGGATGACCGACGCGGCGGGCCACGCCTGGACCTCGCTGAACACCTATGGCGCCGACGCTTCCGGGCTTGTCGACCTCGCCACGCACGAGCCGCTGGTCGGCACGTATGAGGGCGCCGATCCTGCCGGGCCGTGGTGGTCGATGCGCTTCGCCGCGCCTGGCCGGGCGCCCGTCGACTTCAGCGCGGCCCCGGACTCGCTCACCTGTCAGATCACCGCGCAGGCGGTGGGTGAGACGGCGGTGGCGACGGTGGTGCGGCGCTGGGCCGCCGAGGGAGTGGAACGCCAGGATCACGACGTGCCGGGCAACACGATCACCGTCTTCACCCCGGTGGGGGCCGAGCGGGGTGCAGGCATCCTCGTGGTGCCGGGTTTCACCGGCGGCGCCGCCGTGCTGCCGAGAGCGGCGCTGCTGGCCTCACACGGCTACGTGACGGCGGTCGTGGACTACCTCGGTGACGATCGGGCGCAGCCGGGGTTCACCGAGGTGCCGATCGAGACGATCGCCGACGCGCTCGCCAGGCTGGCCGCGCATCCGAGGGTGGCCGCCGATCGTATCGGCGTGTTCGCCTCCTCGGTCGGCTGTGTGGGAGCCCTGGCCGCGCTGGCATACCTCGACCCGCATCCGGTTCGCGCCGTGGCGCTGGTGTCGCCCAGTTCTGTCGTCTGGCAGGCTGCCGCGGCGGACGGGCCGCCCGCTTCCCTGGGTGCGGGTGCGGGCGGGGCGGCTGCTCCCCGAGATGCTCGGCCAGGCGATCCGGCATCGCGTCACCCGCCATCCGCGTCCGACGGCGTTGCATCTGCGCTCGTCCTATGCCGCCGGGCTGCGCAGCCTCGCCGAGGTGGAGCGGGCGGCGATCCCGGTGGAGCGCGTCGACGCTCCGCTGCTCCTGCTCTGTGGCGCCGACGATCAGCTCTGGCCCGCCGGCGAGATGGCGCGGACGATGGTGGAGCGACGCGGCACGCACAGTGTCGGCCACGAGGACGAGACTCGGACGTTCGCCGACGCGGGACACTTCCTTCGCCCGCCGTTGGTGCCGACCACCGCGGCATGGAGCGAGACCCTGATGGCGGGCGGTTCGGCCAGAGGGATCGCGCTTGCTCAGCAGGAGTCCTGGGACGCGGTGCTGGCCTTCTTCGCGCGCAGGCTGGGCTGAACGGGCCGAGGTGCGGGCCGGCTCGTCCGAGGTCCGTGCGAGGAGGCCGGCCGGGATGGGCTGTGACGGTGCCGCCGGTCCGGTGGCGGCCGCGTGGCTCGACCGCGTGGCGCTGCGGCGCGGACGGTCGTGTCGCCCGCCGCCGTCGACGCCTCGAGCCCGCCGCCGTCGCGCGGCGCCCGACCCGGTGTCGGCGCGGGACCGCGCCGGCTGTTCGATCACGGCGACGAGCGGTGGCCTCTGGGACCGGGAAGAGTTCGATCGGACCGTCGGCGACGAGGTGTGTCGACCGGGCCGGGCTCGGGCGGACCCGGCGGGCGACGTGCTCTCGGAGGCCGACGCGCGAGAGTCCGCCGTGACGGCGGGCCGGATGAGCGGTTGAGACGGAGGCGGAGATGGCGAACCGACTGGTGCTTCTGCTGCACGGCTGGCGTACTCCTCCGCCGGACCACTGGCAGCTGTGGCTGGCTCCCCGCGCCTACGAGCGTGGTTGGGAGGTCGACTTTCCGCGTCTGCCCGAGGCGGACACGCCGACGCTGTCCCGGTGGCTGCCGGTGGTGCAGGCGCGGGTGGCCCGCGTTCCGCGTGCCGCGGAGCTGGTGGTGCTCGCGCACTGTTGCGGGGCGCTCACCTGGATGCATCACGCCGCCGTGCTGGGCGGGCGGGACAGACGTGTGGACCGGGTGCTGTTGGTCGCGCCGCCGGGTCGCCGCTGGCGGCACCCCGACCTGAGCGGGATGCCGTACCCGCCCCTGGACGGGTGGAGCCTGCGACGCGCCGCCGGGGTCACACGCCTGGTCGCCGGGGTCGACGACCCGTGGGGCGGCGTCGCCGAGACGACCAGCCTGGGACGCGCGTTGGGGGTGGAGGTCGACGTGGTGCCGGAGGGCAGGCATCTGGACCCCGAGGCCGGTTTCGGGCCGTGGCCGCAGGTGCTGGACTGGCTGATCGATCCGGCGGCGGCGGATCTGAACACCGCCCGCCGGAGCACACCGCGCTGAACGTCTCGCGACGAGGATGGCGACGAGATCCGGCGGACGGGTGGGGACGTCTTCCGCGCCTCGGCCCGACCACCGAGGCGGGATTCCCGGCGCGGGGCGAGCACCCGGCGGTGCGGCAGCCGGGCGCAGGGACCCCTCTCAGCGGAGGCGGCTCGCGACGAAGGCGAGTGCGGGCGGGACGGAGGCGTCGAAGAAGGCGCGGGTGTGGCCGCCGGGGGACAGCTCCGCGACCTCCGGCCGAGCCTGCTCGATGAACTGGCGGGCGCCCTCGATGAAGGCGTCCTCGGTGCCGCACCAGATGCCCACCGGGACGTCGCCGAGGGCGGGGATGTTGCGCAGCGGGTCCATGCTCGCCCAGTCGGCCTCGTCATGGAAGGCGTTGCGCTTGCTCATCTCCTCCCAGGTGAGGATCAACGCAGGCGCGATGGCGCCGACCGCACGCAGCGGCCTGCCCTGTTCACGGCGACGACGTGCGTACAGCAGTGCTCCGAAGCCGCCCATCGAGGTGCCCACCGCGGCTTCGGGCATGCCCAGTCCGCGTGCCGCCGCCCAGACGGGGACCTCGCGCAGCAGCATTCCCATCGAGTCGTCACCCTTGGTGTGCTCGTGCCAGTAGTCGTCGCCGCCGTCCACGGCCAGCACGGCGAACGGGGTGGCACCCTCCGAGACGAGGGTGTCCAGGGTGTCGGGCATCGGTGCGGCGGTGACCTCCTCGGAATTGCCCGTCCTGCCGTGCAGCATCAGGCAGACCGGGAGCCTGCGGCCGTAGGAGCCGGCGGGGACGAGGGTGACCAGGCCGACGTTCCGGCCACGTGCCTCCGACCACACCTGTTCCCGTCGGATCACCGCGCGAGACGTGCCCCCGCTGAGCAGCTCACCGAGTGACATGCCGCCGGTGAGGCCGGTGGCATGGTGCGCGGTGCCCTGCGTCAACGCGGTGCCGGCGGCCGCCGCGACCGCCCCCAGACCCGCCAGGCCTGCGGCCATGGTCAGGAAACGGCGTCTTCCCGGATCGCGCGCCGAGTCGACGATGGGATCAGGTGCCATGGAAGGGCCTCCTCGACGTCTGGACCTGAAAGCGGTTCAGACCCACCGTCGTCGAGCCGTGTCGGGTCGGCCACCGCTGCTCCCGCTCGGGCGAGTGACGTCAGAGGGAATTCACCTGGAGGAGGGCGTGGCGGGCGGCTTCGTGCGGGCGGGCGCGGTCGTCAGGCGTGCTCCGCCGTCTCGGCCTCGGTCGACACCCGTTCCTGACCGGTGTAGACGTTCATCGAGTCGCCTCGCAGGAAGCCGATCAACGTCATGCCCTGTTCCTCGGCGAGGTCGACCGCCAGGGAGGAGGGCGCGGACACGGCGGCGAGTATCGGTAATCCCGCCATCGCCGCCTTCTGCACGAGTTCGAACGATGCTCGACCCGACACCATGAGTACACAGCCCGTGAGCGGCACGCGATCCTGGAGCAGGGCCCAGCCCAGCACCTTGTCCACGGCATTGTGCCTGCCGACGTCCTCCCGAGCGGCGAGCAGCGTGCCGTCCCGGGTGAAGAGTCCGGCGGCGTGCAGACCGCCGGTGGCGTCGAAGACCCGTTGCGCCTCGCGCAGCGCGAGTGGCAGCCGGGTCAGGGTCTCGACGGAGATCCGTCCTTCGTCGGCCGCCGGGGGAAACCGGGTGCTCAGCCGCACCGCGTCGAGCGCGGCCTTGCCGCAGACGCCGCAGGAGGAAGTGGTGTAGAAGTTCCGCTCGACCCCCGTCTCCGGGGGCGCCACTCCGTCGGCGAGTGCGATGTCCAGGACGTTGTAGGTGTTGCGACCCTCGTCGTCCACGCCGTCGCAGTAGCGTGCGATGGAGACGTCCCGGCGGCCGGCGATGACGCCCTCGGTGAGCAGGAAGCCGTGGGCCAGCTCGACGTCGTTGCCGGGGGTGCGCATCGTCACGGCGATCGGACGGCCGTTCACCCGCGTCTCCAGCGGCTCCTCGGCCGCCAACGAGTCCGGTCGGGTGCGGGCACCCGCCGGGGTGACCCGGAGCACCTTCCTGCGCACCGTCACTCGTCCCATCCGCGTGCCTCCGGTCGTCGTCTGCTCGGGCACGTCACCGGGCCCGGATCGACGGTACTCCGCGCCGCCGGACTCGGGTCGGCGCCGTCGGCTCCGGCCGGGCGCGGCTCGCGGCGCGGGCCGCGCGAGTCTCGGCCCATTCGCATGGCCCTCGAAAGGACCCTCTTCGGCGCGCTCGGTGTCGATCATGTGGTCTCGGAACGGGTCGCAGCGTGTCGTTCGCGCTGATCTGCGGGTGTCGTCGGTCGGGGTCGGCCCGCTCTCGACATCGCCATGTAGCTGGTAGAGGAGCGCCTTGGGACATCGACCCGATGCCGCCGCGAAGTCTCGCCGGCCGCCGCGAATGAATCCAGTGGCGGAGATGCTCGTCACGACGACTCACCCGAGGTAGCGTCCGTTCACCCGTTCCGGTGTCTGTCGCGTGCTAGGAGTGGCGATGTCTTCAGGTCTGCTCGATCGCTCGAGGATCGTCGCGTCGCCCGGCTGGAGCCGCTGGCTCGTGCCGCCGGCGGCGTTATCCGTACACCTGGCCATCGGACAGGCCTACGCATGGAGTGTGTTCAAACCCCCGCTGGAATCCGCGATGGGCCTCTCGGGCACTCAGAGCGCGCTGCCGTTTCAGCTGGGCATCGTCATGCTCGGGCTCTCCGCGGCCTTCGGTGGCACCCTCGTCGAGCGCAACGGCCCCCGATGGGCGATGTTCGTCTCGCTGGTCTGCTTCTCCACCGGCTTCCTCGTCGCCGCGCTGGGCGTGGTGACCGGACAGTTCTGGCTCGTCGTGCTCGGGTACGGAGGCATCGGCGGGATCGGCCTGGGCATCGGCTACATCTCGCCGGTGTCCACGCTCATCAAGTGGTTCCCCGACCGACCGGGCATGGCCACCGGCATCGCCATCATGGGCTTCGGCGGCGGTGCGTTGATCGCCGCGCCGTGGTCGTCGTGGATGCTCGGCAGCTTCGGCGTCGACTCGGCGGGCATCGCCACGACGCTCGCGGTCCACGGCGTCGCCTACGCCGCCTTCATGTCCCTGGGTGTGCTGTTGATCCGGGTTCCGGCAGCCGACTGGCGGCCGCCGAGCCCGCCCCGGGCCCCCGCCGCGGCACGACGGATGATCACCACCGCGAACGTCTCGGCTCGTAACGCGGTGCGCACACCCCAGTTCTGGTGTCTCTGGATCGTGTTGTGTCTCAACGTGACGGCGGGCATCGGCATCCTTGAGAAGGCGGCTCCGATGATCGTCGACTTCTTCGCCGACACCGCGACACCGGTCGCGGCGGGCGCCGCGGCGGGCTTCGTCGCACTGCTGTCCCTCACCAACATGGCAGGCCGCTTCATCTGGTCCTCGACCTCCGACGTGATCGGCCGCAAGAACGTCTACCGCGTGTACCTCGGCGCGGGCGCCCTGCTCTACCTGGTGATCGCCCTGGCGGGCAGTCTCTCCACCCCGGTCTTCGTGCTCGCCGCGATGGGCATCCTGTCCTTCTACGGCGGGGGTTTCGCGACCGTCCCGGCCTACCTCAAGGATCTGTTCGGCACCTACCAGGTCGGGGCGATCCACGGCCGCCTCCTGACGGCCTGGTCGGCGGCGGGCGTGCTGGGGCCGCTGATCGTCAACGCGGTCGCCGACTCACAGGAGGCGGCGGGTCGTACCGGAGCGGACCTCTACACCGTGTCGCTGTTCGTCATGATCGGCCTGCTCGTGGTCGGCTTCGTCGCCAACGAGCTGATCCGTCCGGTCGACTCTCGGTACCACGAGCCCGTCGAGGCCGTATCCGGTCCGGCCGCGCCCGCCTCGGAGAAGGGAGCCGCCCGATGAGCGCCCAGGAACCGAGGAGCGCCGAGGAACCGGCCGGGGCGGCCCCCGTCCGGCGGCGGGTCGGGTTGATGACCTTCGCCTGGCTGTGGGTGGGGCTGCCCTTCGCCTACGGGCTCGCCGAGCTCGTTCGCACCGTGACACGCCTCTTCGTCGGCTGACTTCCCGGGGGAGCCGGTCGACGGCCGTGTCGGTCGGTCGCGGGGCCGACCGGCGGCGACGGGCTGCCGCCCGGCGGACGGCCGGGGGTGCGCCGCGGCGTCGCTCAGCCCGCGGGCTCGAGCCGGACGACGATCGACTTCGACGTCGGGGTGTTGGACTCCTCCGCCACCGAGTCCAGTGGGACGAGGGGATTCGCCTCCGGGTAGTAGGCCGCCGCGCACCCGCGTGCCGTCGGATACGCCACGATCCGGAATCCCGCCGCGCGACGCTCCTCCACCCGCGTGCCCACCGGCCACTCGCTGATCACGTCGACCAGCTGACCGTCCACCACGCCGAGCCGCTCGCAGTCCGCCGGATTGACGAAGACCACTCGCCGGGCGTTCTTGACGCCACGATAACGGTCGTCGAGTCCGTAGATCGTGGTGTTGTACTGGTCGTGGCTGCGCAACGTCTGAAGGAGCAGTCTGCCCTCCGGCACCCGCAGCACCTCCAGCCGGTTCGCCGTGAAGTTCGCCCGCCCCGTCGCCGTCGGGAACGACCGCGAGTCGCGGGGCGGATTCGGCAGGACGAACCCGTCGGGCGCCCGCACCCTCGTGTTGTAGTCCTCGCAGCCGGGGACGACCCTGGCGATCCGGTCGCGGATCGCGTCGTAGTCCCGCTCGAAGTCCTCCCATGGGATCGGATGCTCGGCACCCAGGACGGCGCGTGCCAGCCTCGCCACGATCGACACCTCGGAGTGCAGGGTCTCGCTCGCAGGTTCCAGCCTGCCCCGAGAGGCGTGCACGGCCGACATCGAGTCCTCGACGGTGACGAACTGTTCCCCGGTGTGCTGGACGTCGCGTTCCGTTCGGCCCAGTGTCGGCAGGATGAGCGCCGTCCGTCCGTGCACCACGTGTGAGCGGTTGAGCTTCGTGGACACCTGCACCGTCAACGCACACGAGCGCAACGCGGCCTCGGTCACCTCGGTGTCCGGGCTCGCGGAGACGAAGTTTCCGCCGAGCGCGAAGAACACCAGACCGCGGTCGTCGGCCGTCCTGCCCCGCATCGCCTGCAGCGCGGCGACCGTGTCGAAACCGTGCTCGCGAGGCATCGGCAGCTCGAACTCGCGCTCCAGCGCGTCGAGGAAGGCCTCGGGGGGCTTCTCCCAGATCCCCATGGTCCGGTCGCCCTGCACGTTGGAATGGCCTCGAACGGGGCACACGCCCGCTCCCGGGCGGCCGATCATGCCCCGCAGCAGCAGCACGTTGACCATCTCGCGGATCGTCGCGACCGAGTGCCGGTGCTGGGTGATGCCCATCGCCCAGCAGACGATCGTCCGCTTCGAGGCGATGAGCATCCTGGCCACCGTCTCGATCTGGCTCCTGGCCAGCCCCGTCGCCTCCTCCACCTGAGCCCAGTCCAGGGCGTGCACGTGGGCGGCGTACTCGGCGAAGCCGTGGCTGTGCTCCCGGATGAAGTCGCCGTCCAGCACCGTGCCGGGCGCCTCCTCCTCCGCCGCGAGCAGCAGATGGCCGAGTGCCTGGAAGAGGGCGAGGTCGCCGCCGAGCCGGATCTGGCAGAACTCGTCGGTGAGGTCGGTGCCCCTGCCGAGCACGCCGCGCACCTTCTGCGGATTCTTGAAGCGGAGCAGCCCGGCCTCCGGCAGCGGGTTCACCGCGACGATCTTCGCGCCGTTGCCCTTGGCCTTCTCCAACGCCGAGAGCATCCGAGGGTGATTCGTGCCGGGGTTCTGTCCGACGACGAGCAGCAGGTCCGCGTGATGGACGTCGTCGAGGCTGACCGTGCCCTTGCCGATGCCCAGCGTCTGGTTCAGCGCCGAGCCCGAGGACTCATGACACATGTTCGAGCAGTCCGGCAGGTTGTTCGTGCCGAAGGACCGCACGAACAGCTGGTACAGGAAGGCGGCCTCGTTGCTCGTGCGGCCGGAGGTGTAGAACACCGCCTGATCCGGCGAGTCCAGCTCGCCGAGTTCGGCCGCGATCAGCTCGAACGATTCCGCCCAGGAGATGGGCTCGTAGTGTGTCGCACCCGGCCTCAGCACCATCGGGTGTGTCAGCCTGCCTTGACTGCCCAGCCAGTAGTCGGTGCGCTCGGAGAGTTCGGCGACGGAGTGCTCGGCGAAGAACGTCTCGTCGACACGCCTGCGGGTCGCCTCCTCCGCGACGGCCTTCGCTCCGTTCTCACAGAATTCGGCGACGCTGCGATGGCCCTGGCCCTCCGGCCAGGCGCAGCCCGGACAGTCGAAGCCCTTGCGTTGATTGAGCAGCCGCAGCGTCTTGACGGTGCGCCCCGCACCCATCTGCTCCATGCCCCTGCCCAGTGAGACCAGCACGCCGGGGATGCCCGCCGCCCACTCCTTCGGCGTGGAGACGGCCAGCTCCGATTCGTCGATGTCCTGCCGAGGCGCCTCGCGAGTCATCCTCACATCCTGCGACAAGCAGGACAGGAGAGCCAGAGGTCTCGGCGTCCGTCTCGCCACAGCCGTGCGCGGTGCGGTGCGGCGGCGAACGGACGACCCCAGGGCCGTCAGCCGCGCGCTCCTCCGAAGGAGACGGGTCGACCGGGCCCGGCACCCGCGTCGCCGACGAGGCGTCGCGTCAGCAGTTGCCCTCCGTGGGCATCGGCCGAGTGGCGTCGAACATGCCCTGGATCTCAGCCTCGTCGGGCATCGCGTCCACCTCCTGGTCCGTCTCCGCGAAGGCAGGAGCCAGGAAGCCGCGGTCGGCCAGGTCACAGGCCATCCCGTAGCTGAAGCTCACCAGTTCCTCGGCCCACAGCCCGTGGGAGCTGTCCGCCCACTCCTGCCCGGTGACATAGGAGAAGTCCTGCTCGATGCGATGGAAGACCACCAGGTCGGTGTTGGAGAGGCCGGGAAGGTCCTCGACGTCCGCGGGAGGCTCGAAGGCGTAGGCGAACAGGTAGTTCGTGCGCACCAGGATCTCGCCGTCCTCGTCGAGCTCCACCGTCATCTCGCCCTCCACCCTGGGCGGCACCGGGAGAAGCGCGTCGTCCTCGCCGATCCGGGTGATCCACAGTCCCGTCTCGACGTCGTCCTCGGCGAAGGCCTCCCGCAGGCCTGCCTGGAGATCGGGGGCCAGCAACGAGAGATAGCCCTCCGGGTCGTGCTCCGTCAACGAACGGGGGTCCAGCCGGGCGGCGATCACCGCCTCCCGGACCGCCTCCACCGCCGTGGCCACCTCCTCGGCGTCGTGATCCCCGACGGGCACGGCCTCGGCCTCCACGATTCCCGCCGCACCCTCCGCCCACCCTGCCGCGGCCGTGCGCTCATAAGGTCTGTCCAGGTCGACCCGTTGGGCCGGTCGTCTCGAGGGCGTCGGCGGCGCGGACGGGGCCGAGGACGCGGCCGTCTCGTCCCGCTCCGCCGCGGTGGCGGCACGGATGTCGTCGGGGTCCTCGGCGTTCATCGCGTCCAGGGCCGTCGGGCCGAACAACACGCCCCCGAGCACCGCACCGGCGGCGACCGCCAGTGCGGCGACGATCCGCAGGCCTCGTCTCCCGCGACCCGACGGCCTGCCCTGCGTGCCCCTGTCCGGCTGCTCGATCACGGTTCCCCCTTAGAGAAGATCAAGCGAATGTCCGCAAGATAACAGTCCGGGCGGACGTTCTTGATCTTCAAGGGCGGAGCCGGAACGGTCGCTCCGTCACCGAGGAGGCCCACGCGCCGCGGGCGCCCGGCCCGACGCGGAGGACCGCCTCAGCAGGCTCGACTGCGCTCCGTAGACTTTTTCGGGTGACACAGACCGATGCCCGCCCGCCGGAGACGACCCTGCCCGCGAAGTGGAACCCCTCCGAGGCGGAGCCTCGACTCTATGAGGAGTGGGTCGAGCGCGGTTACTTCACGGCGGACCCCCACAGCGAGCGGCCGCCCTTCTCGATCGTGATCCCGCCGCCCAACGTGACCGGCAGCCTCCACCTCGGGCACGCCTTCGAGCACACCCTGATGGACGTCCTGACCCGCAGACGCCGGATGCAGGGCCACGAGGCGCTCTGGCTGCCCGGCATGGACCACGCCAGCATCGCCGTCCACGCCCTGGTGGAGAAGCAGCTTCTCGCGGAGGGCGCCAGCCGACGTGAGCTGGGCCGCGAGGCCTTCGTCGAACGGGTCTGGGAGTGGAAGGAGCGCCACGGCGGCGCCATCCTGGGGCAGATGCGCAGGCTCGGCGACGGGGTCGACTGGAGCCGCGAGCGGTTCACCATGGACCAGGGCCTCAGCAGAGCGGTCCAGACGATCTTCAAGCGGCTGTACGACGAGGGGCTCGTCTACCGCGCCGAACGCCTCGTCAACTGGTCTCCGGAGCTGCGGTCGGTGCTCTCCGACGTCGAGGTCGAGCACAAGGAGGTCGACGGGGAGCTCGTCTCCATGCGCTACGGCGACGGCGACGCCGCCATCGTGGTCGCCACGACCAGGGTCGAGACGATGCTCGGCGACACCGCCGTGGCCGTGCACCCCGACGACGAGCGATACCGGCATCTGATCGGCACGCTCATCACCCTGCCCCTCACCGGCAGGCGCATCCCGATCATCGCCGACGCGCACGTCGACCCCGAGTTCGGCACCGGAGCGGTGAAGGTCACCCCCGCCCACGATCCGAACGACTTCGAGATCGGCCGGCGCCACGACCTGCCGATGATCTCGGTGATGGACGAGCAGGGCCGGATCACCGGAACCGGCACCGAGTTCGACGGCATGGACCGCTTCGAGGCCCGCAAGGCCGTGCGCGAGGCGTTGCGCGAGGCGGGCCGCATCGTGGCGGAGCAGCGGCCCTACCGGCACAGCGTCGGCCACAGCTCCCGCTCCAAGGAGCCGATCGAGCCCCGGCTCTCGCTCCAGTGGTTCGTGAAGGTGGAGCCGCTCGCGAAGGCGGCGGGCGACGCCGTGCGCTCCGGCGAGGTGGCCGTGCACCCGCCGGAGATGGCCAAGCGCTACTTCGACTGGGTCGACGACATGCACGACTGGTGCATCTCCCGACAGCTCTGGTGGGGACACCGCATCCCCGTCTGGTACGGCCCGGACGGCGAGACCGTCTGCGTCGGCCCGGACGAGGAGCCGCCGAGCGGACCCGGCTGGCACCAGGACGAGGACGTCCTCGACACCTGGTTCTCCTCGGGTCTGTGGCCCTTCTCCACGATGGGCTGGCCGGAGGAGACGCCGGAACTCGACCGCTTCTATCCGACGTCGGTGCTGGTCACCGGCTACGACATCCTGTTCTTCTGGGTCGTGCGGATGATGATGCTCGGCCTTTACGCCATGGAAGGGACACCGCCGTTCCGCACCATCGTGCTGCACGGCATGGTGCGTGATCAGCACGGCAGGAAGATGTCGAAGTCCGCGGGCAACACGGTGGACCCGCTCGACTGGCTGGAGCGGTTCGGCGCCGACGCACTGCGCTTCACCCTCGCCAGGGGCGCCAACCCCGGCGTCGACGTCCCCGTCAGCGAAGAGTGGGTCGGCGCGTCGCGGAACTTCGGCACGAAGTTGTGGAACGCCACTCGCTATGCCCTGCTCAACGGGGCGACGGTGGCCCGACCGGTGCCGCCGCGCGAGCAGCTGACCGACGTCGACCGCTGGATCCTGGACTCGGTGGACCGGCTGGTCGGCGAGGTGGACAACCGGCTGGAGGACTTCCAGTTCGCGAAGTCCACCGAGTCGCTCTACCACTTCACCTGGGACGAGTTCTGCGACTGGTACGTCGAGCTGGCGAAGGTGCAGATCGCCGAGGGCGGCGAACGAGCCGAGGCGACTCGGGCGGTGTTGGGACACGTCCTGGACGTCCTGCTGCGGCTGCTGCATCCGGTGATGCCGTTCGTGACCGAGGTCCTGTGGCGGGAGCTCACCGGCGGTGAGTCGCTGGTCGTCGCGGACTGGCCGGTGCACGCGGGACACGAGCCCGATGAGCGCGCCGCTCGACGGGTCGACTCCCTCAAGCGGCTGGTCACCGAGATCCGTCGCTTCCGGGCCGATCAGGGCGTCAAGCCCAGTCAGCCGGTGGTGGGGGCCGTGCGCGGCGCCTGCTGCGCGGACCTCTCCGATCACGTGCCCGCGATCCGCGCGCTGTCCCGGCTCGCCGAGCCGGGCGAGGACTACTCGGTCACCGTGTCCTTCGAGGTCGGGCTGCCGACCGGGGAGGTGCGGATCGAGCTGGACACCTCCGGTGCCGTCGACGTGGTCGCCGAACGCAAGCGGCTGGCCAAGGACCTGGCGGCCGCGGAGAAGGAGCTGACGGGCTGCGAGGCCAAACTGGGCAACCCGGCGTTCATCGGCAAGGCGCCCGCCGAGGTGGTCGCCAAGATCACCGCCCGGCGTGACGCGGCCGTGGAGGAGCGCGTCCGGTTGACCGAGCGGCTCGCGGCCCTGCCGACGACCGCGGAGGGCGACGCATGAGCAGCGCGGAGCCGGACGGCCTCCAGCCGTTGCGGGAGGTCGAGGAGGAGCTCGACACTCGCTGGCAGGAGTCGACGGTGGCGCCGTCGCTGGACCGGATCGCCGTCCTCACCGACCTCCTGGGTTCGCCCCAGCACGCCTATCCCGTCGTGCACGTCGGGGGCACCAACGGCAAGTCGTCCACCGTGCGGATGATCGACGCCCTGTTCGGGCGGATCGGACTGCGCACGGGGCGGTTCACCAGCCCGCACCTGCAGTCGGTGACCGAACGGATCGCCGTGGACGGCACGCCGATCACGCCGGACCGCTATGTCGAGGTCTATCGCGACATCGAGCCCTACGTGTCGATGGTCGACGGGCGCGGCGACATCAGGATGACGAAGTTCGAGGTGCTCGCGGGCATGGCGTTCGCGGCCTTCGCCGACGCGCCCGTCGAGGCGGCCGTGATCGAGGTCGGTCTCGGCGGCGGCTGGGACGCCACCAACGTCGTCGACGGCCGCGTCAACGTGGTGACCCCGATCGCGCTGGACCACGTCGAATACCTCGGCAGCGACATCCTGGGCATCGCCAAGGAGAAGGCGGGCATCATCAAGCCCGACTCGACGGCGGTGCTGGCCGCCCAGGCGCCCGAGGTCGCCCGGGTGCTGCTGGAACACTGCATCGAGGTGGGCGCGACCGTGGCGCGGGAGGACTCCGAGTTCGGCGTCCTGGAGCGGTCGGTCGCCGTCGGCGGTCAGCTGCTGCGCCTGCAGGGCCTCGGCGGGGTCTACGAGGACGTCTTCCTCCCGCTGCACGGCGCTCACCAGGCGCGGAACGCGGCTGTCGCCCTCGCCTCGGTGGAGGCCTTCTTCGGCGCAGGCCAGGATCGGATGCTCGACATCGAGGTCATCCGGGAGGGCTTCGCCGCGGTGCGCAGCCCGGGCCGGATCGAGCCGGTCGGGTCGGCGCCGACCGTGCTCGTCGATGCCGCGCACAACCCGCACGGCGCCGCCGCGCTGCGCGCGGCCATCGCCGCCGAGTTCGCCTTCGACCGGCTGGTCGGCGTCGTGAGCGTCCTCGGCGACAAGGACGCAGCAGGAATCCTCACCGCTCTGGAACCGGTGGTGGACCACTTCGTCATCACGCAGAACTCGTCGCCGAGGGCGCTGACCGCCGAGGCACTGGGTGAGCTGGCCGTGGACCTGTTCGGCGAGGCGAAGGTGACCGTGACCCCGGCACTGGGCGAGGCCCTGGAGACGGCCCTGCGGATGTCCGCGGAGACCGACGACCCCGACGAGCCCGCCGCGGGCCGAGGCGTGGTCGCCACCGGCTCCGTGGTGACCGCAGGCGAAGCCCGTGCCTTCTTCGGGAGGAGACCGGAATGAGCGCAGACGCGATCGGCCCCGATCCGGCAGCGACGGGGCACGGGCAGGGCGAGACCGGGAAGGCCGAGGCCGCCGTCGAGATGGACGCGGACCCGGCCGGCGGGCGGCCTTCGGTCGGCCGGGAAGGCACCGAGGACCCCGCCGCAGAGGACGTCGAACAGCCGGTCGACACGATGCCGACCCCGGCCGTGGACCCGTGGAAGGGGCTGCGCGGCGTGCTGGCGGGCGCGCTGGTGCTGGAGGCGATCGTCGTCGCCCTCGCGCTGCTGGTCGTCGGCAGGCTGGGTGGCGGTGCGGGCAGCCTCGGCTGGGTCTTCGTCCTCATCCTCGCCGTGCTGCTCCTGCTCGCAGCAGGCGTCCAGGGCAGGAGCTGGGGACTGACGGCGGCACTGAGCCTGCAGGGCCTGCTGCTGGCCGCCGGACTCGTCGAGCCGTTCCTGCTGATCCCCGGCGTGCTGTTCGCCCTGGTGTGGGCGGCGCTCGTCTGGTTCAAGACGGACGTCGCCCGCCGGATGGACGAGGGCAGGCTGCCCAGCCAGCAGCAGCCGCCGGTCTGAGGATGATCACCCGGCGAGACGTGACTAGGCTTCGCGACGAATCGGACGGCGGACCCGCCGTCACCCCGCACCGGCCGCCCGGTCGGTCGACGTCAAGGAGAGAGCGGCAGTGAGCGAGCGCACCCTGGTCCTGGTCAAGCCCGACGGCGTGGCACGCGGCCTTGTCGGCGAGGTCGTGTCCCGCATCGAGCGCAAGGGCCTGCGCCTTGCCGCGCTCGAACTGCGGGTGGTCACGCGGGATCTCGCCGAGCAGCACTACGCCGAGCACGACGGCAAGCCGTTCTTCGGATCGCTGCTCGACTTCATCACCTCCGGCCCGGTCGTGGCCCTCGTCGTCGAGGGACCGAGGGCGATTCCGGCGTTCCGGCAGCTCGCGGGCGGGACCGACCCGGTCGAGAAGGCGACCCCCGGCACGCTGCGCGGCGACTTCGCCCTGGAGACGGAGTCGAACCTGGTGCACGGCTCCGACTCCCCGGAGTCCGCCGAGCGCGAGATCAAGCTCTGGTTCCCGAACATCTGATCGCCTTCCCCGTCGACCGGCCTTGAGCACGGGGCCGGTCGACGCGGGCTCGCACCGGGTTCCACCGAGCCCGGCGCTGCTCGGGGTGCACGGCCCGTCCCGGCCGCAGCAGACGGCTCGACAGGCGACGCGCGCCCGCGCCCGAACCGTCGGAGCGGGGGACGACCGCGAACCTCGCCGATGACGGCGGTGAAAATCGATTTCCTTCGCCCGGATCGACGCATACGCTGCACCCTCGTGACGACGAACGGCTCCCTCATCCATGCCGAGGGCCTGACCAAACGGTTCGGCGACTTCGAGGCCGTCCGCGGCATCGACGTGAGCGTGCGTCCGGGAGAGGCCTTCGGCTTCCTCGGGCCCAACGGGGCGGGCAAGTCGTCGACGATGCGGATGATCGCCTGCGTCTCCCCGCGCACCGGCGGCGAGCTGCGGGTGCTCGGCATGGACCCGGCCGTCGACGGGCCGAGGATCCGGGCCCGGCTCGGTGTCGTCCCCCAGCAGGACACCCTCGACCTCGAGTTGTCGGTCCGGGAGAACCTCCACGTCTACGGCCGGTACTTCGGGCTGTCCCGCGCGGCGGTGCGGGCCAAGGCGGTGGAGCTGCTCGAATTCGCCCAGCTCACCGACCGTGCCGCCGACAAGGTCGAACCGCTGTCCGGCGGGATGAAGCGCAGGCTCACCATCGCGCGGTCGCTGGTCAACGATCCCGAGGTCCTGTTGCTGGACGAGCCGACGACAGGGCTCGATCCACAGGCCCGGCATGTGCTGTGGGACCGGCTGTTCCGACTCAAACAGGCCGGGGTCACGCTCATCCTCACCACGCACTACATGGACGAGGCGGAACAGCTCTGTGACCGCCTGGTGGTCATGGACGGCGGCCGGATCGCCGCCGAGGGCTCGCCTGCCGAACTGATCAGGGACTACAGCACCCGTGAGGTGCTGGAGCTGCGGTTTCCCCCCGGTGAGGTCGCGCGGTACGCGCCGCTGGTGGCCGACACCGCCGACCGCGTCGAGGTGCTGCCCGACCGCGTGCTGCTCTACACCGCCGACGGCGAGGCGTCGCTGGCCGCCGTCCACCGCCGCGACGTGGAGCCGCTGTCGAGCCTGGTTCGCCGCAGCACGCTGGAAGACGTCTTCCTGCGGCTGACCGGACGGACGCTGGTGGACTGACGATGACGACGCGAACCTCGACCGCGCCCGTGACCACCCGAACCTCCCCGGGGCGGGCGTCGGGCTTCCTCCCGTCGGTCCTGCTGGTCTTGGAGGGCCAGTGGGTCTGGTACCGGCTGAACTGGCGCGCCACGGTGATCTCCAGCGTGCTGCTGCCGGTGTTGTTCCTGGTGGCGATGGGCATGGGCATGGGCGCCCTCGTCGAGCCGAGCGAGGCCACCGGCGGACTGGACTACCTGGTCTACCTGGCGCCCGCCATGCTCGTGGTGGGTGCCGTGCAGACCGCGGCGATGGAGGCCACCTATCCGGTGCTCTCCGGCTTCAAATGGCAGAAGAACTTCTGGGCGGTCGCCGCCACGCCGATCACCCCGGCGCAGATCGCCTGCGGGAAGCTGCTGTGGATCATGCTGCGCCTCGCCTTCTCGGGCGCTGCCTTCCTCGTCGTCGCCGCTCTGCTCGGCGCGGTGACCAGCCTCGGCGTGCTCCTCTCCCTGGTGTTCGCGGTGCTCACCGGCATGGCGCTGGCCGCCCCGGTGGTGGCGATCGCGGCGACGATGCAGGGCGAGGGCGACGGCTTCAACGCGCTGTTCCGGTTCATCGTGCTGCCGATGATGCTGTTCGCGGGCACCTTCTACCCCGTCAGCATGCTGCCGGAGCCGCTGCAGCCGATCGCCTGGATCGCCCCGCTCTGGCACGGCACGGAGCTGGCCAGAGGCGTCGCCTTCGGCACTCTCGAACTGATGCCCGCGCTGGGACGGCTGGCCTACCTGATCGGGCTGTTCGTCCTCGGCACGGTGTTGTCCTGCCGGACGTTCCGCAAGCGGCTGGTGGTGTGAGATGGCTGTCGAACCGACGACGATCGAGCGGGACGTCCCGTCGCCGCGGCCTACGACGGGTCCACTGCTGCGGATCTTCCCACCCGGCCTGTACGCGGGCCGGGCGAGCAGGCTGGTCGAGCGGTCCCTGCTGGCGGGCCGGGGTGCCTGGCTGGCGATCCTGTCCGGCTTCTTCGAGCCGCTGTTCTATCTGCTCTCCCTCGGCGTCGCCTTCGGCGGGATGGTCGGTCAGATCAGCGGTCCCGGCGGCGTCGCCGTCGACTACGCCGCCTTCATCGCCCCGGGTCTGCTCGCCGTCTCCGCGATGAACGGCGCGGTGTACGACGCCACCTTCAACATCTTCTTCAAGCTCAGACACGCGAAGCTCTACGACGCGGTGCTGGCCACCCCGATGGGGCCGCTGGACGTCGCGCTCGCCGAGATCACCTGGGCGGTGCTGCGTGGCGGCGTCTACGCGGCGGGCTTCCTGTGCGTGATGTCGGGCATGGGCCTGATCGCCTCGCCGTGGGCACTGCTCGCGCTTCCCGCGGCCGTGCTGGTCTCCTTCGCCTTCGCCGCGGTGGGGATGGCGGCGACCACCTTCATCCGCTCGACGCAGGACTTCGACTTCGTGCAGCTGGCGATCCTGCCGATGGCGTTGTTCTCCACCACCTTCTTCCCGCTTGAGGTGTACCCGAGGGTCGCCCAGCTGCTGGTGCAGTGTCTGCCGCTCTTCCACGGTGTGGAGCTCATGCGAGCCCTGACCACCGGCGTGGTGCACTGGGGTCTGCTCGGGCACGTCGGCTACTTCCTGGTGCTGGCCGGGCTCGGCGTCGCCGTCGCCACCCGAAGGCTGGAGCGGCTGCTGCTCAAGTAGCGGTCGGCGGCACGGGCCCGGCTGGCCTCCCGAATCCGTCCGGCGGCGACTGCGTGCTGGCCGGAGGTCGGAGGACAGCCGTGCCGTTACCCTGTTCGCCGTGAGCGTCGAGTCCGTCTTCCCCCGGTTGGAACCGCTGCTGCCCCGGGTCTCCAAGCCCGTCCAGTACGTCGGCGGTGAGCTGAACGCGACCGTCAAGGACTGGGACGCGACCACTGTCCGCTGGGCCCTGATGTACCCCGACGCCTACGAGGTCGGACTTCCCAACCAGGGCGTCATGATCCTCTACGAGATCCTCAACGAGCAGCCCGACGTGCTCGCGGAGCGGACGTATGCCGTGTGGCCCGATCTGGAGGCGTTGATGCGGGAGCACGACGTCCCGCAGTTCACCGTCGACGGACACCGGCCGGTCGGCGCCTTCGACGTCCTCGGGGTCAGCTTCGCCACCGAACTGGGGTACACGAACCTGCTGACCGCCCTGGACCTCGCAGGCGTCCCGCTGCACGCCGTCGACCGCACCGAGGAGCATCCGATCGTCCTGGGTGGCGGCCACGCGGCCTTCAACCCGGAGCCGATCGCCGACTTCCTGGACGCGGCCGTCCTCGGTGACGGCGAGGAGTCCGTGCTGGAGATCACCGACCTGATCCGCCGCTGGAAGGCCGACGGCAGACCCGGCGGCCGGACGGAGCTGCTGACGAGGCTGGCCGAGACCGGGCAGGTCTACGTACCGCGGTTCTACGAGGTCGAGTACCTCGCCGACGGCGCCATCGACCGGGTGCGTCCCGTCGGCGACCGCATCCCGGCCCGCGTCGCCAAGCGCACCACCATGGACCTCGACGCCTGGCCGTATCCCAAGCAGCCGTTGGTCCCGCTGGCCGAGAGCGTGCACGAGCGGATGAGCGTCGAGATCTTCCGGGGCTGTACCCGCGGCTGCCGCTTCTGCCAGGCGGGCATGATTACCCGACCGGTTCGGGAGCGCTCCGCCGAGGGCATCGGCGCGATGGTGCAACGGGGACTGGAGGCCACCGGATTCGAGGAGGTGGGTCTGCTGTCGCTGTCGAGCGCCGACCACTCCGAGATCGCCGAGGTGACCAAGGGACTGGCCGACCGGTACGAGGGCACCAACACGGGCTTGTCGCTGCCCTCGACCAGGGTGGACGCCTTCAACGTCGACCTCGCCAACGAGCTGGCCCGCAACGGCCGCCGGTCCGGGCTGACCTTCGCCCCGGAAGGCGGCAGCGAACGCATTCGTCGGGTGATCAACAAGATGGTGTCGGAGGACGACCTGATCCGCACGGTCACCACCGCCTACGCCAACGGCTGGCGCCAGGTGAAGCTGTACTTCATGTGCGGGCTGCCCACCGAGACCGACGAGGACATCCTCCAGATCGCACGGATGGCCAAGGAGGTCATCCGCGCGGGCCGGGCGGCCTCGGGCAACAAGGACATCCGGTGCACGGTGTCGATCGGCGGCTTCGTGCCCAAGCCGCACACGCCCTTCCAGTGGGCCGCGCAGTTCGACCCCGACACGATCGACGCGCGCCTTCGGCGGCTCCGCGCCGCCGTCAACGAGGACCGCAGCCTGGGCCGCAGCATCGGCATGCGGTACCACGACGGGAAGCCGTCGCTGATCGAGGGGCTGCTGTCCCGGGGCGATCGAAGGATCGGCCGGGTCATCGAACGGGTCTGGCGCGAGGGCGGTCGGTTCGACGGCTGGACCGAGCACTTCTCCTACCGCCGCTGGCTGGACGCCTGCGCCGCCGAACTGCCCGCCTACGGCGTCGACATCGACTGGTTCACCACCCGCGAGCGGACCGAGCACGAGACGTTGCCCTGGGATCACCTCGACTCCGGATTGGAGAAGGAGTGGTTGTGGGCGGACTGGCGGGACGCGCTCGACGAGCAGGAGCAGGAGGACTGCCGCTGGACGCCCTGCTTCGACTGTGGGGTGTGTCCGGCGATGGGCACCGACATCGAGATCGGACCGAGCGGCCGGACGATGCTGCCGATCAGCCCCGTCGGTCAGGGCAGCCCGGTGCGTAATCCCTCCTTGTCCGCAGGCGGCTGAAGTCTGATCCTGGGGGGACGGGCGGCCCCGGCGCCATCGCGTCGAGGCCGTCCCATGCGGTCTGTGGTCCTCCTCCGTCGGGTGCGGAAGGTCGGGCGGTCGAGCGGTGGCGGCGCGGTCGCCCATCGCACGCCGTGTGACCCGAGGGCAGACGATCAGGCCCCGACACCAGGAGGACTCGGATGACCGTCACGCCACGGGAACAGCAGCGCAGCCGTGAAGAGCGGCTGGTGGAACTGGTCGACGAGCAGGGGCGGACGGTGGGCCGTTCCTCGGTCCACGACGCCCACTCCGACGGCGGGATACTGCACCGCGCCTTCTCGGTGATGCTCATCGACGATCGAGATCGCGTGCTGCTGCAGCAGAGGTCCTCCGCCAAGCTGAGATTCCCGACTCGGTGGACCAACACCTGCTGCGGGCATCCGTGGCCCGGCGAGCCGGTGGCGACGGCGGCGCGGGCCCGGCTGCGCGAGGAACTGGGCGTGGAGGTCGCCGAGCTGAGCGACGCGGGCGCCTTCGTCTATCGGGCGCCCGACGCCGAACAGGGTTACGTCGAGCACGAGTACGACCATGTCCTGATCGGTCGGTTCGAGGGGGAGCCCGGCGCGGTCGACCCGAGTGAGGTCCGTGCCCTGCGCTGGGAGCCGCTGACGGAAGTGCTCGCGGCCGTGGCCGAGGGAGGACGCGAGGACTTCACCCCGTGGTTCCCGCAGGTCGCCGGGGCCACCCGCGCCTTCATCGCCCGGCGCTGATCCCGATCCCGCGCCGGGACCCTCCGCGGGGCCGCCCGCGGCAGTAAGACGTCTCGCGCGCGGGGATCGGTCTCGCCCGGCAGAGCCGCCTGCGTGCGTCGCGCAGGTGTGGGGCGCGGTGCGGGCAAGGGCGTTGCGCTGGCAGGGCGCACGGCGGACGGGCCGAGTCTTTCGTGTCGCTCAGCGCAGCAGGTCGCGATGGGCGACTCGACGGCACCCACCGGCTCGGGCACCCGGCGTTTTCCACCAGGACGGCTCCCGCGAGGCAGAGCAGCGCGGTGCCCAGCAGGAGCAGGCTCGTCGTCGAGAGCCGGGGGAAGGCGCCGCCCGCGAAGGACACCCCAGACCAGCAGCGGGCAGACACCGCCCACGATCAGCGTGGCGCCGAGCCAGTCGATGCTGACCTCGCGTCTGACCAGCGGCAGCCGCAGCGTCCGGCCCAACACGAGGAAGGCGGCGACCACCACCGGGAGCGGGCAGGCGTGGGACGGCGCCGCGGCATCGAGGTCGCCCACGCGCCGTCTCGTCGCCGCGCGGCCGGCTCGGCCTTCCGATGCCCGACACCGTGCCGCGGCGGTTTCGGGCCCCTGCCGACGGCTCGGGACGCCGACCGTGTTCGGCATCGCCGACGCGCGGTTCGCCGTCGTCGCGAGTCGCGCAGGCTCCGTGCCGAAAGCTCACGCGATCGTGGTGGTCGAGGCCCAGGGCTGGTCGGGCTGGCCCGGGCGGGTGATCGGAGTCGGCGTACCCGCTCGGTTCAGTCGCGTACCGCCGAGAACGCGTCGACCAGACCCGCGCCGTAGAAGCCGTTGTACGACCGGCTGCCGACACAGTCGGCACCGCGCGTCCGGCGTCCGGCGTCCCGTCCAGGTCGAGGTCGTACTCCTCGCGGCAGGGAGTGGTCTCGCCTGCGCGCGCAGCTTCGAGCGGACTCCGGCGGCGGGGGAGGCGTCGGGATGCCGCGAGAACGGCAGCGCGGCTACCTGGGCGACGGGAGGTGCCGCCATCGAGGTGCCGCACCGGCCCTCATAGCCGCCCGGGACGGCCAGGCCGCACACACCGGCCCGGACCGCCGCGCCCGGAGCACCACCGGGCGCCGACTGGCGCGGCGAGATCCACCATGCCCGGCCCGTACGAGCCGTAGCGCGCCTCCCGTCGGCCGCCACCGCCGGGACGGTGATCACGTCGGGGTGTCCGCAGGAGTCGGGAGGCGGTCACGCCTGAGGGGCCCGGCCGACGGACCGCCCTTGAGGGCCCGGAGGACGACCGCCACGGCCGCTGCCGCCGGGCTCAGCAGCCAGGAGTTCGCTCCTGTCTGCATCGATCACGTATCGGAGGAGTCGCCTCGCTCGCCCGCGTCATCGCCGTAGCCGCCACCTCTGCACGACATGGCCGGATTCCGTTCGGGTGAGCGGTCCTCGTGATGTGCGGACGGTGACCAGCCGGGCGGCGCCGAGACAAGCAACGGCCGTCGTGCGGGGCGCGGTACCGTCTTGCGCGACCCCCGACATGCGGTGCCAGGATGGTGTGAGCTGAGCGGCAGATCCGAACCGAACCCGTCCCTACCCTCGGTGCAGCGACTCCGCCTGAGGTTCGCCAAGCGTGACCGGCTCCGGTTCACCTCTCATCGAGACGTGGCGCGCTCCGTGGAGCGTGCGCTGCGCCGGGCGGGTGTGCCGATGGCGTATTCGAAGGGCTTCAATCCGCATCCGAAGGTCTCGTGGGCGGGCGCCGCGCCGACCGGCGCCGCCAGCGAGGCCGAGTACGTCGAACTCGCCTTGGTCGAACGGGTCGATCCCTCGATACTCGGGCGCGAGCTGAACGCGGCGTTGCCGCCGGGTCTGGACATCGTCGACGTGGTGGAAGCCGGCCCGGGATCGTTGGCGGACCGCCTGACCGCGAGCATCTGGCGGATCGAGGTGCCCGGCGTCGACCCGGAACTGCTTCGCGACGCCACTCGCCGAATGCTCGCCGAACCCGTGGTCGAGGTGGAGCGGATGACCAAGAACGGCCGCCGCACCATCGATGCGCGGGCCGCGATCGTGGGGGCGGAGGTCTACTCCTCGGCCGCCGCATCGCCGCCGGAGGTATTGGTGGAGCCGGAGAAGTCGCTGGAGCCGAAGAAGTCGGCGGCCGCTGGCGTGACGGCAGCCGAGGAGGCGACGGCAGCGCTGGATGCGGCAGCTGCGCCGGGAGTGGCGGCGGACAGTGCGTCGTCGGACACGACGGCGCCGCCGGTCGTCTCCGACGACGCCACGTGCCCGGTCCATCCTGCCGACTCGACGCTCGCAACGCGCCCCATGGCGGCCTCGGCGCCTCGGCGCGACGAACATCTCACCGCCTTGGTCGACGACGACTCTCCGCAGGCGCCCGCATCGACGAACGGTGTATTGGCAGGCCCAGGCCGTCCGCCCATGGTGGAGCAGACGAGAGAGTCCTGCACGCAGAGTGATGAATCCGTGGCTCGGCGCGCCGGAACGGCTGATCGCCGCAGTGTGGAAAGACCGTATGGGATACTCGTGGTGGTAGTGCGGCAGGTGACTCCGACCGTGCGACCGGACGACGTGCTGAGTGCGCTTCGCGTCGTCGCTGCTGTGGAGCCGCCGGTACCCGCGAAGGCGACCCGGATGGCGCAGGGGCGGCTCGACGATGATGGGCGTCTAGTCGATCCGCTGACCGCTGACCGAGCGGTTGCCCGACCTGGCGTCGGGTAATCCCTGTCCCACAGGGGATGTGGGACGGGCCCACACGGCGTCGTAGGCATCCGCCTGCGCTGCTTTTCGAGTTCCGACTCGAGAACGGGCAGGCTTCAAACAGGATTCCCGTCGCTCGACGCGACGGAGACGAACAGGAAGGCCCCTGCGCGGCCGCGTCCGACCAACGGACGCGCCCGGGGGCGGAGGAGCTGTATGTCGATGAAGAACGTGCCCGCTGACGAGCGCAGCGGGACTGCCGAGGCGCCGGCGGGCGGGGCGGAGCTGGAACTGCCCGCCAAGTTGCGAGTGCACGCCCTCGCCAAGCTGCTGGAGGTGCGGAGCAAAGACGTGCTGACCGCACTGGAGACGTTGGGGGCCGAGGTCCGCAGCGCCCAGTCCAGCGTGTCCCGTGAGCTGGCACTACAGGTGATCGAGAAGCTGGCTCCCGCGCAGGAGGCCACCCGGACGCAGCGCGTGGACGCCGCCGAGGAGCCGGCCGCCGAGCCGGCCGGAGAGGACGTCGGACCGAGGGCTGCGGCCGCCCCGGTGTTCGCGCCGCCGCAACCGGTCTTCCTGCCGCCGCAGCCCGCGGCCGCACCGGCGGCCCGGCCGGCGCCTGCGAAGCAGTCGCCGGCGCCGGCGACGCAGACGCAGCAGCCCGAGCCGGTGGTCGAGCCGCAGACGACGTCCCCTGCGGCGACGGAGGACGTCGACGAGGACGAGGACGCAGGCGGCAGGCGTCGCCGCCGGCGGGGACGCCGAGGCCGAGGCCGAGGCCGCGGCGGGCAGGACGCGGAAGGCGTCGACGAGCACGGCGAGGACGAGGAGATCACGTCCGCCGAGGCCGCGACCGACACGGCTCCAGAGACCCCCGCCGAGGAGCCGGAGACGGCCGAATCCGACACGGAGGACTCCGACGGCGAGCAGGCCGAGGGCAGCAGGCGTCGCCGTCGTCGCAGGCGGCGGAAGGGCACCGGTGAGGACGACACGGCGTCCCGTTCCGATGACCCGCCGAACACGGTGGTGCACGTCAGGGAGAGCAAGCCGGCTCAGGCCAAGGCCGACACCGTCGTCGAGGACGAGGTTCGTTCGGTCCGCGGCTCGACGCGGCTGGAGGCCAAGCGCCAGCGCAGGCGTGACGGCCGCGAGGCGGGTCGTCGGCGCGTGCCGGTGCTGTCGGAGGCCGAGTTCCTGGCACGTCGCGAGTCGGTGGAACGCCGGATGATCGTGCGTGAACGCGGCGACCGCACTCAGATCGCCGTGCTGGAGGACGGCGTCCTGGTCGAGCACTTCGTGACGTCCTCGGGAACCGGTTCCATCGTCGGAAACGTCTACCTCGGCCGAGTGCAGAACGTGCTGCCGAGCATGGAGGCCGCGTTCGTCGACATCGGCCGAGGGCGCAACGCCGTGCTGTACGCGGGCGAGGTGGACTGGGACGCCGCAGGCCTGGAGGGCAAGGCCCGCAAGATCGAGCAGGCGTTGTCCACCGGGGACAGCGTGCTGGTCCAGGTCACCAAGGAACCGGTCGGTCACAAGGGTGCCCGCCTGACCACCCAGATCAGTCTCCCCGGACGATTCCTGGTGTACGTGCCGGGCGGCGGAGCCACCGGCATCAGTCGAAAGCTTCCCGATGTCGAACGCAAGCGGCTGAAGGAGATCCTCAAGCGCATCGTCCCCGACGAGGCCGGGGTGATCATCCGTACCGCGTCGGAGGGCACCAGCGAGGAGGCCCTGGATCGGGACGTCCGCAGGTTGCGTGCCCAGTGGGAGGTCATCAAGGAGCGGGCCGCGGTGCCCCGCGCCCAGGCCCCACAGTTGCTGTACGAGGAGCCGGATCTGCTCATCAAGGTCGTCCGGGACCTCTTCACCGAGGACTTCTCGGGCCTGGTCGTCCAGGGTGACGGTGCGTGGGACACCATCGAGTCGTACGTGAATCACGTCGCGCCTGACCTGGTGAGCAGGCTGCGCAGGCACGTCGGACTGAAGGACGTGTTCACCGAGCATCGTGTGGACGAGCAGCTGGCCAAGGCATTGGATCGGAAGGTCTGGCTGCCCTCCGGCGGTTACCTCGTGATCGACCGCACCGAGGCGATGACGGTCGTCGACGTCAACACCGGCAAGTTCACCGGCTCCGGGGGAAACCTGGAGGAGACCGTCACCCGGAACAACCTGGAGTCGGTCGAGGAGATCGTCCGGCAACTGCGGCTGCGAGACATCGGCGGCATCATCGTCATCGACTTCATCGACATGGTCTTGGAATCCAATCGCGATCTCGTGTTGCGCAGGCTCACCGAGTGTCTCGGCCGGGACCGCACCCGACACCAGGTCGCCGAGGTGACCTCGCTGGGCCTCGTGCAGATGACACGCAAGCGTGTCGGCACCGGCCTGTTGGAGGCCTACAGCACCACCTGTGAGCACTGTCGGGGCCGCGGTGTGATCGTCTCGACCGAGCCGGTGGGTGCGGGCGGCGCATCGACATCGGGTGGGAACTCCCACACTTCGGGCAACGGCACGACGAGCCATCAGCATCAGCATGGCGCTGCCGCGGGAGCCCAGATCAACGGCGCGGGCAGCACGGACAAGCAGAACGGCAGCGCTTCCGCCTCTTCGCGCCGGTCGCGTCCCCGGGGCAAGGGCAACGTCGTCGTCGACACGGTGGCCGAGACGCCGGCCCAGGCGACGGAGCACGCCGTGGAGACGCAGACCGAGAACAGCCGGGAGAACGGCGACGCACCTCGGCAGGGACGTCGGCAGACCAAGGCCGAGGCCCGCGCCGAGGCCAAGGCCAAGGCGGCACGCGAGGCCGAGGCCGCTCGTGCGACTGAGTCGGCTCGCCCGGCCGAGCCCGCGAATGAGCTGCCGCCGGCGCAGGAGCAGCAGGCAGCCGAGCCGGGCCGCCGGAACGGGCATCCGGTGGAGACTCCGGCTGACTTGGAGCCTGCCGCCGAGCCCGCCGCTTCGGCAGCGGCCGCCGTGACGCCTGCGGCGGCCCCCGCCCGTCGGCAGCGTAGGCGTGCCGCGGCCCGCCCGGCAGGGCCGCCGAAGGGGAATCAGGCCGGCGAGGAGTGATCATGACGACGGGGCTCGGAACACCGGGCCCCGTCGTGCTTTTTCTCAGCCGCAGTCGGGGTCGTCGGTGCTGGGACGGTCGGTGCTGGAACGCCGTCGACGAGGCGAGGGCGATGACTGCGCTGAGGACGATGAGCACGTAGACGTTCATGACACGACTATCGAACACATGTTCTAGATCGGCAAGATATCGATCGAGTGGAGTGTGTTCGTGCCTCGCGAACGCCTGTGGCGGACGCCACGAAGGCGCTCCGGGAACGGCGCTGCCTGCACGCGGGAGGCTCGACTCGTGGACTGGGGCGAATCGGTCGGCCCCGGTGGCGTTCCATGTCGCGGTGCTCATGCGGGTCCGCCGTGTCTGCGGACCACGGCCTGGTCCTTCGTCGAACGGGCCGCCCGGTCTCTCGTCGAACGGGCACTGTCCACCCGATGGAGGACTGCGAGGCGTCTACGGACGCTCCGGTCGACGAATCGAGGATGAACGTCCGTCGGAAGTCGTCACGGTCGCCCTTCTGATTTCCCTGCTTCTGATTCGTCGAGTTCCGCGTACGGAACGAGATCCGGCGGAATGACGTTCGGCCGACCGGCGGAGTCGATTCTTCGCCGATCCCATCGAATGCGACTTATCGGGTGAGAAGGTGCCGCAGGCGGCTGGCGAGGGATTCGGTGTCGCCGCCCGAGTGGCGGCCCCTTCGCGGTCGCGGCCTGCTTCGATCCCACGTCGTCCTTCGCCGCGACGATGCGGCCTGGCCTGCTGCCGTGCTCAGCTGTCGCGTCGGAGGATGCGGACGGCCGCTGTCGACGTCGATTCCGCGACTTCAGCGCGGCGAGCGAGACCGCTCGCGGCCACGCATTGCTCGCGGACGGCCCCAGTCGGAATTCACGGTACTCGATCGGGCGTTATGCTCACTGTGATGCGGAACACTGTGCCGTGCGGGGGTATCGGATGGGGGCTGGTCTGTCTCTCGACGCCGTTCGGGTCGATGGAATGACTCGTTCGGTGAGCCTCACCGTGGCCGTCGGCGGACTCGCGGGTGTGGTCCTGCCGGATTCGGCGACGTTACGTCGATTCTCCGACGCGGTGGTCGGAACGGGAGATGGTGGGGCCGGTCGGGTCACCGTCGGCGGCCGGTCCAGGGCCCGACCGGATGCCGCCGGCGTCGACGGGGCGCAGCCGCTGATCGGCCTCGTCACGGCCGACGGCGGGCTGCTCCCACATCTCAGTCTTCGCGAGAACATCGTCTTCGGCCGCCTACGTGCAGGCGGCGGCGCGACCCCTCGACTCGTCGACGAGGCCGACACGGCCGCCGAGCGTGCGGGCCTGTTGATGAGTCTGGACCGCTATCCGCATCGGGCGACTCCCGGCCAACGCCAGCAGGCGGGCTTCGCCAGAGCGTTGTTCCGGCGGCGTCCCGCCGTCATCGTGGAGGACCGGACAGGGTTTCCCCGGTGGGCAGGCCGACTCGACGCCGCAGCCGCCCGGAGCGGCGTCGCGCTGCTGGTCGTCACGGACGATCGACGTCGGCTCGACGGATTCGTGGCCGCCGTCGACGTCGTCGACCTCACGTCGCCTGCCGAGTCCGCCGCCGAGCCCGTCACGCCGGGCCGGGGGCGACGGGCATCCGGACGGCGCCACACCCGACGTCGTGAGGCGGCCTCGTGAAGCGGGAGATGCCGTGCGGCGCCGATGGTGCCCGGCGAGTCGGCGTCTCCCGGCGCGTCGTGCTCGGCGCGCTGGCTCTGCCGTTCGGTGCTCTCGCCTGCACCGGTCCGATCGCCGGCTGCTCTGCGGTCACCGGGTCCCTGCGTGTCGCGGTGACCTGGAGCGGACGGGAACTGGCATCGTTCCGGCGAGTCCTCGACGTCTTCTCCGACCAGCACGGTGTCGGCACCGAGATCGTGCCGATGGGCGACGACATCGCCGCGGCCCTCGGCGAGCGGCCGGTGGGCGCCCCGGATGTGATCATGCTTCCCAGGCCCGGCCTGCTGCGTTCCGGTGTCGCCTCGGGCAGCCTGCTTCCCCTGGAGTTCGACGATGATGCGGCTCCGGAGGACTGGCGTGCGGTGATGTCGGTCGACGGTCGTCGGTACGGACTGCCCTTCAAGATCGCGCACAAGTCCTGCGTCTGGTATCGACCACAGGCACTGGCCGATCTCGGTGTCGCCGTCCCTACCACCTGGGCGGAGTGGATCACGCTCAACGCGACGCTGACCGAGGAAGGTCGCACACCGCTCGCCCTGGGCGCTGCCGACGGCTGGGTGCTCACCGACTTCTTCGAGAACGTCCTCCTCGGCGTCGACTCCGCTGCCTATCGGGCCCTGACGAAGACCGGTGTCGGCTGGGTCGAGGACGGCGTGCAAGAGGCGCTGCGCAGGGTCGGGACGATGTGGGGCGCCCCGTACGCGCTGGCGGGCGGAGCGGTGTCGGCGCTGGCCACCCAGCTCGACGAAGCGGTGCTCGACGTCTTCGCCAGAGGCGAGGCCGTGATGACGACCGGCTCCGACTTCGTCTACTCGGTGATCGCCGAGCACGGTCCCACCGCCCACGGGCAGCGCTGGCAGTGGGACCTCTTCCCCTTTCCCCGGGCGGAGCCCGACGGCCCCGCGCCACTGGTGATCGGCGGCGACGTCGCCGTGGTGACCACGCGGGCCCCACAGGCGGCGACGGATCTCGTCGAATGGCTGGCGGGGGCCGAGGCCGCCGCGATCTGGGCGGGGGAGGGCGGCTTCCTGTCGCTCCGGACCGACCTGCCGGACAACCGCTACCGGCATCCGCGGCTCGCGCGGCTGGCGGGTGAGGTTCGCGACCCGCCGGACGGACTCTTCTTCGATCTCTCCGATCAGCTCGGTGCGCGCGGGAGCAGGCTGTGGGGCGAGCTGCAGCGTTTCCTGCGCGAGGTCGAGGGCGCCGATGCGCGGCGTGTCGCCCGGCTCGCGTGGGAACTCGGCGAGCGGATGGACCGGCCGGTGCGCGGCGGCGCCCGAACGCCGGCGGGCTGACACGTGGCCGAGCCGGTCCAAGGCGGCGACGACCCTCCCGAGCGACCGTCCGGGCGCGGTGAGCGGCCCGTCGACGGCTCCGCTCTGTTCGCCCCGCGACAGCAGGCGGAGTCGGATGCCGGCTCTCGACGCGATTTCACCGGACCGGCGGACCGTGCCCCGAAGACGCCCTCGGCGACGGAACCCGTCCCCGACGTGGGCGACGTGGAATTCGAGACGGCCGGACGCGACATCACCGGACCTCGGCTGCACGGCGTGGCGGCTCGGCCGCAACGGGCGCACTTCCTGTCCGCCACCGGACTGCGCGTGGTGGCGAACACGGTCGCGGTGCTGCTGTTCCTGCTGCTCGTCGCGTCGATCCTGACGACCGTGTGGCGCAGCGTCCGCATGGACTGGCCGTCCGGCGGAGTCGGCATGTCGCACTACGTCGCGGTGCTGGCCGACCCGGCGATGCGTGCCGCGTTGCTCCGCAGCGGGCTCTGGGCCGTGGCGGCCGTCGGCGTCGCCCTGCTCGGGCTGATCGTGGCCGCGCTCGGCCGGTTCGTCGGCGGAGCCTCGCGGCTGCTCACCCTGCCACTGCTCATCCCGCTCGCCGCCTCGATGCTGGTGACGGGTGCGGCCTTCCGGCTGCTCATCGATCCCGATCCGGACCGAGGCGTCATCAGTGCCCTCGCCGTCGCAGGCTACGAGGCTTTCGCCGACCGTGCCCCCGCCGAGGGCGCGCGGCCTGACGAGCGTGCCCCCGAGGAGTCCCGCCTGTACGACCAGGGCGATCTGGTGACGACGTTCAACTATCGGGCGGGCTGTCATGTCGACCTTCGAGTGCTGACCACTCGCACGACACCGGGTCAGTCGGCTGTCGGCTCGTCGGCCCCGCCGGAGCCTGTCGCCCACGACACCGCGGCCTGTGCGGAATCGGACGACTCCGGGCCCGACCGGATCACCGGGACCCTGCGTGACCAGGCGGGCCCGCTGCCCGGCGTCACGGTGCGTGCCGATGCCGCCGGAACCGATCCGGTGGACACGGTGACCGATGACCGGGGCAGGTTCGTCCTCCCGCTCGGACCGCCCGCGGCGACCGAGCCCGTCGACCACCGTCTGATCATCCCGCAGTCGTCGATCGAGCCTGCCTGGCCGGGCCCGCAGCCGTACCGGGCCGAGGTGATCTGGATTCCCCTTGTCCTGGCCTTCACCTGGGCCTGGCTCGGCTTCGCCGTCTCGCTGTTCCGGACACGGCTGAACGCGATCCCTCCGGATCTGGTGCGGATCGCGAAGGCGGAGGGACTGCGCCCCGCACAGCGTTTGACACGACTGATCGTGCCGCTGCTGAGGCCGGTGATCACCGTCGTCCTGTTGACACTGGTGGTCGCCGCGGTGCGTCTGTTCGACCTGGTGCTGGTCATGGTCCCGGGCCCGCTTCAGCCGGACGTCGAGGTCGGTGCACTGCTCTGGTGGCGATCGCCGGAGGCGACGCCGGGGGAGCGGGCGGCGATGGCCACCCTGTTGTTCGGCATGGTCGCCGTGGTCGCGCTCGCCGCGGTGTGGGGGGTGCGGCGGGCGCGTGGTGTGACCAGCGTGATCCTTCCGATGCCTGCTCCCGCCGAGCGGGTGCCGCTGATCGGTCCGCCGATGCGGCAGCGGACCCTGCTGCGCCGGTCGGTCGCGGTCCTGCTCGGCCTGTTGGGACTGATCTGGCTGACTCCGTTGATCGTGCTCGTCGGGACCGCCTTGCGGGCACCCGCCGACGCCGCCGCGGCGGGATTCTGGGCGGGCGGCGTCCAGGGTCTGGGAGCCGACTCGTTCCGCGGTGCGCTGGACAACGGACTGGTCGGCGCGCTCGGCTCGAGTCTGTTCATGGCGGGGACCACCGCGCTGCTGGTTGCGGTGATCGCGGGCTCGGTGGGGCACGCTCTTGCCTGGAGCGGAGTGGGGCCACGCCTGGTCAGCGCCGCCGTGATCGTGCTTGCGCTGCTCGCCGTGGCGCCCGTGCAGCTGTACGCCGCGCCGATGTCGGAGTGGCTCGCCGCCACCAACCTGACCGGGACCTCGCTCAACCTCGCCTTGATCCTCGCGCACACGGCGGCCGGACTGCCGTTCGCGATCCTGCTGATGCGCGGGGCCTTCCTCACGACGTCCTCGGCACCTGATCGACGGGCGGCCGCGGCGGACGGCAGGCGGACCGGCGGGTTAGGACTCGTCCGACGACACTGGGACGCCGTCGTGGCCGTGGCGGTCCTCGAGTTCGTCCTGGTCTGGAACGATCTGGTGCTGGGGCTGCTGCTGGGCGGATCGCCCGCCTCGCCGCTGACGCTGCTGCTGTGGGGCGAGACCCGCTGGTTCCACACCTCGGCGGGTCCGATCGCGGCGGCGGCGGTGTTCTCGCTCATCGTGCCGTTGGTCGTGCTCGCGGCGGGTTGGCGGACGGCCGTCCGAGGGCTGACGGGGGTGCGGCGCCGTGGCGGGCGGTGATGCGCCCGGCGGCGGCGAGATTCGCGGCGCCGACGGCCTTGGCGACGGCGGTCCTCCCAGCAGCGGTCTTCCCGACGGTCCTCGCGGCAACGACGAGGTGCGGGAACGGATCGTCAAGATCCTGGCATGGCTGCCCCTGGGACTCCTCTCGGCCGCGATCGCCGAGGTCGTCCTCGCTCGACCAGACAGTCGGATCTCGCTGACGATCATCGTCGCCGCGTGTGCCTGCACGGCCGCCCTCGTGTGGATCGGCGTCGCTGCGCTGCGCTCGTGGCGGCGTCGCAGACCCGCCGATGTGGCGCCCACCGAGGCGGCAGGTGGTTCCGCACACGCGGGCCGCCCGGGTCGGGTCCTCCCCGGCCGTCGAGGAGGAGGGGACGGCCGAGGCACCGATGCCGCGGCGATCCGCTTCTATGCCCGGCGGGCCGAGTTCCACGCCGCCGACCTGGTCGTCCCCGGCAGCAGACGCGGGGCCGAGGAGTGGTTCGCCGCGGAGGCGGATCGAATGATCGAGCTGCTGAGCAGAGGTGGTGCGCGAGCGGCCGAACGGCGCCGGCTCGCGGTGATCGCGGGGGCGGTGGAGTCCTGGCTGGTCCGGCAGCGGCGGACCGCCGACCTGAGGAGACTCGCGGACGCGATGGAGGAGGGCTGCGAACGAGCCGTTCGACGGCGGGGCGGCGGTCTCGACGGATGGTCGAGACGGACGGCTCGTCGGGCGGCCGGGCGGCCGGACGCCGAGCTGCGCGGCCTCGCGAGGATCACCCGGGCCGCCGCGCTGCGACTCGACGGGTACGGCGAGCGAGCCGAGGAGGAACTCGGCGCGATCAGCATGACGGACTCGGGGTCGCTCTCCGGGCGAGAGAACAACGCCTGGGCCGTACTGCGCCTCCGTGAGGCGGAGCACGGCAGGGTCGACGGGAAGCTGTCGGCCCATCAGGAGGATGACGCCCTACAGGAGGCGGAGAGCTGCCTCCGCGACGCCGTCGAGCGCCTGCCCGCCTCCGACCTGCACGCCTGGATCGGCGTCCGGATCAACCTGGGTGTGCTGTGCCTGCGTCTCGGCGAGCCGCAGCACGCCCGTCACCATTTCACCGAGGCGGAATGGCTGGCCAGACAGCTCGAGGACCATTCGGCGGAGGCCCACGCGGTGGAGCTCGGCGGAGTCGCCGAGTGGCGGCTCGGCGACCGGGCCTACGCCTGCCGCCGCTGGCGCGCGGCCCGGGATCTCTTCGAGGGGATCGGCGAGGACGCCGGTCTGGCTCGCTGCCTCCTGCATGGGGGCACGGCGCTGCTCGTCCAGCCGGACCTCGGCGCCGAGCTGTCCGACGAACCGGGCCCGTGGACCGAGACGCGCGCGGCGGCTCTCGCGCTCGAGCACATCGACCGCAGCATCGGACTGCGGCACGCCGAGCCGGCGGGATCGCCCGGACTTCTGCTCGCTCATCGGCACCGTGACCAGGCAGAACGCCTTCTTCGTGCTGGCCGTGGGCCGGGGTCCGCCGCAGCGGACGCCACCCCGGTTTGACCCTCTGCCCGGCGGGCACGTAATCTGAGCGCCGGTCGCCCGTCCGGGCTGACCCAGCAGTGCGAGGTCACACAGAAATCCGCTTTGTTCTTCTGTGTTCGCACGCCGTCCATCATCGTCGAGTAGCAGGAGACTTCCGTCCTGATGTACGCGATCGTCAAGACCGGCGGCAAGCAGTACAAGGTGGCTGTCGGCGACGTCGTCGAGGTCGAGAAGCTTGAGGGCGAGCCGGGCACCGAGGTCAACTTCCCGGCGCTGCTCGTCGTCGATGGCAACGACATCACGCACGACGCGACCGCTCTGGAGAAGTTCTCGGTGACCGGCAAGGTCGTCGAGCAGTCCAAGGGCCCCAAGATCCGCATCCACAAGTTCAAGAACAAGACCGGCTACCACAAGCGGCAGGGTCACCGGCAGAAGCTGACCCGCGTCGAGGTCACCGGCATCTCCGACAAGTGAGGACCTGAGCAGCCATGGCACACAAGAAGGGCGCATCCAGCTCCCGGAACGGCCGCGACTCCAACGCCCAGCGGCTCGGTGTGAAGCGCTTCGGCGGTCAGGTCGTCAGCGCGGGTGAGATCCTGGTGCGCCAGCGGGGCACCAAGTTCCACCCCGGTGTGAACGTCGGCCGAGGCAACGACGACACGCTGTTCGCACTGTCCGCCGGGTCGGTGGAGTTCGGCAGCAAGCGTGGTCGTAAGACCGTCAACATCGTCCCGGCGCAGGGCTGAGTCCCGCCGCAGACGACGTCAACGACCCCGGGCGAGGGGCGGGCCAGGAGTTCCGGCCCGCCCCTCGCCCTGTGTCGTCTCGGCCCGGTGAATCCCTGGGCCGAAAGACTCAGGGAAGGAGTACCGCCGTGTCTCGTTTCGTCGACCGCGTGGTGATCCATGTGGCCGCGGGCAACGGCGGCAACGGCTGTGCCTCCGTGCACCGCGAGAAGTTCAAGCCGCTGGGCGGCCCGGACGGCGGTAACGGCGGGCGCGGCGGTGACGTCGTCCTCGTCGTCGATTCCAACGTGCACACGCTGTTGGACTTCCACTACCGGCCTAACGCCCACGCCACCAACGGTCGTCAAGGCCAGGGCAGCAATCGGGACGGCGCGACCGGTGTCGACCTGGAGCTGCGCGTGCCCGACGGCACGGTCGTCACCGACACCGACGGCAACGTGCTGGCCGATCTCACCGGTGACGGGACCCGTCTCGTCGCGGCGCAGGGCGGCCGGGGCGGGCTGGGCAACGCCGCGCTGGCGTCCAAGGCTCGCAGGGCTCCGGGTTTCGCGCTGTTGGGCGAGCCCGGCGAGGAACGCGATCTCGTTCTCGAGCTCAAGTCGGTGGCCGACGTCGGTCTGCTCGGCTTCCCCTCGGCGGGCAAGTCCTCCCTGATCGCCGTGCTCTCCGCCGCCCGTCCCAAGATCGCGGACTATCCGTTCACGACCCTGGTGCCGAACCTGGGGGTGATCACGGCGGGCGAGACCGTGTTCACCATGGCCGACGTGCCGGGGCTCATCCCGGGAGCCAGCCAGGGCAAGGGGCTCGGGCTCGACTTCCTTCGGCACATCGAGCGGTGTGCGGTGCTGGTCCACGTGCTGGACTGTGCGACGGAGGAACCGGGTCGCGATCCGGTCTCCGATCTGGAGGCGCTGGAGGAGGAGCTGGCCCGCTACACGCCCTCGCTCGGCGGGAATCTGGCGGACCGTCCCAGGATCGTCGTGCTCAACAAGATCGACGTCTTCGAGGCCCGGGAGCTGGCCGACATGGTCCGTCCCGACCTGGAGGAGCGGGGGCTTCGGGTGTTCCCGGTCTCCACCGCCACCCGAGAGGGACTTCGCGAGCTGACCTTCGCTCTCGGCACGATCGTGGCCGAATACCGGGCCGCCCAGCCCGTCCCGGAGGCGACCCGTCTCGTGCTGCGCCCCACCGCCGTCGACGACAGCGGGTTCACGGTCACGCCGAATCCCGCCGAGCCGGGTGCCTTCGTGGTCCGCGGTGACCGTCCGGAGCGATGGGTGTTGCAGACCGATTTCAACAACGACGAGGCCGTGGGGTATCTCGCCGACCGGCTGGCCCGCCTCGGCGTCGAGGACAAGCTCGCGGCACTGGGTGCCGAGCCCGGTGCGTCGGTGACCATCGGCGGACTCACCTTCGACTGGGAGCCCAGCACTCCGGCGGGAGTGACGACGGCCATGACCGGCCGGGGAACCGACCGGCGGTTGGAACGCAACGACCGAGTGCCCGCGAAGGAACGAAAGGCCGCCTCGCGGTTGCGGCGCGGGATCGACGTGGAGGACACGACGGGATGAGCGGTGGCGCGGAGGAGCGGTCGGAGACTCGACGGCGAGTCGGTGCGGCGCGCAGACTCGTCGTCAAGGTCGGCTCCTCCTCGCTCACCACCGCCGCGGGCGGGTTGGACACGGCACGGCTGGACGCGGTGGTCGACGCGGTCGCGGAGCGCTGCGCGCGCGGCGGTCAGCTGGTTCTGGTGTCCTCCGGCGCCATCGCGGCCGGGCTCGCGCCGCTCGCACTGGCGCGCAGACCCAAGGACCTGGCGACACAACAGGCGGCCGCGGGCGTGGGACAACTCGCGCTGGCCCACGCCTACGCCACGTCGTTCGGCCGCCATCAACGGGTGGTGGGCCAGGTGCTTCTGACCGCGGACGACGTCGTCCGCCGGTCGCACTACCGCAACGCTCAACGCACGTTCGAACGGCTGCTGGCGCTCGGTGTGGTGCCGGTCGTCAACGAGAACGACACGGTCGCGACCGACGAGATCCGTTTCGGCGACAACGATCGGCTGGCCGCGCTGGCCGCACACCTCGTCGGTGCCGACGCGCTGGTGCTGCTCTCCGACGTGGACGCGTTGTACGACGGCGACCCCCGACGCGGCGGGGCTCGCCGGATCACCGAGGTCGCGGGGGCCGCGGATCTGAACGAGGTGCGGGCCGGCGCGGGTCGGGTGGACGGACTGGGCACCGGCGGAATGGCGTCCAAGCTCGCCGCGGCACGTCTGGCGTCGTCCGCGGGCATTCCGGTACTGCTGGCAGGCGCCGACGCGGCGGTGCGGGCACTGGGCCCCGCCGACGTGGGCACGGCCTTCGCCGTCACCGGTCCTCGACTGTCCGCCCGCCGTTTCTGGCTCGGCCATGCCGCCAGCGCGACCGGGCGACTGCGACTGGACGACGGCGCGGTGGAGGCGGTCACGCAGCGTCGCCGGTCGTTGCTCGCGGCAGGCATCACCGGGACGACGGACGAATTCCACGCAGGCGACGTCGTGGAGTTGGTGGACGCGACCGAGCGGGTCGTGGCCCGCGGGGTCGTCGCCTACGACGCGGCTGAGCTTCCGGAGCTGATCGGCCGCTCGAGTCGTGATCTGCCCGCCGAGTTCCGCCGAGAGGTCGTGCATGCCGACGACCTCGTCGTCGTGCACTGACCGCCGCCACCCCGGAACCGCACGGGCGGCTCCGAGGACTTCCGCCAGGCCGACGCCCTCGACGACATCGCTGCCGACCCCCGGCATGCGGTCGCCTCGGCCGTCGACCGCATCCTTGGTGATCCCGACGACGAGACGTCCGGTCGGCAGGGCCAGAATGGGCGGCGTCCGGTGACCGAGAGTGTCGGTGGACGACACGTCGACACCCGGAGGAGGCTCAGGGGCGGGCCTGCGCTCGCCCCGCGAACGAGCGGACAGGGGAAGACCGTGAACGTGTGTGACGGCTGTGGGCGGGCGACGGCAGGTGGGAGCCGCTGCGTCGACTGCGCGCGGGCTCGATCCGGCGGAGTGATCCCGCCGCCCGTCGCGGGACGGCCGCAGGCAGGCGACGCGCGGCGGGGGCTCGACACGAGCCGATCCGGTGTGCCTGTGACCTATCCTCGTATCCCGCTGTCGGACCGAGTCCGGGACGGCGTCGCGGTGGTCCTCATCCTCGTGTCGTTGGTTCTGCCGTGGGACGGGCACAGCCTGGCCGCGGAGCGGATCGACGTGGTGCTGGCCGCGATACTCGCGCTCTTCTCGCCCGCCGTGCCGTACATCCTCCGTTCCGGAGCGTTGTCCGGGCGAGCCGACCTGCTGCGTACCTGGCTGTTGCGGGCGTCGTTCGCGCTGCCGTACCTGGCCGTGGTCGTGACGACTCTGGTCGTCGACATCGTGGTGGGCCGAGTCCCTGAAAGTCTTGTCTCGATCGACGGGCTGGTGCTCGGTTCAGGCACGGCGGGCGGGTTCGGCGCGGGACTGGGCGTCGGTCTGGCCGGTGTGCTGCTGGCCGCGGCCCCTCGCGTCGCGGAGCTGTCCAGGGTGCCGCGCGGTGTGGACGAGGCGTGGCGGATCGCCGCGGTCGCGGTCGCGACGCTGATCGTCCTGTGCCTGCTGCTGAGCACCGTGCTCGGATTGATCGATGTGTCGAGTGGGGTGCCGACGGCGACGATGACCGGCCTGGCGTCGCTGCTGGTGGTCATGATCGTGTTCACGGTGCCGCCGTTCGCCGGGATGGTCATGGGCGACCTCGGATGGCGCCGCGTCGTGATGTGGCTGGGTGCGACGGTGGCGGCGGCGATGCTGTTCGCTCCAGCCGTCGAGTCGATCTACCGCCCGCTGAGCGGTCTGGTCTTCTGGCCCGCGGCCGCCGCGCTCGCCGCCGCGCCGGGGGTGGTCAGGACCATGAACCAGACCGCGCCCGACGCCCTGCGGCTCGGCGTGGCGTCGCGAGCGTTGGAGCTGATCGCCGTCACCGGCGTGGCCGGATTCACCTACGGCGTCATCGTCTTCCTCGACGTCGAGTCCCAGCGTGGCGCACAGGTGCTGAGCCTGATCACGACGATGACCCTGATCGTCTGGTCGTTGACGGCCCACGCCGTCCTGCGCCGGGACCCTCACCGAGGTCGTGTCACCGCGTTGATCGCCGCCGTGGTGTTCCTGATGATCGGACTGGTCGAGCTCGTCGTCTGGGTCGTCATCCTCGATGCGGCGCCTGTCGACCCGGTGTCGCTCGGCGTGAGCTTCGCCCTGCCCGCCGTCGTGCTCGCGGCCCTCGCCTTCCCGTCGGGACTGCAAGGTCGGATCACGCTGCGTCGCTTCGACGGTCCCCCCGGGCAGCCTCGCGGATTCGCCGTCCCGAGGGGGACGGAGGAGGCGACCCCGACAACCGGACCGATCCGGGTGTTCGACGCGGCGAGCGTCGGCGCCGGCACGGCGGCGGCCGCTCGGTCTCCGGAGTCGGTGCGGGCCGACATGGCTGGATCGACCGGATCGACGACGTCCGTCACCGCCGCGGAGCCTGGTCGGGCCGCCGACGCGGCCGGGGGCCGGGACGCGGAATCGACGGGTGTGCCGCCGCGCGAGGTCGTGAGTCAGCATGTTCCGGCCGAGCCGCGGGCGGACGCGGAGCCAGGCGCCACACCAGTCGTGCAGAGCCTTGACAGCGTGCCGAGTCGTGCCGCCGCGGCCGCGACGAAGAGCGAGTCCACGCCCGACACCGCCCGAGCGGCGACGGCCGAGGCCGAGTGATCGACCGGACTGCCGAACCTAACGGGAGACCGCCTCGCGTCGCGGACCTTCTGCGCGCGGAGGCCGCCGGGATTCGCCAGGGGCGGTGTGCGCCTCGGCGCGGGCACACCCCTCGGTGCGCCGGAGCCTGAAGCCGGGCACCGCGCTCGGAGGGCCGGTACCGGACCCGGGTAGCACAGTCCTGCCGCGGTCCTGGACGTAGGCCCGGGCCTGCCCCGCGCGGGCGCGACGGGTGGGGGCGCACCGACTGCGGCGCACTACCGGCGACGTCCGCCGGAGCGCCCTGCCGCGTCCGCCCGCGGGCTCGACCCGAGCCGACGGTGCGAGCAGGATGCCGCGCGACGCGGGCCGTGGACGACGATCCACCGCCTGACCGGGTCTGCCCTTCAGTTCGTGACGGCGAGGGCGAAGGGCAGGACGGCGGGCGCTCCCGCCTGTCGGAGCAGCCGCGCGGTGATCGTCATGGTCCAGCCGGTGTCGACCCGGTCGTCGATCAGCAGCACGGGACCGTCGACGGCGGCGAGCCTGGCCGCCAGGGGTTCTCGCACCGCGAAGGCGTCCCACAGACCGGCGACCCGCTGTGCGCTGTTGGCTCGACGCGGAGCCTCTCCGACCGCGGAGACCTCTCCGAGGATGGGCAGTCTGCCGAGTGCGCCGATGCGCTCGGCGAGGCCGCGGATGAGCCGAGTCCGTGTGCGGGAGCCCACGGCGACGATCCCCACCGGTCGCCGTGCCCAGTCCCAGGACGCCAGCACCGAGACACAGGCCGCGACGATGTCCTCGGGCACCGGTCGATCGTCCCTGACACCCGGCGCGAGCAGTTCACGCAGCCGCGTTCCCCAGCCGATGTCGGTGAGCCTGCCCAGGGCCCGTCCCGGCTCGGCGGCCTGTCCCGCGTCGATCCTGCCGACGGCCTCGACGCCCAACGAGGGCATCCCGGCGGGCCACTGCCTGCGCGTGCCGATCTCCACACCGGGCCTGCGCAGGCGTTCGCCCGCCGCGCTCTCCTCGGCGGCCGACACCGCGCCCGACCAGCGTGTGCCGGTGCAGTTGTCACACCGGCCGCAGGGCGCCGCGGCCGGATCGTCGAGCTGGACGCGGAGGAACTCCATCCGACACCTCGTCGAGTCGAGGTAGTCGAGCATCGCCTGCTGCTCGGCCTGTCGGGCCTGCTCGATGCGCTGGTATCGCGTGGCATCATAGGTCCAGGACTCGCCCGTCCCCTCCCAGCCGCCGCGTACCCGCCGTACCGCGCCGTCGACGTCGAGGACCTTGAGCACGACCTCCAGCCGGTTCCTGGACAGCTCGACCCTGGGCTCCAGGGCCGAGGTCGACAGCGGGCGCTCCGCGGCGTTCAGCACGGCGAGCACCTCGGTGACGACCGATTCGGGCGGGAATGCCAGTGAGGCGAAGTAGCGCCAGATCTCGGCGTCCTCCCGTCCGGGCAGCAGCAGCACGTCGGCGCGGGCCACGCCACGGCCGGCCCGGCCGATCTGCTGGTAGTACGAGATGGGGGATGCGGGTGCACCCAGATGGAGGACGAAGCCGAGGTCGGACTTGTCGAACCCCATGCCCAGAGCGGACGTCGCGATCACCGCCTTGACCCGGTTGGCCAGCAGGTCCGACTCGATCTGCTCCCGTTCGGTCGCTTCGGTGCGCCCGGTGTAGGCGACGACCTCGTGTCCGCGTTCACGCAGATAGGCGGCCACCTCGTCGGCGGTGGCGACGGTCAGCGTGTAGACGATCCCCGAGCCGGTGAGCCGCGGTAGGTTCTCGGCGAGCCAGCCGAGCCGGGCCTCGGCGCTCGGCAGCCGCAGCACACCCAGGTGCAGGCTCTCCCGGTCCAGCGGACCCCGCAGCACGAGCGTCTGCGCGTCGGCCTGCCCCATTCCGAGCTGCTCGGTGACGTCGTGCACGACCCGATCGTTGGCCGTCGCCGTCGTCGCCAGCACCGGGACTCCCTCGGGGAGTTCCGTGAGCAGTGTCCGCAGCCTGCGGTAGTCCGGCCGGAAGTCGTGACCCCAGTCCGAGACGCAGTGTGCCTCGTCGACGACGAGCAGGCCCGCGCTCTCGGTCAGAGCAGGCAGCACGGTGTCGCGGAAGTCGGGGTTGTTCAGGCGCTCGGGACTGACCAGCAGCACGTCGACCTCGCCTGCGGCGACCGAGTCCTGCACGGCCTCCCACTCGGTGACGTTGGCCGAGTTGATCGTCGCGGCGTGCACGCCCGCGCGGGCGGCGGCCTCCACCTGATTGCGCATCAACGCCAGCAGCGGCGACACGATGATCGTCGGGCCTTCGCCGAGTTCGCGGAGCAGCGAGGTCGCCACGAAGTAGACGGCCGACTTCCCCCATCCGGTGCGCTGCACGACCAGCGCCCGCCTGCGGTCCACCACCAGCGCACTGATCGCGGCCCACTGGTCTTCGCGCAATCGTGCGTGCGGGCCCGCCAACGCGCGCAACCGCTCCTCGGCCAGTTCTCGCAACCCCTGCTCGTCCACGGTGTCAGGCATACCGCAGCCCGCCGTCGCGCCTTCGACCGGGCGTCGAGAAGTCACTCGATGCCGGTGATGCGAAGGCTCTACGCTGGGCAGATGACCAGCACGACGATGGGTGAGCGGTTCTCCGAGGACGCCGCCGCGAACGCCGCCGCAGCTCGCTCCTCCGCCGAGCAGTCGGCGAGCGGCCCGGCCCCGGCCGCCGACGCGGACACGGATGAGGCGCTGCGTGCCGAGGTTCTGGACGCGGCCCGGCGAGCCAGGGCGGCAGCCGTCGACATGGGCCTGGTGGCGAGCGCGGAGAAGGACACCGTGCTCGTGGCGATGGCGCAGGCTCTGGCGGACCATGCCCCGGAGGTTCTCGCCGCGAACGAGGTGGATCAGGCGGCCGCCCGGGAGAACGACATGTCCGCGAACCTCGTGGACCGGCTGACGCTGACCGAGGAGCGACTGGCGACGGTAGCCCAGGGTCTTCGGGACATCGCCGAGCTGCCCGACCCGGTGGGCGAGGTGGTGCGTGGCGGCGTGCTGCCCAACGGCCTGGAACTGCGTCAGCTTCGCGTTCCGCTCGGCGTGCTGGGCATGGTGTACGAGGGCAGGCCGAACGTGACGGTGGACGCCGCCGGGCTCGCTGTGAAGTCGGGTAACGCGGTCCTGTTGCGTGGATCGTCCTCCGCCGAGCGGTCCAACGCCGCGCTCGTCGCGATCCTGCGTGACGTGCTCGACGCCGCCGGCCTGCCCGCGGACGCCGTCCAGCTTCTGCCGTGCCACGATCGGGCGTCGGTCCGCCACCTGATCACCGCTCGCGGCCTGGTGGACCTGGTCATCCCACGCGGTGGGGCGGGTCTCATCGCCGCCGTGGTGGAACAGGCCACCGTGCCGACCGTCGAGACGGGGGTCGGGAACTGCCACGTCTACGTGGACGCCGCGGCCGACCTCGATCAGGCGGTCCGGATAGTGCTGAACTCCAAGACGCGCCGCCCCAGCGTCTGCAACGCGGCGGAGACGCTGCTGGTGCACCGGGAGGTCGCCCAGGCGTTCCTGCCGATGGTGGGTGCGAAGCTGCGTGCCGCCGAGGTCGTCCTGCACGCCGACACCGTCGCGGCCGGTCTGCTCTCGGAGTCGGTGCCCGCCGTCGAGGCGGACTGGGACACCGAGTACCTCTCGATGGACCTGGCGGTGAAGGTCGTCGACTCCTTGGACGAGGCGGTCGAGCACATCGCCCGGCACGGCTCGGGTCACACCGAGGCCGTCGTCACGACCGATCTCCGTGCCGCTCGCCGGTTCGTCGCCAGGGTCGACGCCGCGGCGGTGGTGGTCAACGCCTCCACGGGGTTCACCGACGGCGCGGAGCTGGGCATGGGGGCCGAGATCGGCATCTCCACCCAGAAACTGCACGCCAGGGGACCGATGGGGCTCCCGGAGCTGACCTCGACGAAGTGGGTGGTCTGGGGCGACGGGCAGGTCCGGCCCAGGTCCTGAGGCGACGGCGGGGACCGTCGCGCCGGGCGGTCCGCCCGAAGGAGCGTATTCACCGAGTCGTCTTGCTGCTCTCGGTGCTGTCCGGGGGTGGACAGACACCGTGAGTGGCGAATTCGGCGAACGATGACCCCACGAGGTCAGGTCTTGCCCTCCGAGGAGAGTCGACGGCTGGTGCTCGACCCGGTCCACGCGGTGCTGTGCACCACCGAACCCCTCCCTGGTGAGCCTGCCGTTCGGCGAGGACGGCCGGCTCGCGACGGCACGACGACGCGAGGACGGTCCTGGCCGGGCCCCGGTTCAGTCGTGCCGCCGCCGTGGGCCGTGACCATCCGAGGCTCGGCAGACATCGGAACGACGTGGGCATCATGGCCCTGGACCCGCCCCACCGCACCCGGGTGCGTGCGCTGGCGGGCGAGGCACTCACCAGCAGGCGTGTTCGACAGCTGCGGCTCGTGCGCAGGAGACCGCCGAGCGGCTCATCGGGGAGATGCCGCGGCGTGATCCGCTTGTCCACCTGGCCGAACACTTCTCCCTGCCGGTTCCGATCGCCGTGATCCGTGAGCTGACGGGCGGGCCGGTCGAGGATCGGGGTCTGTTGACGACCTGGGTGCCCACGTCGCCGGCCACCACTGGAGCCCCTGTCGAGGAGGTGCGACGGCAGCGGATCTCCATGCAGAACGATCCGACGGAGTCGGTCGCTCGCCGTCGTCGCGATCCGACCGACGACCTGTTGGGGTCGACGGTCCGGTCAAGGGACGGCGACGGCCCGTTCATCGACGACGAGACGGTGCTGTGGGGGGCCTCCTCACGGCGGGACACGAGACCGTCGCCACCCCGATTCCCGGTTTCCTGTGTCTGCTGTTCCCGAAGCCGGGGCTGCCGGAGCGGCTGCGTGCCGAGCCGTCTCTGATCGGCGTCGACCGTCGAAGAGCCGTTGTGGTGTCCCCTCCACCGTGCCCGCCGCCCGTTACGCACGGGAGGACGTCCAGCTCGGCGCGGGGGCGGCCGTCCTGATGGCGCTGTCCTCGGCGAACATGGAGGAGCCGCCGTCGCGGATGCGATGACATGGACGTGGCTCGTGAGTCGAACCCGCATCTCGGCTGCGGGTGCGGCAGCCATCACTGGCCCGGTTCGCAGTTGGCGAGAATGGGGCTTCAGGTCGCGCTGGAGACGATGCCGCGGAGGATGCCGGGGCTTCTCGATTCGGCGTCGAGGAGGATGCTCTCCAATGGAAGAGCGGGATGCTGATCCGGGGGCTTCGCGGCCTGCCGATCGGTTGGTAGGGAGGATCACGTCATGAGTCGCTGGAAGATCGACGTCAACCAGGGTGTGTGCGTCGGTTCGGGAATGTGCACGGGCACCGCGCCGGACCACTTCCGGCTGGAGGGCGCGGCGGCCAGTGCCGTCGCCGAGGAGATCGATGCCCACGACGAGGTGATCGACGCGGCGGAGAGCTGCCCCGTCGAGGCGATCCTGGTACGTGAGGTTGTGGGCGGGAAGGTCCTCGCGCCGACGGACTGAGTCGGATACGGCCGCTGCCCGTCACACCGACCGGTAAGCTGCCCGCTCGTGGCCGAAACGACGGCGGTGAGCTCGGCAGTGCGTCCTGTGCGTCGACGTGTCGGTGTGATGGGCGGCACCTTCGATCCCATTCATCACGGCCACCTGGTGGTCGCCAGCGAGGTGCAGGCGCGCTTCCAGCTGGACGAGGTGGTGTTCGTCCCCACCGGGAGACCGTGGCAGAAGGATGACCAGACCATCAGCGCGGCCGAGGACCGTTATCTGATGACGGTCATCGCGACGGCGTCGAATCCGCGTTTCTCGGTGAGCCGCGTCGACATCGACCGCAGCGGGCCGACCTTCACCGTCGACACCCTCAAGGACCTCCAGCACCGGCACCCGGACGCCGAGCTGTTCTTCATCACCGGCGCCGACGCTCTGGAACAGATCCTGTCGTGGCGTCGTGTCGAGGAGTTGTTCGCCCTCGCTCACTTCGTCGGCGTCACCCGGCCCGGTTACCAGTTGGTGGACCACCACCTGCCTGCGGGATCGGTCACGCTCATCGAGGTCCCCGCGATGGCGATCTCCTCCACGGACTGCCGCACACGCGTGGCGGACGGCATGCCGGTCTGGTACCTCGTACCCGACGGAGTCGTTCAGTACATCTCCAAACGGAGCCTGTACCAGGGCTGATCCCGCCATCGTGATCCGCCGAGGGCCGGGGCACGTCGGCGGGCCTTCTCGGCGCGTCGGCGCGGCGTGCCACACCGGTACGCTCAGGCATTCGAGCGGGCGACGAGTGTGCCCGCCGCGGAGGGAGAACTGTGGTTGCGACCGACGAGGCGCGCGAGACGGCGCTCGTCGCCGCCCGTGCGGCGGCGGACAAGAAGGCCCACGAGATCGTGGTGCTGGACGTGTCCGATCAGCTTGTCATCACCGATTGCTTCGTGATCGCCTCGGCGCCCAACGAGCGCCAGGTGTCGGCCATCGTCGACGGCATCGAGGAGAAGCTCCGGGCCGTGGGCGTGAAGCCGGTGCGCCGGGAGGGCGCCCGCGAAGGACGCTGGGTGCTGTTGGACTTCGTCGATGTCGTCGTGCACGTCCAGCACGCGGAGGAGCGCGCCTTCTACGGGCTGGAACGGTTGTGGAAGGACTGCCCTCGGGTGCCGTTCGACGACGGGCCCGCCGGTGAGGCGGCGGACTCGACGACGCGGGACGCCGAGTCGACGGCCGACACCGGGGAAGACCGGGCGTGACGCTGTCACGACTCGTGCTCTGGCGGCATGGCGAGACCGACCACAACGCCTCGGGAAGGCTGCAGGGACATCTCGACACCCGGCTCACCGAGACGGGGCGTGCCCAGGCCCGCCGGGCGGCGCCTGCGCTGGTTCGTTTCGAGCCCGCGATCGTGGTGACCTCCGATCTGCGGCGCGCCGCGGACACGGCCGCGGCGTTCCACGCCATCACCGGCATCGACATGCGGGTCGACATCAGGTTGCGCGAGACGCACCTGGGTGACTGGCAGGGCTTGAGCGGCATCGAGGTGGAGGAGGGCTGGCCCGGCGCCCTGACGCGCTGGCGTGAGGACCCCCGGTGGCGCCCGCCGGGCGGCGAGAGCCGAGTCGAGGTCGCCGACCGGGCCGAGATCGTCGTGGCGGAACTCGACGCGGAACACGACGGGACCGCCATGCTGTGTGCCCACGGCGGCCTGATCGTCGCGCTCACCGGCAGGTTGCTGGGCCTGAACCCGGCCGAGTGGCGGCTGCTCGTCGGCGTCGGCAACTGTCACTGGACGGTGCTGGAACGACGGCTGAGCGACGGCATGCAGTGGCGGCTGCGCCAGTACAACACGGGTGTCGTCGAGTGAGTCGGGTGGAGCCGGCGAGGGGAACTCTGCTGGTGCTGGGTGACTCCCTCGCCTTCCACGGACCACGCGGGCCGCATCCGTCCGACGAGGCGAGGCTGTGGCCGAACGTCGCCGCTGCGCGTTTCGGGGCGACCACCGAGCTGATCGCGGGACTCGGGTGGACGGCACGGGACGCCTGGTGGGCACTGACCCGCGACCCGAGGTGCTGGGCGGCGCTCCCGCGGACGCGGGCGGTGATCCTCGCCGTGGGCAGCATGGACACTCTCCCCTCACCACTGCCGACCGCGCTGCGGGAGGCGATGCGGTATCTGCGCCCCGACGGCCTGCGACGTCGAGTCCGTGCGGGCTACCGGCGGCTGCAGCCGAGCCTGGTCCGGATGCTGGACGGCAGACCGGTGGCGCTTCCGCCGCGATTGACGGTGCGCTACCTGGAGGACTGCCGGGCGGCGATCGCCGCGCTGCGTCCGGACCTGCCGGTGATCGCGATGCTCCCCTCGGTGCATCGGGCGGCCGAGTACGCCCTGGTCCACACCGGGCATGCGCGGGCGGTCGCGGCGGTCCGGAGCTGGGGGGCACGCACCGACACCCCGCTGATCGACCTCCCCACGCTGGTGCGAGGCCACCTCGACGCAGGATCGGGCAACCCCGACGGGCTGCACTGGGGTTGGCAGGCCCACCAGGACGTGGGTGTCGCCGTGGCGGAGCTGCTGACCGCGACCGCCGGTCGTGACCGTGCCGTCCGGCTGGACGACGCCGTCGGCGCGCGGCCGATCGACGTCGCGTGCGCGCCTGATCACGGCGGCAGCCCGCCGACTGCTCAGCGAGCCCTGGGATAGGCCGCACCGTGACCGTGGCCGTCGTGACCGATTCCACCGCCTACCTGCCCGAGGGTTTCGCGGAGCGCAGGGGTGTGCGGGTGGTGCCGCTGCACGTGCTGGTGGATGGTCGATCGCTGCGGGACGGCGTGGACATGGGCGCGGCCGAGCTCGCCGCCGACCTGCGAGCACATCGCCAGGTGACGACCTCCCGCGCAACTCCCGTCGAGTTCGCCGCCGTCTATCGCGAACTGCTGCGCGACGGGGCGAAGGAGATCGTCTCCATCCATCTGTCCTCAGAACTCTCCGGAACCTGGGACGCGGCCTGGTTCGCGGCCGAGGAGGTCGGTTCCGATCGCGTGCAGGTGATCGACTCTCGGTCCACCGGGATGGGCCTCGGCTTCGCCGTCCTCGTGGCGGCCGACGCGGCACGGTCGGGCGCGACGGGCGGCGAGGTGGCACGCGTCGCCGAACGGACGGCCGCCCGCACGAGGACGTTCTTCTGCCTGGACACTCTGGAACACCTGCGGCGTGGTGGCCGCATCGGCACGGCCGCGGCGTTCGTGGGCACCGCGCTGGCCGTGCGTCCCCTGCTGCACGTCGACGACGGGCGGATCGTGCCGCTGGAGAAGGTTCGCACCTCGACGCGGGCGCTGAGCCGACTGGTCGATCACGTCGCCGAGGCGGCGGGGCCGGGGCAGACGGGTGTCGCCGTTCACCATCTCGACGCTCCGGAACGTGCCGTGGAGCTGGCGGCGAGGATCGAGGAACGGGTGCCCGGCTGTCGTGCGTGTCTGATCTCGGAACTCGGCGCGGTGGTGGGTGCGCATACCGGGCCGGGCGTGCTCGGCGCCGTCGTCCTCCCCGGTGGCCCCGACGGCGCGGGCTGATCCCAAGCCTTCGACATTACGCCCCGATCCCGCCGGCCTGACCGTGTGTGCGTGTCGCCCCGGCGAGTTGTCCACATCGCCTCGTCCATCCACATCTTGATCTTGTCGCCACTCCTGTCCGCCCCTCTGCTCCATACGGTGCGTCCATGGCTGTGACGACGATGGCACGCAGGCCGACCAGTGCCGCACCTCGACGACGACTCGATGTCATCGTCACGGGCGAAGACTGTGCGGACACCCCGGCGGACGGAGCGGCGGAGGGCCGGCCGGGTTCTTCCCGACCCGACGCGGCGCGACTCGGTGTGGTGCCGGCCCGCAGGCCGGTCACGGGCGGCAGACACCGCAGCGGCGCGGGCCCGCCGGGATTCGGCCCGGTCGCCCCGGTCGAGTCCCCTGCCGCACCGTCGAGACCGGGCAGGCTCGTCCGACGCTGGGTGCCCGCGGCCATCGGATCCGCCAGGCTCGACCCGGGCCGTTCGGGTGCGCTCGCGGTGGGGCTCGTCGCGGTGATCGCCGTGGCCGTCGTCCTGGTCGGGCTGTTGTGGCGGCCCACGTCGTCGGAGGAACGGCTGCCCGCCCTGCCCTTGGCCTCGGTCGACGACGCGACCGACGGCGGTGCCTCGCCGCAGGCGGCCGCGATCTCGACGAGCGCCACACCGGAGCCCGCCGAGCTCGTGGTGAGCGTGGTCGGCCGGGTGGGCGTTCCGGGGCTCGTCACGTTGACCGCGCCTGCCCGGGTGGCCGACGCGATCGAGGCGGCGGGCGGCGCACATCCCGATGCCGATCTCGACACGGTGAATCTCGCGCGCTCTCTGGCCGACGGCGAGCAGATCCATGTCGACGCGCCCCTACCGCCCGGAGCCGGAGCCGACGGCGGGGTGATCGGGGGTGCGGTGAGCGGCGGGGCCGCCCAGGTGTCGGCGGGGGCCGCCCCGCTCGATCTGAACACCGCATCGGCAGCTCAGCTCGACACGCTTCCCGGTGTTGGTCCCGTCACCGCACAGGCCATCATCGATTGGCGAGCCGCACACGGGGGCTTCTCCTCGGTGGAGGACCTCCGGGACGTCGACGGGATCGGTCCGACGCGCTATGAGCGACTCAAAGACCTGGTGCGGTCATGACGAAGTCGACTATGCGTCGGGATCTCCGCCTGGTGCCCTCTGCCGTAGCGGTCTGGGCAGTGACTCTGATCGGCGTGCACGTCGGCCATGCGGCTGCGTTCTGCTGTGGTGCTCTGGCTGTGCTGCTGATGCTCGGCAGTCTGCTGTGCGCGCGACGCGGGGTGCGGCTCGCAAGACGTATGACGGCGGGTGTCCTCGCGGCGGGTCTGCTCGCCGCCGCGGCGGCGACGGGTGTAGGAGTACGAGAGCGTCACGCGAGCACGCACCCGTTGCGGGAGGCGGCTGAGCATGGCGACGAGGCACGGGTTCGGATACGGCTCACCGATGACCCGGCACGGCTGGCGACCGCGGGCTACGGGAGCGACCCGGGCGACGGGAGACTGCTGCTGCGGGCTCGGCTGACGTCGATGGACGTCGACGGACAGCGGGACGAGACGAGTGGACGGCTGATCGCTCTCGCCGACGAGGCCGGTTGGTCCGAGCTTCTGCCGGGGCAGCGGGCGACGGCCGAGGGGACGTTGTCGCCGCCCCGTCCCGGTGACCTGACGGTGGCGGTGCTTCGGGTGCGTGGCCCGCCGCTCGACGTCGGGCCCGTCTCATGGTGGCAGCGTGCGGCCGACACGGTGCGAGACGGCCTGCGAACGGCGTCGGAGGTTCTGCATCCCGATCCGGCGGGCCTGCTGCCCGCCTTGGTGGTCGGTGACACCACGCGGCAGTCGCCTCAGGTGGAGGAGGAGTTCCAGGCGGCGGGGCTGACACATCTGACCGCCGTGTCCGGCGCCAACCTGGCGATCCTGTGCGGAGCGGTGCTGCTGGTCTGCCGGGCGGCGAGCCTGGGCCCGTTTCCGTCCACGGTGGCTGCGGCGGTGGCACTGGTCGGGTTCGTCATCCTCGCTCGTCCGGAGCCGAGCGTGCTCAGGGCGGCGGCGATGGGATCGGTGACCCTGCTCGCGCTGGTGCTGGGCAGGCAGCGTTGTGCGCTGCCCGCGTTGGCGGGCGCGGTGATCGGGCTCCTGCTGGTGTTGCCCGAGCTGGCGACACATCCGGGTTTCGCGCTGTCGGTCGCGGCGACGACGGGCCTGGTGCTGTTGGCGCCCGGGATGGCGGGGGCGATGCGCGATCGGGGTGTGCCGATCGGCATCGCCGAGGCGCTCGCGGTCGCGGTGGCGGCGCAGGTGGCCACGGCACCGCTGATCGCCGGGCTGTCCGGGGAGGTCAGTCTGATCTCGATCCTGGCGAATCTGTTGGCCGGGCCCGTGGTCGCGCCCGCGACGCTGTTGGGGGTGTTGGCTGCGCTGGCCTCGCCGTTTCACCTGGGCACCGCTGAGATGCTCGTGCGTCTGGCGGGGCCTGCGGTGTGGTGGCTCGTCGCGGTCGGCAGGCATGCCGCTGCCGTTCCCGCGGCACGGCTCGACTGGCCTGCCGGTGTGACAGGCGGGGTACTGCTCACGGTGGTCCTGCTGGCCCTGGTGGTGGCCGTGCGCTTCCGGCGGCTTCGTGTGCTGCTGGTGGCGACGGTGCTGTTGGCGGTCTTGTTCCTGTTGCCGGGCAGGTTCGTCTATTCGGGTTGGCCTCCGAAGGAGTGGACGGTGGTGGCCTGCGACGTCGGGCAGGGCGACGCCGTGGTGTTGGCCACGGGGGAACCCGGTCGTGCGGTGGTGGTGGATGTCGGACCGGACACCGGGGCGGTGCACGCTTGTCTTCGCGATCTGGGGGTGCGGTCCATCGCTCTGATCGTCCTGAGTCATCTCCATGCCGACCATGTGGGCGGGCTCACGTCGGCGTTGACCGGTCGGGACGTCGAGGCGATCGCGGTGGGCCCGGTCCGGGTGCCCGAATGGGCCCACGCGAAGGTGCTGGAGTCCGCCGCAGCGGCGGACGTGCCCGTCGTCGCGCTTGATGTCGGACGACGGCTGGCCTGGCCAGAGCTGCGGTTGGAGGTGCTGGGGCCGGTGAACCCCTCGTCGAGGGTCGATGAGGATTCGGGAACGGAGGTCAACGACCACTCTGTGGTGTTGCGGGCGACGACCCGGGCGGGCCGGGTGCTTCTGACGGGCGACATAGAGCTGGCCGGACAGGCGGAGCTGCTGCGATCGGGGGTGGATCTCGAGGCCGAGGTGCTCAAGGTTCCGCATCACGGATCGCGGTACACCGCTCCGAGATTTCTCGCGGCGGTTCGTCCGCGAACGGCGTTGATCAGTGTGGGAGGTGACAATCGCTACGGGCATCCGAGCACGATGGTGGTGGAGGAGCTGTCCGCGTTGGGCTCCGTGGTACTGCGTACCGATCAAGGCGGCGACGTCGCGGTGGCCGCTCGCGGCGGCGATCCGGTCGTCGTCCGACGGTCTCCGGGGAGCACGTCGTAGCTCGCCGGGCGCGGGCGCGGCGATCGGTGACCACTGGCGAGGCGAGCCTGTCGCGTCCTCTCCTGCCTGCGCGGACGGGCTGCGTCGGGCGGCGCCCCCGGCGTGGCCGGGGGGACGGCGCGCGGTCGCGGCCATACCGGCCACGACCGGGGGCCTCGATGCCCGTTCTCGGGGAGATCGGATGCTGCTCCTGCTCTGAGGAGCGGACCGGCCCTGGCGAGTCCCTCTGCGTTCGTGTGGCGAGAACGGATGACGTTCGTGGGTCGATGCTCGCGTGCCGAGGGGCGCAGGGACGGGCAGGCGCCGACGTTCGTGTCCGCCGCCCTCGGTCCACGGCTGTTCGGGCAGTCCTGCGTCCGCGTGCTTCGACGCCGAGCGACCCCGGCGACTCGGTGATCTCGAGGACGGACACGAGGCCGTGAGTCAGGTCAGGGCCGTCGGCGGCGCTGAAGCCGTCAGGAACAGCTGAGTCCGTGGGAGGGGCGCCACCCTGCGGCTGCTGTTCGACTTCGGCCGCCGGATCGACCGGGGTGCCGCACCGCTGTGGCGTGGCATCACGGTGTCTGCGCACGAGACCGCCCGCGCCTTGCAGCAAGCCGGGGGCATGGCCGCCGCCGACATCACTCGTCGGCAAGCCGATGTCGGAAGTCGGCAAGCCGATGTCGGAAAAGGAGACAGCCGAGTAGGCGGGGCGGGAGGGGAGGGGGAGGGGAGGGGAGGACAGCAGCGACACCCGATCATCCTGGCGTGGGCGTGGGCGTGGGCGTGGGCGTGGGCGTGGGCGTGGGCGTGGGCGTGGGCGTGGGCGTGGGCGTGGGCGTGGGCGTGGGCGTGGGCCTTCGATCACGCTCAATGGCCCGAAGTCTGTCGCCCGGGCCGCCCGCCGTCGGCCCTGACACGTCGTCTGTCCTGCGGCAGGGTTCGTCGTCGGAAGCGATCGAGTCGTGGCCGCGGAAGACCGCGTGCCACGTCGTCTGCCGCAGGCGGCGTCCCTCACCCGACCGAGTCGTCGCACCGAGCGACTTGCCGCGCCGGATCAACTGACTCGCCAGCTCGCTGCTGACCCGCCAGCTCGCTGCTGACCCGCCAATTGGAGCGTGACCGCTGACGTACCCAGATCGCCGGTGCCCTACGCCCTGTTCCTTGCCAACTGCCTGCGCCCTCTGCCCGCCTGCGCCGCCACGAGCCCTGCCCCGCATCCGACGCCCCGCGAGTGCTGGTAAGGCGGTGGAACGGCGTGTGCCTCGGTCAGTATCCGAGCGCCTCGTGCACTGCCTTCGAGGAGGGCGGCACCGTGGCCTTGGGGCCGACATGGTCCGCGACCGCGTCGAGTGTCTTGAGCCCGTCGCCGGTGATCAGGAGGACTGTCTCGGCCTCCGGGTCGAGCTTGCCCGCCTCGACGAGCTTCTTCGTCGTGGCCACGGTCACGCCGCCCGCGGTCTCGGTGAAGACGCCCTCGGTCCGGGCCAACAGGCGAATGCCTGCCACCACCTCGTCATCACTGACGTCGTCGATCGCTCCGCCCGTTCGTCGCACCGCGTCCAGTACGTACGGGCCGTCAGCAGGCGCCCCGATCGCCAACGAGCGAGCGATCGTGTCCGGCCGCACGGGGTGCACCACATCGCCGCCCGATCGAAACGCGGTCGACACGGGGGAGCAGCCGGTCGCCTGAGCACCGAAGACGCGGTATGGCGTCGGCTCGACCAGACCCAGCGTGCCCAGTTCCTGGAAGCCCTTGTCGACCTTGGTGAGCTGCGCCCCTGAGGCGATCGGCACGACGATCTGTTCGGGCAGGCGCCAACCGAGCTGCTCGGCGACCTCGAAGGCGAGTGTCTTCGACCCCTCGGCGTAATACGGCCGCACGTTGACGTTGACGAACGCCCAGTCCTCGTGTTCGGCGGCCAGCTCGGTGGCCAGGCGGTTCACGTCATCGTAGTTGCCGTCCACGGCGATGAGCGCCCCGTCGTAGACGGCGGTGGTCAGCACCTTCGCCCGTTCCAGCGAGGAGGGGATCAGCACGACCGAGCGCCAGCCGGCTCGGGCCGCCGCCGCGGCGACGGCGTTGGCGAGGTTGCCGGTGGAGGGGCAGGCCAACACCGTGAAGCCCAGCTGCCGGGCGGCCGCCAGGGCCACGGCGACCACACGGTCCTTGAACGAATGGGTGGGGTTGCCGGTGTCGTCCTTGACCCACAGGTTCTTCAGCCCCAGTTCGGCACCGAGGCGGTCCGCGCGAATCAGGCGGGTCAGGCCGGGCTGGGTGTTGGCATGGTCGTCGACGTCGGCGGGGACGGGAAGCAGTCCGCGATACCGCCAGATGGAACGAGGACCGGCCTCGATGTCCTCACGGCGAATCGTGCCGAACTCATAGGCCACCTCCAGCGGACCGAAGCACTCGGCGCAGGCGAACTCGGCGGCCAACGGAGTCCGATTGCCGCATTCCCGACAGGACAGGGCGGCGGCGGGACCGAGATCCAGCGTGGCATTCGTGCGCAGGGTCGTCGTCATGGCGAGGCCTCTCCTCATCTTTCCCGCGGTGCGGGCCGGAATTGGCACCGTGATCGTCGAATGCCACAGGACGTGGTCGCGCTTCGACGCCGGTTGCCGGGGTTTCGCAGGGCCGGACCCTCTACCCCTCTGGATGAAGTGTTCAGTTGTGTCGCCAACCCTAGGGCATCGAAACGGGTCCGAACCAGCCTCGGTCCGAGGAGTGGGACCGGTCAGGGCGGCGACTCGGTGCCCCCGGTGTGGAACCGTGGCGACGTGCGCGGAGAAGGACGCCGTGCACTGCGGCGACGGGCACACGAGCCGGTCCAGGCGGACTGCTCGCGGGCGAGCTCCGGGCGAGGACGGCCGTGATCAGCGATCCCGGGTTCGTCGGCCGGGGAGCGGACGCCCGGGAGAACGGACACACGGCGAAAGGCGTGGATGGCCGTTCCGCCTGCTCGGGTTCTTGCCGCAGGCTCGAGACCGGTCCGGCGAATCCACAGCCTGTGAGCCTCAGCAGCGGCTGGATGCGGCTCCGGGAGGGTCGGTCGGTGACCCGTGCCAGGATGAACGGGTGAACACGCGAGTCGCCCAGCCTGCTCCGGTTCAGCTCGTCCTCGGCGAGGAGGAGCTGCTCGTCGAGCGTGCGGTGCGGGCGGCGTCCGAGGCAGCCAAGCAGACCGATCCGATGACCGAGACGGTGCGGGTCAAGGCTGCCGAGCTGACCCTTCCCCGGTTCACGGAGCTGGTGAGCCCGTCGCTGTTCGGGGAGGGTCGGGTGGTCGTCGTGGACGCGGCACAGGACACCGGCCAGGAGCTCGCGGAGGCGATGATCGCGTATCGCCCGCAGCCCGAGGACGGGATCGTGCTGGTGATCGTCCATTCAGGCGGCGGCCGCGCCAAGGCGGCGAAGCAGCTTCCTGCCACCCTGCGGAAGGCGGGCGTGGCCGTCCAGGAGTGCGGCAAGATCACCAGGGCGGCCGAGCGGGAGGGTTTCGTCCGCAACGAGGTCCGTCAGGCAGGCGGGCGTATCGATCCCGGCGGCGTCTCCGCGCTGGTCGAGACGATCGGATCCGATCTTCGGGAGCTTGCCGCGGCCGCCACCCAGCTCGTCGCCGACACCGAGGGACCGATCGATGAGGCGACGGTGCGTCGGTACCACCGTGGCCGGGCCGAGGTGACGGGGTTCGCGGTGGCGGAGAAGGCCGTGACCGGGGATCGAGCAGGTGCGCTGGAAGCACTGCGGTGGGCGTTGGCGCTGGGCGTGCCCGCCGTCCTCGTCGCCGACGCCTTGGCCGACGCCGTGCGCAGCATCGCGTTGGTACGCGGAGCCCGCAACGGAGACCCGTTCCAACTCGCGGGGGAGCTGGGCATGCCTCCGTGGAAGATCAAGAAGGTGCGTACCCAGGTTCGCGGCTGGGAGGAGTCCGGGCTCGCCGAGGCGATGCGCCTGGTCGCTCGGCTCAACGGGGAGGTCAAAGGGCAGGCGGCCGACGCGAGCTATGCACTGGAGCGTGCGGTGTTCGGCATCATCGAGGCGCGGGCCCGCCACTGACCTGCCAGGCTGGGCGCCGCCATCGGCGAGTGGGCCGGAGTCGGAGGGCGTGCCGATGCCGTGCGGCGACGGGACCCGCGTGGCCGCTTGCACGGACCCGGCGGTTCTTCATCAGGGCAGGCAGGTCGCCGGAAGCGATCGCCGGATCGGGATGGCACCGCTGATCAAGGTGATTACGCGGTGCCCGACCTGCGGTGGTGTCGTGAGGAGATGCGCTGCCGGGTGCGAGCGGCCTCGGCCGAACCGGCGGTGCGGCGGGAGGGTGCGGTGCCGTCGTTCCTGTCGCGCCCCAGCCGGCGGCGACCCGTCCGGTCAGCGCTGTCGGACGGACTCGGCGGACGTCGGCCACCACGAACGCGGGCGTGACCGACCTGTCATCGCGAGACGCTTCCGGACTCGGGCTGTGGCCCTCGGCGGATACCGCCGGGACCGTGCGCCGCGGGATGGGGCCCGTGGATGCCCGCATTCGTGATCTTCTTCGCGAGATCGGCGGCAGCTCGTTCAGCGGCGCTCGGGACGACTCTCCTCCGAACGCATGACGGGTGTCCCGTCCGGGTGAGCTGTGGCACGGCTTCGGCGCCGACTCGCCGAGGACATGGGAGGGAGCGGCTGGCATCTCGGCGTCGCACGGGATCATGCGAGCCAGCCGACGAGGCGCGGATCGCCCGGGCGGGAACCTGTTCGTGGTCGAGGGCGGACCGTGCATGGTAAGCCAGGCCGGATGCGAAAAGGGCGTCTCGGCTATCCCGAGACGCCCTTTCCGCTGATGCGTGACACCGCTCCGTGTCGGTTCCGGAGGGCCACGATGGCTCGTCACATCGGCTGCTCACCGTGACAGCTCGTCGGGTCGTCGATCATCCGGACACCGTGCGGGCCGAGGCCCTTTCGGGTCGGCTCAGAGCTTGTTCGCGCGCTGCGCGATGGCCGACTTCTTGTTCGCGGCCTGGTTGGCGTGGATGACGCCCTTGCTGGCAGCCTTGTCCAGCTTGCGGCAGGCCTCGCGGCTCAGCGCGATGGCCTTGTCCTTCTCACCGGCGTCGGCGGCCTCGCGGAACTTGCGGATCGCGGTCTTGACCGAGGACTTCACCGACTTGTTCCGCAGCCGGGCCTTCTCGTTGGTCCTGATCCGCTTGACCTGTGACTTGATGTTCGCCACGCGACAACCCCTCGGTCTCGATGTGTGTTCTGTCGTGCCGCGTTCTCTGTGGCGCCGCCTGCCGGATCGACGAGCGACGAGGCTCGACGGGCGAGGGCGGCCTTCCTCCCTTGCGGAATGCCACACGGCACGACGGCGAAGTCTAACAGCACGCGGAACAGGGCTTTTGCGCCCGTCGACGCGGTAGGGCTGTGACGATTCTCGCCGCGCACGACCCTCTGGGCGAGGGCGACGCTCCGTAGGCTCGTCAGGTGTTCACCCCCCTCGACTGGCCTGGCTTCGCCGACGTGTCGCCGGCCGCGCTGCTGTTCCTCTGCGTCGCCGCGTTCGCGGCGGGTGCCGTCGATGCCATCGTGGGCGGTGGGGGGCTCATTCAGCTGCCCGCCCTGCTGTTGGTCATGCCGGGCGGGGACACCCTCTTCAGCCTTGCTACGAGCAAGGTCGCGGCGTTCGCGGGCACGGCGTCCGCGGTGCCGACCTATGCCCGGCGGACCCGTATCGACTGGTGGATCGCCGTGCCGATGGCCTTGATCGCCTTCGTCGGTGCGGTCGGGGGCGCCGTCTTCGCCAATCTGCTGCCCGGTCGAATGCTGAACGGGGTGGTGCTGTTCGCCCTGGTCGTGGTCGGGATCTACACCTGGCGCAAGCCGTCGCTCGGATCGGTGGAGACGCCCCGCTTCGGCCGGCGCGCGCAGATCGTGCTGGCGGGCCTCGGCGGGTTGGCGATCGGTTTCTGGGATGGGCTGGCCGGCCCCGGCACCGGCTCCTTTCTGGTGTTCCTGCTGGTCGGCCTGCTCGGCTTCGCGTTCTTACACGCCTCGGCGACGGCCAAACTGGTCAACACCGCCACCAATGTGGGCGCACTCTGTTACTTCATCCCGGCGGGCAAGGTCCTGTGGGGCCTGGGGCTCGTGATGGCGGTGTGCAACGTCGCGGGCAGCGTCGCGGGCGCACTGCTGGCGACCAGCAGGGGTTCGGTGTTCGTCCGGAAGGTCTTCCTGTCCGTGGTCGCCGCGATGGCGGTGACCCTCGGCGCACGCCTGTTTCTCGGTACCTGATCTTGATGTCTCGACGGATAGGACGACCGCGACCGCATAGGTCCGGTATCGGTTCTCGTCGGGAGGTCGACAAGTGGTGTCCGCCGCCAGAGGATGTCCGCGTGCAGCCTCGGCCAGACACGTCTTATACCCCGCGTCCGGTTCGCTTCCTCGGCATCGAGGAGGCGGGCGGCTGGCGGATCAAGTGCTACGGGATCGCGGAGGGCTCGCGATATCCGAGAGCGGAGCTGGTCGATGCGGGCGTCACACGTGCGGTGGAGGTCCTCACGGCGGTCCGGGCCGATCAGGGGGCACACGGCGTCGCCTATCTGATGGCTCATGACTCTCGGGATCAGTGTGTCGTGTCCGTGGACTGGTGGATGCGCTCCCACGAACTGTGGCAGCGTTCGTTCCGCTCGTCGGTGGAGCGCCCGGAGGCCTTCTCCGAGATCCGGGAGGTGCTGGTGGCGAACGTGTGGGAGCTCGCCGTCATCGGCTACGAGCGTGCGGCGTGGATGCGGCACGTACTCGGGAACCGGAGCGGTCCCGACTTCGGGGCCTATCTCGATGATGCCTTCGAAGGTCTCGTCTGATCACTGACGGTGACGGCCGGGTGGGTTACCGACTGAGCAGGCGACGACTGAGCAGGCGACGACTGAGCAGGCGACGGCTGAGCAGGCGACGGCGGGCCGGCCGGCGGACACGACGGCGCGGCTGCGAGGAGAAGAGGAGGCAGCCGACGAGACCCGAGTACGCGAGGTCGAACACCGACCCTCCGCCCACCGCATCGGCCGCTGTCTCACTCTCCCCGTGCCGTCCTGCCGGGCCTGGCTCGTTCGGCCTCGGCTACCCGCGTCGGTCCGACCGGCGTTCGGCGATGGCAGCGGCGAGCCCCCGGAGCGTCGACTCGGTCGTCTCCCAGTCCATGCAGGCGTCGGTGATGCTCTGACCGTATTCCAGTTCCCGCCCTGGGCTGAGGTCCTGCCGCCCGGCCAGCAGGAAGCTCTCCAGCATCACGCCGACGACCCCGCTCTCACCCGCCGCGAGGCGCGAGGCCACCTCTGCCGCGACCACCGGCTGCCTGCGGTGGTCCTTCCCACTGTTGCCGTGGCTGGCGTCGATGACGGTGCGAGCGGGCAGGCCTGCCTTGTCCAGCAGCGCCATCGTGGCGGCGACGGACTCCGCGTCGTGATTGGGCCCCGCGGAGCTGCCGCGCAGCACCACGTGGCAGTCGGGGTTGCCCGTGGTGCGGAGGATGGCGGCCAGGCCGCCGTCGGTGATGCCGGTGAAGACGTGGCTGGATGCGGCCGCTCGGATGGCGTCGACCGCGACCTGGACGTCCCCGTCGGTGGCGTTCTTGATCCCGATGGGCATCGACAGGCCGCTGGAGAGCTGGCGATGCACCTGGCTCTGCGCGGTTCGCGCGCCGATCGAACCCCAGCTCACGGTGTCGGCGATGTACTGCGGAGTGATCGGGTCGAGGAACTCGCAGCCGACGGGCAGCCCGAGTTCGAGGATGTCCAGCAGTAGGCGGCGGGCCAGCCGCAGCCCCTTGTTCACCTGGAAGCTGCCGTCCAGGTCGGGGTCGTTGATCAGACCCTTCCATCCCAGGGTGGTTCGTGGCTTCTCGAAGTAGACCCGCATCACGATGCGCAGGTCCGCACGCACCGACTCTGCGAGCGTCGCGAGTCGACGTGCGTAGGTCAGCGCCGCGTCGGGGTCGTGTACCGAGCACGGCCCTACGACGACGAGGAGACGGTCGTCGCGGCCGGTGAGGACGTCGATCACCTCGTCACGGCCTGTGGTGACCACCTGGGCGGCTCGCTCGCTCAGCGGCAGTTCGTCGCGCAGCAGTGCGGGGGAGACCAGCGGCCGGACCTCGGCGATGTGGCGATCTCGAATGAGGTCGGAGTCGGAAGGAAGAGTGAGGGTCACGATCGGCGCCTTTCCGCAGACCGCGCCCTTGCTACGACAGAGCCGGCCTGCCGTCAGTGGGCAGTGCACGCGAGAACAGGGTGGAAGAACCCTGTTCGCCGGCTCTGGATGGGATTGCGGTCAGCGGGTGGTCTCGCCGCCCGGCCCATCCAGGGCCGGCTCGGTAAACCACCAATAGCGCTGCACGGCGATGATGCTACCCGAGGTGTACGGCCGCCTCCGCGTCCGGTCGACCGTCGCGGCGTCGCGGTCTCGTCTTTCCTGGTCGACGCGAGTTCATCACCGCCGGTCGGTGGCGCTGTCGGCTCCTGGCGGGGGCGCCCCCATACCGGATCGAGCCCGGCGGCCGGCGTGCCGCCGGGCTCAGTCCTCCGGTTCCTGTTCGGAATTCGTGCTCGGGGGTGGGTCGGTCTGTTTCTTCGGCGGCCTGCCGCGTCGGGCGGGTTTGCCTGCGTCCTTGGGCAGCCGACCGGCCGTGGTCAGTGATCGGCGGAGGAGGAACTCGATCTGTGCGTTGGTGCTGCGCAGATCGTCGTTCGCCCACCGCGTCAGCGCGTCGTACACCGCCGGGTCCAGGCGCAGCAGGAAGCTCTTGCGGTCCGCCACGGCGTCAGTGGTAGAGCGAGCCCGTGTTGACCACCGGTTGGGTGGACCGGTCGCCGCACAGGACCACGAGGAGATTGCTGACCATGGCTGCCTTCCGTTCCTCGTCGAGTTCGACGACTCCCTGCTCGGCGATCTTGTCCAACGCCATCTCCACCATGCCGACGGCGCCTTCGACGATGCGAGTGCGTGCGGCCACCACGGCGCCTGCCTGCTGGCGCTGCAGCATGGCCTGCGCGATCTCCGGGGCGTAGGCGAGATGGGTGAGGCGGGATTCGATCACGCGGACACCTGCCGACTCGACACGGACGCCGATCTCGGTCGACAGCTGCTCGGTGATGTCCTCGGCGTTCTCCCGCAGCGACGTGCTGGTCGGGTCGTCGCTGTCGTAGGGGTAGCTGGTCGCGATGTGTCGAACGGCGGTCTCGGTCTGGGTCTGAACGAAGCGGACGAAGCTGTCGACCTCGAACATGGCCCGCGCCGAGTCCTCCACGTGCCAGACGACCACGGCGGCGATCTCGATGGGGCTGCCGCCGGCGTCGTTGACCTTGAGGACCGTGGTCTCGTGGTTGCGGATCCGGGTCGAGACCTTGGTGCGGCTGGTGAGAGGGTTGACCCAGCGCAGCCCGTCCTGGCGGACGGTCCCGGTGTAGCGGCCGAGGAACTGGATCACTCTCGCTTCACGCGGCTGCACCATGATCAGCCCGGCGAGTACGAAGAACCCGATGAGCAGCAGCCCGACGGCGGTTCCGATGAACAGGCCGTTCTGGTCGCCGATGCCCGCGAGGCCCACGGCGACGCCTCCGCCGAGGAGGATGATGCCGAGCAGTGCCATGAGTCCGCCCGGCAGCACGAAGGCACGTTGCTCGCGAACCGACGGTGCGGGCATGGCCACCTGATCGACGGCCGAGGTCGTGTTGGTCATTGGTGTACTCCTGTTGTCCTTGACTGCCCGCGACTATAGCAAACTGATATCAGATTTCCAGTCGGGCGAGGTTCCGTGTCCCCGCGCTGGTCGTGGCGGCCTGATCATGCGACGCTGGACGTCCGATCGGCAGGCGGCGTGTGCGAGGCCGAGGGCACGGAGACGGGGAGCGGGACTGATGGAGGTCTTGAGCGGTCGAGTCCTGGTGCGGCCGGTGGACCGCGTCCGCACCGTCGCCTTCTACCGCGACACTCTCGGACTGGCGGTCCATCGCGAGTTCGCCGTGGGCACCGTCTTCTTCCTCGGCTCCGGCTTCCTCGAGGTCTCGGGAGAGGGCGGTGGGGGCGCGAGCCCCGATCAGTCGTTGTGGTTGCAGGTCCGGGACCTCGCGGCGACGCTGCGGGAACTGCGCGGCGCCGGACTGGAGATCAAGCGGGATGCTCGCCGTGAGCCGTGGGGTCTTGACGAAGCCTGGATCGAGGACCCGGACGGGATGCGGATCGTCTTGGTCGAGATCCCGGCCGATCATCCGCTGCGTCGGGATGTCCGGACGTCGGAGCAGCTTCGAGGCTGAGGGCGCTGCCACGGTGTCGGACGCCGCCTCCGGATCGCCGAACCTCCTGACGTAACGAACGGATAACTGCCGCATTCGGAGCAACCGACGATCCGAGCTGGTCCGTCCTAGTGGCATGAGACGCCTGATGAATGCAGTGAGTGCGGGCGTCCTGCTTCTGGCAGTCTCCGCGTGCGCCGATACTGGAGACGATGTCGGATACGGCGGGACGCCCTCGGTAGAGCCGACCGAGACGACCGAGTCCAACAGCCGGGACATGTCCTCCCCGCCGATCCCGCCGATCGACGAGGCTCCGGAGGACGCCGCGCCGGTGGCGACGAACCAGGTGGACAGCTCCGCGCTGCCGGACGACTACCCGGTGGAGGTGTGGACGAGCGAGGACGGCACCGTGGTCGGTGCCAACGGCCAGGAGGGCGGCTGCACCGTCGTCAGCGCCGAACTCGTGGAGGAGACCGCGGAGTCGGTCACCGTCGCCCTCGTCGAGACCGGACCGGGTGACGAGGCGGTGTGCACCATGGACATCCGGATCCGACCGGTGAGCGTCGAGCTCGCCGAGCCGATCGGCGAGCGCACGGTGATCCTCGAGACGAGCTGAGATCGAACGGATCCGAATCGACCTGCTGGCCAGCCCCCCAGCCGATGCCCGGTCCCGCGTACCGCGGGGCCGGGCATCGTGCTGCGTCGGGCGACTGCGCCGGAGCGACGGGATGACGCGGTGGCGGATCGAAGGAGACGGAGGTCGACGGGGCTCATCGTCATGTTCGAGGGCGTGGGCGCTCGTCAGGACGAGTCCCGGCCTCGCCATCGAACCTGAGGCCGTCCCCACGGTGGCGAAGGCGGGGTCGGCCGCGAGAGCCGCGGGTGACGAGGTGTTCGCCGCCGTCGGCCTCGCGCCGATGAGGTGGTCGGCCTGCGTCGTGCGCGACCGCGGCGGGTGGCGCCCCGACTTCTCGCGTCGAGGAGGTCGACCACGGATCGCCCTCGGGCGACGCGAGCCGGGTGGTGGCAGGACATGACCGGGCGGGGCTGCGCTCGGCAGTCCGGCCGGGCCTGCGGGCGGTTTCGTGTGAAGGACCCGGCGAGTCAGGCGGAATCCCCCGTGCTCGGCGAAGGACTGCTCGATGCGGGCTGTGAGCATCCGCGCGCGCCTTAGCCCAGAGCGAACGCCAGGGCACGCAGAAGCGCGCACGGCGCCTGCCTCGGGCGCGGTCACGTGGACGGGAGGTCGGACCCGCCCCCGACGAGTCCGACCTCCCGGAAGGATGCGGCAGCGGACGGCATCCTTCCGCCCGCCCCCGCTTCACGCTGTCGTACCACACAGTGCCGTGATGTGCATCACAAGTCAACGCGGCTGTTCGGGTGATGCGGCTGAGGATCAGCTCGCGTAGGCGCGCAGCCGCTCAGCTCGGTCGCCCTGACGAAGCTTGGCCATCACCTCGCGCTCGATCTGGCGAACCCGCTCCCTCGAGAGGCCGAAACTGCGGCCGATCTGGTCGAGCGTGCGCGGCTGACCGTCATCGAGCCCGTAGCGGAGCCGGATCACGTGCTGTTCACGGTCGTCCAGGGTGCTCAGGACCCGGCGGAGGTCGTCCTGAAGAAGCCCGGAGATGACCGAGTTCTCCGCGTCGGTGGCCTCCGAGTCCTCGATGAAGTCGCCGAGCGGCGCGTCCTCCTCGGCTCCGACCGGCATGTCGAGGCTCACCGGATCGCGCGAGTGGTCGAGCAGGTCGCCGACCTTGTGCGCGGGGATGCCGGACTCCTCGCTCAGCTCCTCGTGCGTAGCCTCGCGCCCGAGACGTTGATGCAGGTCGCGCTTGATCCTCGCCAGCTTGTTCACCTGTTCGACGAGGTGGACCGGGAGTCGGATCGTGCGGCCCTGGTCGGCCATGCCTCGCGTGATCGCCTGTCGAATCCACCAGGTCGCGTACGTGGAGAACTTGAAGCCCTTGGTGTAGTCGAACTTCTCGACGGCGCGGATCAGGCCGAGGTTGCCCTCCTGGATGAGATCGAGCAGCGGCATGCCTCGGCCGGTGTAGCGCTTGGCGAGGCTGACGACCAGCCGGAGGTTGGCCTCCAACAGGTGATTCTTCGCCCGGTGACCGTCTCGCACCAGCGCCCGCAGGTCGGTCCGCCGCGCAGGTGAGAGGCGCTTCGCGGTGTCCAGCATGTGCTGGGCGAAGACGCCCGCCTCGATGCGCTTGGCGAGATCGACCTCCTGCTGAGCGGTGAGCAGCGCAGTTCTGCCGATCCCGTTGAGGTAGACCCGTACGAGGTCGGCGGCAGGGCCCTGTGCGTCGAGGTCGGCCTCGGCGTAGGCTTCGGCGGTAGGGATGGTCTGCGGGATGGTCATGGACTTCCCTCCCTGTCACGGGATGTCGGCAAACTGTGGCAGGACGCCGCAGCGTTGCCAGCGCTGCGGAGCGCCGTGCCAGGGCGCGCCGTTGATCGGGTCGTGGATTCGGAACGTCGGCTATATGGCAAACGTGCTCGGGGCTGGATTCGTTCCCGAGCCGCTCAGTCAGAAGACGTCGTCGTCATCACAGCGGTTGCTCCGGCGTGCCTGAGGATCGCCTGAGAGAAGTTCCGACGGGCGCCGACGACGCGGGCCGCCCCGACGCCTAGAGCTCGACGACGACCGTGAACGGGCCGTCGTTCACGCTCTCCACGGACATGGCCGCCCCGAACCGGCCCGTCTCCACCCGGGCGCCTCGTCGTCGCAGTTCAGCGACGACCTCGTCGACCAGCGGCCGGGCCCGCTCCGGCCGGGCCGCGGCGCTCCACGAGGGCCTGCGGCCCTTCCTCGCGTCCCCGTAGAGGGTGAACTGGCTGACCACCAGCAGCGGGGCTCCAGCCTGAGCACAGGACCGCTCGCCGTGCAGGATTCGAAGCTCATGAAGCTTCGCGGCCATCGCGACCGCCCGCGAAATCTCATCCGTGTGGGTGACACCGAGGAGCACGAGCAGGCCGGGCTCGCTGAGGTCTCCCACGATCTCGTCGTCCACCCGAACCGTCGCTCGGGTGACTCGCGACACCACCGCGCGCACCGAACACCTCCGTCACTCGCGGAACCCGGCCGATGCACGGTCGGGTTCCGAGCCGCGTCAGGCCGCATCGGCCTGCCGGTGATAGCTGTCCACGTACTCCTGCCCGGACAGCTCGATGATCCGGTAGACGACCTCGTCGGTCACCGAGCGTTGAATCGGCACCGATGTCGCCATCCCGTCGTAGCGGGAGAAGTCCAGCGCGGGGCCGAACCGCACGGTGACGGGACGGATCCTCGGCAGCCGCCTGCCGATGGGCTGCATCTGATCGGTGCCGCTCAGCGCGACGGGGACGACTGGGGCTCCCGTGCTCAGGGCCAGACGTCCCACCCCGGTGCGACCGCGATACATCCTGCCGTCACTCGACCGGGTGCCCTCGGGGTAGATCGCGAAGGCGCCGCCGTCGCGGAGCACCTGTTCGGCCTGATCCAGGGCGTTGCGGGCGGCCCGTCCGTCGCCGCGTCGCACCGGGATGTGGCCGAGGCTGCCGAGGAACCACTTGCGCAGCCTGCCGCCCACGCTCGTCGCCTCGAAGTACTCGGCCTTGGCCAGGATCGAGACGCGACGCGGGACCACCAGGGGGATGATCAGACTGTCGATGACCGAGAGGTGATTGCTGGCCAGGATGACGCGCCCGGTCGCCGGGATGTTCTCCAGACCTTCGACGCGGGGACGGAACACGCACCGCAGCAGCGGTGCGAGCACCTTCTTCGTCAGCCCGTAGAGCACGGCGGTCTTCCCTTCAGCGCTGGTCTTCGACGGTGCTCCCGCGCCGCCGGTGAGGATCGACTCACGATCTTGACCCGACGAGTGCCTCCTCGGTGTGCTCGTGACCCGTGATTCGCACCACCGTACGGGCCGTCCGCCCGCGAGCCCGGGCGGCAGTGGCACGATGGCGTCCGGAGGCAGGGGTGATGACCGTGAGCGGATCCGACCAGGACGACGGCCCGATTCTGATCACCGAGGCGGCGCCGTCGCACGAGGTCGAGCATGCCAGGAGGCGGCGGAAGTACTCGATCATGATGTCGGTCCGGCTCGGCTGCGTGATCGCCGCGGCGCTGAGTTACCAGATCTGGTGGCTCGCGTTGGGGTTCCTGCTGCTGTCCATTCCGCTGCCGTGGATGGCGGTGCTGGTCGCCAATGACGCCCCGCCGCGCAAACGCGAGGACGTCAACCGCTTCCGCCGGGAGGCCCGGGCGGTGGAGCGCACGAGCCATCCGGTGATCGACTCCGCCGAGTGAGCCGCCGCCTGCTCGCTCGCTCTCGTGGCGGGCGCCCGACACGGGCAGGCCGTCCCGGGCAGACGGCGGGACCTGGAGGGCACCCGCCGACACCCGGTGTGACGGCATCGGCGCGGTGTCCGTTCGTCGACGAGGTCAGCCGAGGATCGCGGGGGTCCGAGCCACGTTCGTGAGCCACGACTGGAGCCGGTCCTCCCAGTCGACCGTGTCGAAGTCGTCGTGGCTCAGGGAGAAGTCGCCCATGGTCGTCTCGCCGCGGGCGGAGGAGTCCTCGCTCTTGATCACCCTGACGCGCTTGTCGACCTCGAGCACCACCTGAAGATCCGTCGCGTTGGCGATGAAGGTCAACTCGACATCGTGCACGTGCTCCGCGAACTCCGTCGGCGGCTCGTACTCGATCTCCTGGATGAACGGGAGCTGCTGATCCACACCGCGCAGGGAGGTGTACTCGAGGTCGGCCGCCTTGGGCGTGAAGCCGATGTTGGTCATCGCGTCGAGAATGCGCTGCTGAGAGGGCAGCGGAGTCACCACGATCGGCGCGATCGCCACCGCGTCGACGATCGTCCGCAGCAGGTCGGCCTCCGCGCGGATTCCCACGGCCATCCCGCTGAGATAGCCGGTCCGACTGATCGTGATCGGCGTCTCCCAGGGGATGGAGAGCTCGAAGGGCACCATGACCGACTCGCCGGGGGCGATCATGCGCCGATTGCCCAGCTCGATCTGCGTGAACGGCAGCGTGACGGTCGGGTGCGCCGCCGGAGCGAGCGTGCTGTTCTCCGCCATGTGGACCTCGGCGACCAGGTCGATCGACAGCGAGCCCAGCTCCTGCTCGGTCTGACCGCCCAGCAGCAGTACTCCGCCCTGCACGGTCTCGCCCGGAGCGATCTCCGGCACCGACGGCAGCACTTCGACAGTCGCACCACCGTGTCCGAACGTGGCCAGCACCTTCTTGAGCATGGATTCTCCTCCGCATGCGCGGGCCGCCCCGACCTTGCCGTCGGCCCCTGCCGGGCGCGATCTTCTCATCCCCCGATCGGATGAGGGGAGCCGAACTGCGAGATCGTCGCGCGAACGAGGGGCGGCAGGCGCCGTGGTCGGGGCGGCGTCGGCGGACTCCGGCGTCAGATCGGTGCGTGGGCAGCGGCCGCCGGCTGAGCGCCGACGTGTCGGACCGCGCTGCTGCCCATGGAGACGCCCGCCCGTAAGGCCTCGACCGGGTCGGCGCCGCGCAGCCTGCTGCCGAGAAGTCCCGCGTTGAAGGCGTCGCCCGCCCCGGTGGAGTCCACGCACTCGACGGCCGGTGCCTCGACGGAGACCTGCCGTCGCGCGTCGATCCACGTCGCCCCGTCAGCCCCGGTCGTGACCACGACGGCACGGACGTGGTCCAGCAGCGCCCGGGCCGACTCCGGCTCGGCGGAGCCGGTCAACGCCGCCAGTTCGTCGGTGTTGGGCAGCAGAAGGTCGACGTCCGCGACGGCGGCGAGGAAGTCCTCGGTGCCCTGGGCCCGCAGCAGTGCCGCGGCCTGCGGGTCCACCGAGGTGGTCAGTCCCGCCGCCCTGGCAGCCTGGAGCGCGGCCACCCCTGCCGGCCGAGAGGTGCGATCGAGCAGCAGGTATCCCGAAAGGTGCAGGTGGACGGGCTTCGGGCCCGCGGTGCCGTCGAGCAGCCCCGGATCGAGGTCGTCCGGCGAGATCCGGGCGCTGGCCCCTCGGTCGGGCAACATCGTGCGTTGACCGGTGGCGTCGACCAGCACCACCACGCAGCAGGTCGCCGCGTCGGGGTCCACGGTGAAGGCACACCGCACGCCTGCCGAGGTCAGCTCGGCGGCGGCCTGTCTGCCCGCCGAGTCGTCGCCGACCCTGGCGACCAGTAGCGGTTCCACCCCGCCGCGGGCCAGCCACACCGCGGTGTTGGCGCCCGCCCCGCCTGCCGTGAGCCTGACCTTCGACCTCGTGTCGCCGCCCATGGCCAGCGGCTGGCGGTGCGAGGCGACGACGTCCAGGCCGGTGTCGCCGACGACGACCACGCGCGGCCGAATCGTCATGGTGACTCCGTGAGCGCCACGGCCACGGCCGCCGCGAGTTCGGCGTTGGAGACCACCAGCTCCTCGTTGGCATCGAGACTGACGCCCCCGCTCGCGTGATGAAAGTGCTCCAGGAGCATCGGCGTGACGTCCTTGCCGTGCACACCCCGCGCAGCGAGGAGCTCCAGGCCGCTGCGCAACAGTTCGTCGTGCAGGTCTCGGGGCATCTCGTGCACGGCGGGGATCGGATTGGCCAGCACCACGCCGGAGCTGCCGGGGACCGATGATCCATGAGCGGCGACGACGGCTGCCGCGGCCTCGGGACTGTCCACCCTCCATGGCGAGGGCAGACCGGAATCACGCAGGTAGAAGGCGGGGAAGTCGTCCGTACGGTAGGACAGGACCGGTACGGAGCGGCTCTCCAGCACTTCCAGCGTCGCGGGGATGTCCAGGATCGACTTCACCCCGGAACAGACCACCGTCACCGGGGTGGATGCCAGCACGTCCAGGTCGGCCGAGACGTCCCAACTCGTCTCCGCACCGCGATGCACCCCGCCCATTCCGCCGGTGGCGAACAGCGTGATGCCCGCCGAGTGGGCCAGGGCCGCGGTGCTGGCCACCGTCGTCGCGCCGCTGCCGCGCAGGCCCAGGGCCGGACCCAGGTCGCGGCGGGACAGTTTGACCAGGTCGGCGGTGGGATCGCAGACGCGGTCCAGCTCTAAGTCGGACAGCCCGATCCTGGCCACACCGTCGAGCACCGCGATCGTCGCGGGGGCGGCGCCTGCGGTGCGGATCACCGACTCCAGTCGGGCGGCCACCTCCCGGTTGCGCCCGGCGGGCAGGCCGTGCGCCAGCAGAGTGCTCTCCAACGCCACCACGCCCCGTCCCTGCGCGAGAGCGTCGGCGACCTCCTCGTTCACGAGCAGTTGCCGTGCTGTCACAACGCCTCCTGTAGTCCATGGCCGATTGCCTGGGGCATCATGGACGATGTGAGTACTCCGACGCAGACGCTCCCCGATGTCGACACGCGCCCGGAGGGCGTCGACACGACCAGCGACGACACGCCGAAGATGTTCCACTACGTGCGCAAAGCCAAGATCACCGAGAGCGCGGTGACGGGTTCGCAGGTGGTGGCGCTGTGCGGTGAGGTGTTTCCCGTCACGCGGTCGCCGAAGCCCGGTTCGCCGGTGTGCCCGGACTGCAAGAAGATCTTCGAGTCGTTGCCGCCCGGCGGCAAGGACTGACCACGGTCCCGGCTCCGTCGGCGCACGACTGCTTCCGTGATGCTCATCCGAGCTGGTCAGCTGCTGTGCCGTCGGTCCTGGCGACGCCGAGACGGGCCCAGGTCCGGCAGCGTCAGGGTATGAACCGGTAGCCGGTCCTTCGCGTGTTCGGCCCGGCCGGTGTCATCGCGCGCCTGGCTGACCGCGCGCTCGGCCCCCGTGCCGCCTCTTCTCGGCTGGGCCCTCGGGTCCGTGCCGCTTCTCGCGTGACGAGCGGCGGTGTCGGACGCCTCAGGACTGAGACTCCTCCGGCCCGGTCGTCGGATCGTCGGGCCCTGCCTCGATCTCGCCGTTCCTGCCTGCGGCGTCGGTGCCGATGCCTCCGGCGTCGACGGGCCGTGCGGTCGGCCGCGCCGCCGGGTCGATCCGCGGAGTCCCCGGCGGGGGATCGGGCTCGGCGGGCCGCCGCCGCGTGGATGCGGCCGAGTCTGGTGCTGCCCCGCTGCTCGACGCGGCCTCCACCGCATCGCCCGGCACCGCGTTCGTCCCCGGCCCCCTGAGGTCCGTCGGCCCCTCGAAGTCCGTCGGTCCGCCGGGTGCGGGCAGCTGGTTCGTCGCCGCGACCTCGGGCGACGCCGCCCGCTCCGCCCGTCGCGCCGTCGCGGACCGGCCTGGGGCGTCCTCGGCGTCGTCCGCCCCGGCAGCGCGCGACGTCGGTGCCGTGTCCCCGCCTGCTCCTGGCACGCGATGGCGTCGGCGCCAGGCCTGTCGGCCGCGTTCGAGTCGCAGCCGGGCCGTGACCCGATCGAACTGCTCGCGTCGCCTGCGCTGCTTCTCCCGGTGAGTGGGCGGCGGCGGCCACATCTCGTCGATGCCCGCGTTGAGGTGTGCGCCGAGGACGATGGCGAAGCCGAGGAAGAAGGTGAACAGCAGGAAGGCGATGGGCGTGCTCAACGCGCCGTAGCTGTAGCCGTTGTCGGAGACCCAGGCGATGTAGCGCCGAAGCACGACTCCGGCCACGAGGAACACCACCACGGCGAGCACGGCGCCGGGCAGCCCTCGGTGCCATGGCGGCTTGCGGGGCAGCGCGACCTTGTACAACGTCGTGATGGTGATCGTGAGCAGCAACCCGGCGATCGGGTAGTACATCCAGTCGCCGAGCCGGTTGACACCCGGCTGCCATTCCTCCGGCAGGAGTGAGATCAGCAGATCGGGTCCGAGCGCCAACACCGGCAGCGTGATCATCGCCATGATCAGCCCGGCCACGTAGAGCAGGAGCGCGACCACCCGCTGCCAGACGGGGTTGCGGACGTCGTACTGCTGGTAGGCGACGGTGATGGCGTCGACGTAGGAGGCCATCGCCGAGGAGCCTGCCCACAGCGAGGTCAGGAAGCCGAGGGAGACGATCCCGCCTCGCCCCTGGGTCAGGATGTCCGTGACGGTGGGAGCGATGATCTCGTCGACGAGCGTCGGGCTGAAGACATGGGCGCAGAACTCGAGGATCTGGGCCTGGACCTCGGCGACGACGTCGGGGCCGAACCAGCTCCCGACGAATCCGATGCTGCCGAGCAGGCCGAGCAGCAGCGGCGGCAGCGACAAGGTCGACCAGAACGCGGCCTCCGCGGCCTCCGCACCGATATCGTCCTCCCAGGCGCGGCGCAGTGTCCGTCGGGTCAACGCGGCAGCCCCGGGGTGTGTTCGCGAGGACTCGTCGCGTCGCTGCTCGGCGTCGGTGTCGTCGACCTGGTCCATGGTGATGTCCAGGATGGTTCATGGGCCGTCTGCGCCGATCACCGGCCGTCCACACGGCGTGCCGCGGTGCCATGGGGACCGGGCGAAGGCTGTGGGCCGGGCGTGCGTGGTGGCGGCCGGACGACACCTTCGGCGGGTAAGCTGCCTGCTGCCCTCACCGAGGCCCCGACGCCGTCGCGGGAGTCTCCGTCACGAGGGCCTTCGTCTGTCCGCAGCCGGACACGCCCGCCCAGCAAGGAGGTGCAGCACCTCGTGGTTCACTCGCCGTCGGACGGCCACGCCGCCTCCCCGACCATGGACCCTCCGGTGGCGGCCGATCAACGTGAGCGGCCCTTGCGGGCCTGGCAGCGCCGGGCGCTCACGAAATACCTTCGGGACTCGCCGCAGGACTACACCGTGGTGGCGACACCGGGTGCGGGGAAGACCACCTTCGGTCTCCGCATCGCCGCCGAACTGCTCGCCGACCGGGTGATCGAGCGGGTCACCGTGGTGACCCCGACAGAGCACCTGAAGCATCAGTGGGCTCAGTCCGCCGCCGGGGCCGGAATCGCGATGGACTCCTCGTTCCGCAACGCGGCGGGCGCCAGCTCTGCCGATCTGGACGGCGTCGCGGTCACCTACGCGCAGGTCGCGGCGCACCCGACGTTGCACCGGGTGCGCACCGAGCGGCGCAAGACGCTGGTGATCCTCGACGAGATCCACCACGCGGGCGACGCCAAGTCGTGGGGCGACGCCGTGCGAGAGGCCTTCGCCCCCGCCACCCGGCGACTCGCGCTGACCGGAACCCCGTTCCGTAGCGACGACACGCCGATCCCGTTCATCACGTACGAGCCGGATGGCGAAGGTTCGCCACGCAGCCGCGCCGATCACTCCTACGGGTACGCCGAGGCGCTGCGGGACGGGGTGGTCCGACCCGTGCTCTTCCTGGCGTACTCCGGGGAGGCTCGCTGGCGGACCAGCGCGGGGGACGAGTACGTCGCTCGGCTGGGCGAGCCGCTGAGCGCGGAGGAGACCGCCCGTGCCTGGCGCACCGCCCTCGATCCGGCAGGGGAGTGGATTCCCGCCGTGTTGCAGGCGGCGGACACCCGGCTCTCCCAGCTCAGGTCGGGCGGGATGCCCGACGCGGGCGCCTTGGTGATCGCCTCGGACCACGTCTCGGCGAAGGCCTACGCGAAGATCCTGGCCACCATGACCGGCGTCGAGCCGGTGGTGGTGCTGTCCGACGATCCACAGGCCTCCAGCCGCATCGGCGAGTTCTCGCTCTCCGACGACCGGTGGATGGTCGCGGTGCGCATGGTCAGCGAGGGCGTCGACGTACCTCGCCTCGCGGTGGGCGTGTACGCCACCAGCGCCTCGACGCCGTTGTTCTTCGCGCAGGCCATCGGTCGTTTCGTCCGAGCCCGCAAGCCCGCGGCGGGTCCGCCGGGAGCTCGGGAGACCGCCAGCGTGTTCCTGCCCAGCGTCCCGGTGCTGCTGGACCTGGCCAGCGAGCTGGAGGCGCAGCGGGATCACGTCATCGGCAAGCCGCATCGTGAGAAGAACGGCTGGGACGACGAGCTGCTCGCCGAGGCGAACCGGCAGCGGGACGAGCCCGGCGAGGAGGAGAAGGCGTTCACTTCGCTCGGTGCCGAGGCCGAGCTGGACCAGCTGATCTATGACGGCTCGTCGTTCGGCACGGCGGCCTTCGCCGCGACCTCCGACGAAGAGGACTACCTCGGGCTGCCGGGGCTGCTCGAACCGGATCAGGTCCGGGCGCTGCTGCGGCAGCGGCAGGAACAGCAGCTCGACGCGGCGGCCGCCCGCCAGGCCCAGGCCCAGCAGGCGGCGGCGAAGGCCCCTGCGGCGGTGCCCGCGCGCAGCCGGAACAAGACCGAACGGCTGGCGGAGCTGCGCAAGGAGCTGAACACCCTGGTCGGCCTCTACCACCATCGAACGAAGAAGCCGCACGGGGCGATTCACAATCAGCTGCGCAAGTACTGCGGTGGTCCGCCGACCGCGATGGCCACCATCGATCAGCTCGAGGAGCGCATCGCGACGTTGCGGTCCTGGTGACAAGAGACCGCGCGGACCGTCACCCTGTTCGACGGCCTGCGCGGGCCTCGGCGTGGTCCGCGCCGCGAGACGCCGGACGGGTGTCTCGGGGATCGCGGCGAGCCCGAGGGCCGCGACGAACCCACGGCGCGAGGCATCCTGATCTACCCCGGGAACCCGGTGTGGCCGGACGCATCGGAGTGCGGGGCCGTCGCTCAGCGGGCGGCGATGGGACGGACGCTGAACAGGTAGTTGCGATGCCGCTCCGTGACCCGGTCGGTCTTCCGCCAGCCGCTCTCCCACACGTAGGGGACGTAGTCGAGTCCCGCGAGCCGGGCAAGGAGGTCTTCCGAGCGATGCTCGAACTTCGCCAGGTGCCGGTCCTCGATCTCGAGCAGCAGCGCGGGGCGGTTCTCCTTGAGCACCCGGGCGGCGCCGTCCAGCAACGCGAGTTCCGCGCCTTCGACGTCGGCCTTGATGAAGTGGATCTCGGCCAGGCCCTCGTTCGCGCACAGTTCGTCGACAGTGGTCACCGGGACACGGATCGGCCGGTTGGAGGCGAACTCCGTGTTCGGGCCGTGGTTCTTCGCTCCGGTGGTGAGGAAGGCCCGGCCGTGCACCGGCAGGCCGTTGCGGCGCGGCAGGCTGAGCACGCCCGCGCCGGAGTCGGCGCCCACGGCCGTCGCGTGGACCTGCACGTTGTTCGCGCCGAGCCCGCGTAGGGCGAGCCGCAGTGCCTTGACCAGGCTCGGCTGCGGCTCGACGGTGTGCACCGCCCCCTGCGCGCCCACGAGTCGCATCAGCTGGTAGGTGTAGAGGCCGTATTCGGCGCCGATGTCCAGACAGACGTCTCCCGGGCGGACGACCGCGTCGAGACCGAGGATCTCCGTCTCCACGAAGGAGGTCCGGCCTGCGAGCCACCGCAGCACTCTGACGAGGTTTCTCGTCCGTCCGTTCACGAAGGGGCCGGAGTTCTCCGGCAGGGGCGGGACCGGCCGCAGGCGGGGCGCTGGGTCACTCAATCTGGTCTCCGGAGTCTGGCTGCCGAATGCGTCTGGCAGAGGCAGGGGCGGGTTCGCGCACAGAGGACCGTCGGCGAACCGTAGGGAGAGCGTAGGCGACCTGCGTGTGGAACAGGGGCGCCCCGAACCAACTGTCGTGTCCTGCTTGCGTGGTTCTTGCTCACATGGGTGAGTCGTGTCCGTCGATCGCGGCGAGTTTTGCCAGATCGTGACCAAAGTTCGTCAAATTGCCGGCACTTACGTGTTCCCTATCACTCATTCGGGGGTTACGTTGTGGCGCACAACATTTCCCCACCCTCAGTGCAGAAGCTGCTGCGCTCGGTGCTCGACGAAGAGAAGGGGAGGCCATGCGCGTCAGGAGCATGTTGGCCTTGACCAGCGGATTGGTTCTCGTCCTCGCAGGATGCGGGGCAAACCAGGCCGCCGACACGCCCGAGGACACCGGTTCGACCGGGGGTGGCGCGGCGGACACCGGCCTGGTGGTCGGCGTCATCCTCCCCGACACGGAGAGTTCCGCTCGCTGGGAGGGCTTCGACAAGCCGTACCTGGAGAACGCCTTCGCCGAAGCAGGCGTCGAGGCCGACGTCCAGAACGCACAGGGCGACATCCAGCGGTTCTCCACGATCGCCGACCAGATGATCCAACGCGGTGTCGACGTCCTCGCACTCACCAACCTGAGCAACGAGAGCGGTGCGGCCGTCCAGCAGCGGGCCGAGGCGGCGGGCATCCCGACCATCGACTACGACCGGCTCACCCTCGGCGGCAACGCGCAGTACTACGTGTCCTTCGACAACACCCAGGTCGGCAGGTTGCAGGGTGAGGGCCTCGTCGGCTGTCTCGGCGATCAGCCCGGCGCTCAGATCATCGAGATCCAGGGTTCGCCGACCGACAGCAACGCGACCCTCTTCCAGGAGGGGCAGCGCGAGATCCTCCAGCCGCTCTACGACTCGGGCGAGTACGAACTGGTCCAGAGCCAGCCCATCGACCAGTGGGAGAACCAGGTCGGCGGCCGGACCTTCCAGCAGATCCTCACCCGCAACGGCGGCGAGGTCGACGGGGTCGTCGCCGCCAACGACGGCCTGGCGGGCGCCGTGATCACCGTTCTGCAGCAGGCGGGCCTCGCGGGCGAGGTCCCGGTCACCGGACAGGACGCCTCGCCGGAGGGGCTGCGGTCCATCCTGCTCGGCGACCAGTGCATGACCGTCTACAAGCCGGTGTTCACCGAGGCGCAGGCACTGGTCGATCTGGCCGTCCCGCTCGCCCAGGGCGACACCGAGGCCGCGGACGCGCTGGCCTCCGACGTCAGTGTGGACACCGAGGGCGATCGTGAGGTCGCCTCCGTGCTGCTCGAACCGGTGCTCATCACCACCGACAACGTCCAGACGGTCGTCGACGACGAATGGGTGTCGGTCGAGGACCTGTGCGCGGGCGAGGTGGCCGACGCCTGCACCGAGTACGGCATCTCCTGATTCCTCGTCAGTCCTCGTCGGGGGCCGCCGCGTGCGGTCCCCGACGGCCTGCCCCCACTGCTCGAAAGGTGTGTCCCGTGTCCGAAGACAGCCCGATCCTGGAACTTCGCGCGGTCAACAAGAGCTTCGGACCGGTGCACGTCCTGCACGACGTGGACTTCTCCGTCCGGCCCGGCCAGGTCACGGCGCTGGTCGGTGACAACGGCGCGGGGAAGTCGACCCTGATCAAATCCATCGCCGGCATCCATCCCATCGACTCCGGAGAGATCCTCTTCGACGGCAGGCCCGTGCGGATCAACGATCCGAAGGACGCCGCCGGACTCGGTATCGAGGTCGTCTATCAGGACCTCGCTCTCGCCGACAATCTCGACATCGTGCAGAACATGTTCCTCGGCCGCGAACGGCTGCGCGGCGGGCTGCTCGACGAGGCGGACATGGAGAAGGCGGCCCGCAGCACGCTGTCCTCCCTGTCCGTGCGCACCGTCTCCTCGGTCCGCACCTCGGTCGCCGCGCTGTCCGGCGGGCAGCGCCAGACCGTCGCCATCGCCAAGGCGGTGCTCTGGGAGAGCCGGGTCGTGCTGCTCGACGAGCCGACCGCCGCACTGGGCGTCGCTCAGACCCGACAGGTGCTGGACCTGGTGCGCAGGCTCGCCGAACAGGGTCTCGGCGTGGTCTTGATCAGCCACAACCTCAACGACGTCTTCGAGGTCGCCGACCGAGTGGCGACCCTCTACCTCGGCAGGCTCGTCGCGGAGCTGCCGGTCAAGGAGACGAACAACAGTCAGGTGGTCGAGCTGATCACCGCAGGACGATCGGGCGACATCGGGCTCCGCCGTTCGGAGAACGTCGCGCTCTGACCCGCAGCCGCCTGCGGGCCGGACCGGGCGATCCGGTCCTTCTCGCCACTCGGACCATGGCAGCGCCGCCTGAGCGCCGCCCTCATCGCACAAGGATGACGACATGACAGAGGGTCCAGCCGCCTCGTCCAGCACATCGGCCTCCACCACGACCGATCCGCCCGCGGAGGGCTTCGGCATCGACACCACCCGACGGGACACCGCCGGGGCGCTGCGCGACTACGTCTCCCGCCTGCGCGGCGGACAGCTCGGCGCGCTGCCCGCGTTACTCGGACTGGCCACGCTCTTCGTCGTCTTCACCCTGCTCTCGGACCGTTTCCTGACCCTGGGCAACCTCGCCAACCTGCTCAGTCAGGGCGCGGGCACCGCGGTGATCGCGATGGGCCTCGTCTTCGTCCTGCTGATGGGCGACATCGACCTGTCGGCGGGCACCGCGTCCGGGGTGGCGGCCTCCGTGATGGCCCTGCACCTCGTCGAGGGCGGCAACCTGTTGGGCGCCATGGGCAGCACCGTGTTCATCGTCTTCTGCGGCGGGCTGGTCGTCGCCGCCACCCTCGCCCTGGTGATGCGGGTGTGGGCGGGCGCGGGCCTGGCGATTCTCGGGCTGCTGCTCGTCCTGCTCGGTGTGCCCGCCAACCCGTGGCTGGAGATGCTGCTGGCCGTCTGCGTCGGTGCGGCCATCGGCTGCATCACCGGCTTTCTCGTCGCCCGCGTCGGCATCCCGGCCTTCGTCGTGACGCTGGCGCTGTTCCTCGCCTGGGGCGGCGTGGTGCTTCAGCTCATCGGCCAGGGCGGCACGCTGGGGCTGCGCAACGAGGTGATGTTCTCGGTGGCCAACGGCAACCTGCCCGTCTGGGGCAGCTGGCTGTTCTTCGTCATCGCGGCGGGCGGCTACGCGACGCTGCTGCTCGTCCGCCACTTCAACCGACTGCGTCACGATCTGGTCGCCCAGCCGACCCCGCTGGTGTTGGTGCGGGTCGGCGCCGTCCTCGTGCTCGGCGCGCTGGCCACCTGGCTGCTGACCACGAACCGGTCCAACAGCGACACCATCGTGATCGCGGGCGTGCCCTATGTCGTGCCGATCGTGCTGGTGCTGCTCGTCCTGGGTACGTTCGTCCTGGACCGTACGCGGTACGGCAGGCATCTCTACGCCATCGGCGGCAATCGGGAGGCCGCTCGGCGCGCGGGCATCGACGTCGCGAAGCTGCGGATGAGTGTGTTCGTGGTGTGCTCCACCGTCGCGGCCGTCGGCGCGATCATCTACTCCTCGAAGGTCGGCTCCGTCGACCCGCAGGCGGGCGGCGGGAACACGCTGCTCTTCGCGGTCGGCGCCGCGGTGATCGGTGGTACCTCGTTGTTCGGCGGCAAGGGCCGGGTCCGCGACGCGGTCATCGGCGGTGCCGTCATCGCCACCATCGACAACGGTCTCGGTCTTCTCGGCCAGTCCGCGGCCGTGGTCTCCATCGTGACCGGCCTGGTCCTGCTGCTCGCCGCCAGCGTCGACGCCGTCTCCCGTCGACGAGCCGCCGCGCTCGGCCGGTAGTCGCTCCCATGGCACTCGGAGCCCGGCCGGATGGTGTGCGCAGGCACAATCGCAGCGCCCTGTTGCGGAGACTGCACACCCTCGGTCCCGGCAGCCGCACCGAGTTGGCCGCCGAACTGGGTCTCAATCGCAGCACCATCAAGGCGCTGGTGGACGGGCTGACCGAGGCGGGACTGGTCACCGAGCGTGCGGTGGCGCCCGACGGCACGGCGGGTCGCCCCTCGCTGCTGGTCTCGCCCCGCCCGGAGTCACTGTGCGTGCTGGCGGTGGACGTCGCGGTGGAGCGGATCACCGTCGCGGTCGTCGGCTTCGGCGGTCGAATCCTGGTCGGCAGGCATCGTCGTGCCCAGCGCGGGGACACCGAACCGGGAGCGGTCGTCGACCTGGTGGCCGCCGTGGCGGGGGCTCTCAGCCTCGGCGGGCTGCGACCGGCCGAGGCGGCGGTGTCCGTGCCGGGCATCGTGCGTGGTGCGGACGGCCTCGTGCACGAAGCTCCGAACCTGCGCTGGAGCGAGGTGCCCATCGGCGCGCGGCTCGGTGCGGCGCTGGGTCTCCCGGTGGCGGTCGGCAACGACGCAGATCTCGGCGCGCTCGCCGAGCACCGCCGCGGCGTGGCGCGGGGAGTCGGCGACGTGGTCTATCTGTCCGCCGACGTCGGCGTCGGCGGCGGAGTGATCACCGGCGGACTTCCGCTGCGAGGTTCGACGGGCCACGTCGGCGAGGTGGGTCACATGGTCCTGCGTCCCGGCGGGCGCCTCTGCTACTGCGGCTGCCGAGGCTGTTGGGAGACCGAGGTGGGGGAGCAGGCCCTTGCTCGGGCGCTCGGACTGCCCTCGGACGCCTCGCGTCGTCGCCTTGTCACGGAACTCCGCGCGATCGCGGAGGGAGAGGACACGGACCGGAGACTCGGCGAGTACGCGAACTGGCTCGGCGTCGGGGTCGTCAACCTCGTGAACCTGTTGGCGCCGGAACTCGTCGTGCTCGGCGGCCTGCTCGCCGAACTGCCTCCCGATCTCGTGACGAACGTGGAATCGCGGGCTCGAGACCGGAGCCTGGTCGGTCGAGCCGCCGCCAGGTCGGTGCGTATTCGCCCGGCTCAGCTGGGTGGCCAGGCCAGCCTGCTGGGCGCCGCCGAACTCGCCTTCGAACGGGTCATCGCGGCAGGCTGAGATCGCGCGGCGCGCGGTCTTTCGAGGCCCTCGACCGGTCCGGGCCGCTGAGCGAAAGGGTCCGAACAGAGGTCCGGGCGGGACCCGTCGTGGGTGCCCGCCCGGAGCGTTCGAGTCCGACAGTGAGTATCAGCCGTCCTGGATGTCGGCTGCCAGCTCACGAAGACGCGTTTCATGCTCCCTCGCGTGGTGGCCGCAGAAGAGCAGCTCGCCACCCGAGGGGAGGACGGCGCGAACTTGGGCTGCCGCCCCGCAGCGGTCGCAGCGGTCTGCAGCGGTGAGCTCGGGGCGGGTGAGCGTTCCTGTCATGTTGCCTCTCCCTCCGTCCCGGGTCGGGGATTCCGACGCCGTCGGGCCTGCCGCGTCCACCGCGGGCTCGTCGTGGACGAGCCGTGGTGTTCGCTGCCACCCACTCTTACAGACGCTCGGCGTCTCGTCAGTGTTCCCGCGCGTCGCGGCGAGCCGGATCACGTCTTAACACCCGGTTGCAGCAGTCGCCACTTCCCGGATGGCCTAGCGCCTGTACGGTTCATCACCGTGAGTGACCTAATCGTCACCCTCGGTCGATTTGTGGTGCCTGGTGGCGTCCTCATCCCCGATTCGAGATCAAGACCGGCAGGTCAGAACAGGTTACAGCCGGCACCGGCGGATCCTCGATCGGACGCCGACGGCAGGGGCGTCCGCTCGCCGATCACAGGCCCGCCCGCCGCCCGCGGTGCCCTGCTGCTCATCGCCGCACTCCGCACGGCAGCCTTCATGGGCTGCCTGGCGTACGGCGGGACACGGCTGGCCACGCTGGGGCTCCAGCGTGGCGTGCACGGGGCCGACGAGCGGAGCCCGCAGTGCTCGTCGACGAAGTCGCAGACGTCGGCGGCCCCGTGGACGAGATGCGACCGTATCCGGCGGCCACCTGTGGGCCGCCGGGTTCGGCGGCCTGGCGGACACCCGCGGAACGGCGCCTGTGACGTAGGAGGCGCCTGCTGTGAACAGCCGTTCGACGGTGGCGGCCAGGATCTCGGTGCCCACGATCCCGGGAGCCACCGCGTTGACCCGCCCTCCCGCCGTCGCCGTGGTGAGGCAGGTCCGCCATGAAGGAGTCCACGGCGGCCTCGGCCGCGGCGTAGTGGACGTACTCGCCGGGGCTGCCGAGTGCGGCAGCCGCCGAGGATGTTCACGGTCGCCCCGCCGCTCCCTCCGGACGCGGTGACATGTCACGCACGGCCCGACGTGCGCACAGCACTACCCCACGACGTTGACGTCGAGCACCCCGTCGCAGGGCTGCGGCCTCCAGCTCGGCGAGCGGCCCGGCGACACCGGCTACCCCTGCGTCGTCGACGAGGCCGGTGACGGGGCCCAGCATCGCCGTGGCGTCGTCGGAGAGCCGTTCGACGTCGTTCTCGGCCGAGGTGTCCACGCGGACCACACGCGCGGCCTGACCGTGTCGCTTGATATCGGCCACCACGCCGAGGGCGCCGCGCTCGTCGCGGTGGTTGGTGACAACGCAGACGTGGTGATCGGCAGGCCCCCGAATCCGGTGGCGATCGCCTCGCCGATGCGCCGCCCGCCGCCGGTGACGACGGCGACCTGCCGCATCCGGCTCTCCTCCGCACGAAACCCGATTGTCGTCGTCCCACGGCAGAGGGGCCGTTTCCCGCCGCGCTTCCCGCCAAGCCCGGAGTCGACGCGGCACCGACGGGGAGGCAGCTGGTCGGCGAGCGGGCGCTGACGACGGAGGCGGCCGCGAACGCGACGCGGCTCCGAGTCGAGAGCCGACTCGGAGCCGCGTTTTCGCCCTGCCCGGTGGTTCCGGGACGGTGCCGTCCGATCAGTCCAGGTAGTCGCGAAGCACCTGCGACCGGGACGGGTGTCGAAGCTTCGACATCGTCTTCGACTCGATCTGCCGGATGCGTTCCCGGGTGACGCCGTATACCTGGCCGATCTCGTCCAGGGTGCGGGGCTGACCGTCGGTCAGGCCGAACCGCAGGCGCACCACGCCTGCCTCCCGCTCGGACAGCGTGGCCAGCACGGACTGGAGCTGATCCTGCAACAGGGTGAACGAGACCGCGTCGACCGCGACCACGGCCTCGGAGTCCTCGATGAAGTCACCGAGCTGCGAGTCGCCCTCGTCGCCGATGGTCTGGTCCAGCGAGATCGGCTCCCGAGCGTACTGCTGGATCTCCAGCACCTTCTCGGGCGTGATGTCCATCTCCTTGGCGAGCTCCTCGGGCGTGGGCTCGCGGCCCAGGTCCTGAAGCAGCTCCCGCTGGATGCGACCCAGCTTGTTGATGACCTCGACCATGTGCACCGGGATGCGGATGGTGCGAGCCTGGTCGGCCATCGCCCGCGTGATCGCCTGTCGAATCCACCAGGTGGCGTACGTGGAGAACTTGTAGCCCTTGGTGTAGTCGAACTTCTCGACGGCGCGGATCAGCCCGAGGTTGCCCTCCTGGATGAGGTCGAGGAATGCCATGCCTCGGCCGGTGTAGCGCTTGGCGAGGCTGACGACCAGCCGGAGGTTGGCCTCCAACAGATGGCTTTTCGCCCGCTCGCCGTCCCGGACGATCCAACGCAGGTCGCGTCGCATCTGGGGGGAGAGCTTCTCGTCCTCCTCCTCGGCCTTGCGCAGCCGCTCGGCGCCGTAGAGACCGGCCTCGATCCGCTTGGCGAGTTCGACCTCCTCTTCGGCGTTGAGCAGCGCCACCTTGCCGATCTGCTTCAGATAGGCACGGACCGAGTCGGCCGAGGCGGTGAGCTCCGCGTCCTTGCGTGCCTGACGCAGGGCCTCGGACTCCTCCTCGTCCCAGACGAAGTCACCGCTGTTGGCCTTGGCCACCTCTTCGCTGGTGGCCTCGACCTCGGTGATGTCGTCGGTGAGATCCGCCGCGACCTCGGCCAGGTCGTCGCTGCCGGGCGCCGGGTCGAGCTCGACTGCCTCGTCGAGCTCCATGCCCTCGTTCGGCTCCTCGCTCTTGGCGGAGCCCTTCTTGGCCCGAGTGGTGGTGGTCCTTGCGGGTGACTTCTTCGTCCCCGGCGCTGCCTTCTTCGCCGGGGTCTTCGAAGTCCCGCCCGCCGACTTGGTCGTCGAGGTCCTCCTGACTGGGGTCGGCTTCTTCGCGACCGAGTCGGCGTCAAGTTTCGCGGCCGCCTGCGCCGGCGTGGCCGTCGTCGACTTGGCGCCGCCTGCGGCGGCGGAGCTGGAGCGTCGGGTTGCGGTTTCTGCGGCTGCCACGTACGCCCTTTCGCGACGATCGATCACGGCAGGCCGCAGGTCGCGAACCTCGGCCGCCAGATGTTCGGGGGGAATCACCCGTTCTGCCAGCTCACTGGAGGCAACTGGCCGGGCACGTGTTCCATTGTAACGACATCTCCGGCTTGGGGAACTCGGCGCGAGCCCCCGAGCGGACGCATAGTGCGTCGTAGGCCGCCTAGACGTCGCCGTTGCAGGCTGCCGAAGCGGCGCCGACGATGCCCGCGTCGTTCTTCAGATGGGCCGCCACGATCGGCGTGCGCGCGTCCAGAAGCGGCAGCCAACGCGCCGCCTTCTTGCTGACTCCCCCGCCCGCGATGATCAGATCCGGCCAGATCACCTTCTCCAGGGCCTGGATGTAGCGGTCGACGCGCTTGGCCCATTCCTCGTAGGTGAGGTCCTCGTCGTCCTTGATCGACGCCGCGGCCCGCTTCTCCGCGTCGAACCCGTCGACCTCCAGGTGACCGAACTCCGTGTTCGGCACGAGCCTGCCGTCGAGGAACATGGCGCTGCCGATGCCCGTGCCGAAGGTCAACACGACCACGAGACCGCGTTGGCCGACCCCCGCGCCGGTCGCCATCTCCGCGGTTCCCGCCGCGTCCGCGTCGTTGAGCACCACGACCTCGTCGACGGACCGGCCGAGCCGCTGCGCGAACAGCGCTCTCGCGTCGGTGCCGATCCAGCCCTCGTCGACGTTGGCCGCACTGCGTGCGATGCCGTCGGAGATGACGCAGGGCAGTGTGACGCCGACGGGCCCGTCCCACGTGAAGGCCGTGGTGATCTCCGCGACCACATCGGCCACCGCCTCGGGCCGGGACGGCTGTGGAGTGGGGATACGCAGCCGTTCCCCCTCGAGAGACCCCGCCTCCAGGTCGACCAGACATCCCTTGATCCCGGAACCGCCGATGTCAATGCCGAAACCGCGGGTAGCGCCGCCCATCCCGAGGTCCTTCCTTCTCGATTCAGTAATGGTGGGGAGACCTTAGGACATATTCCCTGAGGATGGTGAGTCCGTGGTGAGCCAGTTGGCGCAGGCCGACCGCCTGCCTCTGCCGTGCCCGGCGCCGTCGTCGCCGCGGTGTGGTCGGATGAGCGGGTGGCACATCAAGGAGAAGACGAACATCGGATTCCATCGGCGAGCCCGGCTGAGCTGCGTCGCATCGCGATCGAGGTGGCGGGCAGCGCCGCCGAGTTGGCGCGGAGTCTGCGCGGCGGTCCGAGCGTCTACTCGGGCGGGGTGGAGACCAAGAGCACCAGCACCGACGTCGTCACCGAGGCCGACCGGGCGGCCGAGCGACTGCTGCGGGACGAGCTCGGTAGACGCAGGCCCGCCGACGCGATCCTCGGAGAGGAGGAGGGCGGCGACGCTCCCGAGCCCGATCGGCTGTGCTGGGTCCTCGATCCCATCGACGGCACGGTGAACTACCTCTACGGCTATCCCTGGTTCGGGGTCTCCGTCGCGGCTCAGCTGGACGGGCGGTCGGTGGCGGGCGCGGTCGTCGAGCCCATGACCGGTCGGGTCTGGAGCGCCGCACTGGGGGAGGGCGCCGAGCTGGACGGCGTCGAGCTGCACGTGTCGGCGGCGACGCGGATCGAGCTGTCGCTGGTGGCCACGGGCTTCGCGTACTCCGTGCGACGACGGGAACGGCAGGCGCGGGCGGTCGCCGCGCTGTTGCCGAGGGTTCGGGACATCCGGCGTGCGGGCGCCGCGTCGCTGGATCTGTGTGCCGTCGCGGCGGGCTGGGTGGACGGATACGTCGAGCACGGGCTGAACCGGTGGGACTGGGCGGCGGGCGCGTTGATAGCGGAGGAGGCGGGCGCGGTCGTCCGGCTGCCGGTGGAGCAGGCGACGTCGGACGGGATGCCCGCCGATCTCATGTTCGCCGCCGCGCCCGGCATCGGCGACCAGCTGTGGCGGGCCGTCGGCGAGGCGGGCTTCGCCGAGGTCTGAGCGTCCGAACAGCGGCTTCCGTCGACTCCGGGGATGGGCGCGACGCCTGCCGCCGCGGGCGGGCCGGACGCGGACACGGTGTGTCCGGCGAGTGTGCCGCTCGACGCTCAGCCGACGCACCCCGCGGCTGCCGCGGCTCCGCGACGGTGCGGCCCGCCCGTCGGAACCGGCGGTCGGTCGCCCGTCCGCGTTGGGCGACCGACCGCGTTCGGCAGTACGGCGGCGCGCGGTCCGATACGGGGGCGCGCGGGTTCGCGACCGTGCCGGCGGGACCTGCGGCACGGCCCTGACCGTGAGCCCGGAAGACGCGTGCTCACGTCCGGATCGCGCGGTATCCGCGTCTAGCAGTGCACGTCGCGCGCGGCGGTGAGGAGTTCCTCGGAGATCTCGACCGTCTCGCCGTCGCCCTGGCGCTGCTCGCCCCCGTCGCCGGTCTGCTCCATCTGGGCGCTCGCGAGGGCGTCGAAGATCTCTCGGGTGTGGGTGTTCGGGCTGACCTCGGTGAAGCGGTCCCCGACCGCCAGGTCCACATGCGTGCCTTCGCGGCCGTCGTTGATCAACTCGGCGCAGGGCACCGCGAGGCTGAGGGTGCGCGCCATGCCCATGCTGTTCTGGCCGTAGCGGATCTGGCCGTAGCAGGCCATGTCCTCCGCGGGGTAGACCGGGTCGTTCGCGGGCGTGCTCTCCTGCGCGAAGCCGAAGTCGGCCAGCTCCGTCGCCACGAGTGTCGCCTGATTGCGCGCGCCGCTGGCGTTGAGGACGGTGACGCGCACCTGCTCCGGTGGCAGCGGGTCCGTCTGGTCCAGTGCCTCCCTGGGACGTGCCTCGCCGAGTTCCGGTGCGGGCTCCGCGTCGTCCTCGGCGGCCTGTTCCCCAGGCGGATTGCACCGGGTGGCCGCCTCGATGTCGTCGGCCTGGGCGAGGACCTGGGTCCAGACATAGCCTGCCAGGACGCCCAGGACCGCGAGAAGGATCAAGGCGGGAAGCGGCCTCCGTCGCCGGTACTTGGGCACCCGTCCACCAGAACCAGCGCTGCCCTCAGCCACGGTCTCCCGGCCTCCCCGTTCAGGCGAGCCCGCCGCAGGGGCGGGCGGGCTTCGGAATGTCCTAAGCCTATGTCCTGTCGAATGCGCGCGCCCTGCGGCGGGGCTGTTCGTGTCGACCTTGAGCTCACATCGTGTCCTGGGTCCGCGGGGGTGTCGGGAATGCGCGACTCCCTCACGTTGTTGAGGTCGGCATCATGCGGGAACGCGCTGGTAGAGGACGTGCACGGTGCTCCGCGACGCTCTCCGCCTCGATCGTCCGCGGCCCGTCGGGTGACCCGGTGCGCGGTCCGCCTCACCGTGGGCTACCCTCGCCCCGCCGCAGGGGCAGCGACGTCCCGGTATGACGAGCTCGATGACAACGAGTGGCGAGGCGATTCCGCAGCGTGGGATCGTCGCGGTGGTTCGGGAGTGGTTCCGGCCGCCATGTCGCCCGTATCGGGTGGATCGAGACCTCCGTCACTGACGAAGGTGGGCACGAATTGGGGAGCTGGGACGTTCTCCAGCGACATGAAACATGTCTCCGTTGATCGCAGGGGTGAAACACGATGGCGACCGACTACGACGCTCCACGACGTAGTGAGGCCGATGAGCTCGCCGAGGACTCGCTCGAAGAGCTGAAGCAGCGGCGTAACGAAGCGCAGTCCGCAGTAGTCGACGTCGACGAGTCGGACAGCGCCGAGAACTTCGAGCTGCCAGGCGCGGACCTGTCCGGTGAAGAGCTCACGGTGAAGGTGCTGCCGAAGCAGGCGGACGAGTTCACCTGTTCACGGTGCTTCCTCGTACACCACCGCAGCAGGCTCGCCGACCAGCGGGACGGCCAGTACGTCTGCCGAGACTGCGCGTTCTGAGCGCGATCGTCCCAGGTGAGTGCGGGACGGCTGCTGCCACAGAGGAAGAGAAGCACGGAAGAAGAGAAGATCGGGACGGCGGCGGCACCGGGGCAGGACTCCGGTGCCGTATTCGTCTGCCCGAGGCCGTGGTCGGCTGCTCCCGCCGGTGCCCTCGGGTCTCTAAGCCGAGGGCGACTCGCCCGACCGTGGCTCATCCGACTCGCCCGACCGAGGTGACGCGGGCACGGCGGCGGCATGCGGGGTGTCCTCCTCCGCCCCGACCTTCGCCTGCTGGGCCAGCAGCAGCGTCCGCAGCCGCTCCGGGTTCCGCACGCTGAACATCCAGTACGGCGTCGGATCGTCGGGATCGGTCAGCTCGATCCAGAGCATCGGGCCGACCCAGCCGCGGTGCATGACGAACGCCGCCGGGTCGAGCTCCGGGCCCAGCGCCTTGCGCTTCTGCTCCTTGGTGACGATCTCGACCTCGCCGATGAAGCGCAGCGGCAGATGCGCGCGCCCGACTCGGAGCGTCCGCTCGTCCAGCCCGACGCGGACGCGGCCCAGCCAGACCATGCCGAGCACGGCCAGCGGGACGAGGATCGCGTACGGCAGCCAGGCTCGGACCCCCGGATGGCCCATGTGCACCTGCATCGCGAGCAGCGCCGCTCCGAGCAGCGGTAGCGGCCACCCCCACCAGCTCACGTTCAGCCGCTCCTGGAAGAGCGTCTTCGTCGTGTCGTGGGGGTCGCGTGTCGCCGCGACCTCGGAGAGGGCCGTACCCGCGCTGTCCGTCACGCGGCCAGAGTAGTCTCGCCGCTCGTGGCTGCCGTCGAGGTGTTGTTGGCCAGACTCGATCCCGAGGTGCCCGTCCCCCGATACGCGCAACCCGGCGATGCCGGGGTCGACCTGGTGACGACCAGCGACGTGTCGTTGGCGCCGGGCGAGCGGATCGTGGTCGGCACCGGAGTCTCCATCGCCCTGCCTGTCGGTTTCGTCGGATTCGTTCATCCCCGTTCCGGGCTCGCCGCTCGTGTCGGGCTCAGCGTGGTCAACACTCCTGGCACCATTGACTCCGGGTATCGAGGTGAGGTCAGGGTGTGCCTGATCAATCACGACCCACGGCATCCGATCCGGCTGCAGCGGCTGGATCGGATCGCGCAACTGGTGGTGCAGCGAGTGGAGCACGCGGTGTTCCGTGAGGTCGCCGACGTGGCCGAACTGCCTGTCTCGGAACGAGGCGCCGGCGGTTACGGCTCGACGGGCGGGCATGCACTGCTCGACGTGTCGGGGCCTGCCGGCATCCGACCAGAGACGGAGGTTTGACACATGTTCGGTTGGGGCCGCCGTCGAGAGTCCAGACAGGGGCGAGGCGCGGAGGAGACGGCGGAGGAGGATCTCGACGTCGTCGAGTCCGGTCCCTTCGACGAGCACGAGGCGCCGAACGACAAGTTGAGCAGGCTGGATCTCGGATCGGTGCGGATTCCGGTACCCAGCGGGGCGCAGCTCCAGGTGGAGCTCGATCCGTCCGGGCCGGTGCGTGCGGTGCATCTGGTCACGGGGGTCGGCAGACTCACGGTGAGCGCGTTCGCCGCGCCGCGAAGCTCTGGTCTGTGGGGCGAGGTGAAGAACGAACTGGCCGAGCAGCTGGGCAAGGACGGCACGCGGGTCCGCAAGGAACAGGGCGAGTGGTCCACCGAGCTGATCGCGGCCTCGCCGAAGATGACTCTGCGCTTCATCGGCGTCGACGGACCTCGCTGGCTGCTGCGCGGCGTCGCCACCGGCCCGAGCGATCACGCTCCGCAGTTGGCACGGGTCTTGTACGACGTGGTCCGTGACACGATCGTGGTGCGCGGAACCAACCCCATGCCCGTGCGGACGCCCTTGCCGATCACGCTGCCTGAGCAGCTCTCTCGCCATCTCGAACAGGCCAAGGCCCAGCAGGAGGCGGCGGCGCGCAGTCAGCAGACTCAGATCAGCCAGCAACAGTCCGGAATCGCACAACGTAGGCAGGCGGGACGCTGATCGCACTGGATGGTTGGTTTTATCCGTCAGGATGAGTCACGCTGGTCTTTTCCACACCGGTTCGTGGTTACGCTGAGAAGCGGACCGGGACGCCGGTCCGCTTCTACTGGCCTGGAGCGTGCGATGACTCGCAGTCGGGACGACGGCTATTGGCGTCGTCTGATTCGGCGTCTCACCTCCGATGAGGAGCAGCTCGACGCGGACGAGCTCGCTCGTCGGTCGGCGGCGTCCGGTTGTCGTAAGGTCGGCGACTGCGCCTCGGGAGAGAAGGCTGCCGTCCTCGGCAGGCTCAGGTCGGTGGCGCTCTGTCCCGCGGCCACGACTCCCACGGTGGAGGCCGAACTGTTCGACGGGACGGAGGGCATGACGCTGATCTGGCTGGGTCGACGCCGTATTCCGGGCATCCAACCAGGTCGGACCCTGCGCGCCTGGGGACGGATCTCGGAGCGAGACGGGCGGAAGGTCCTCTACAACCCCTACTACGAGTTGCAGACGAGCGGATGACGGAACCCGGAACTCAGACCACGCACGGCGACGACGGCCGGGCACGCAGGACGTACGCGAGCGGCGAGCAGGGCGAGGAGCCGCCCGCCCCGACGATGCTGGAGCAGATGGGCGGGATTCCCGGCCTGCTGGCCTCCGTCATCCCGGTCATCGTCTTCGTGTTGATCAACTCACTCACCAGTCTGACCCCTGCGATCTGGGCGGCGGTCGGCTCGGCGGTGGCGATCGGAGTCTGGCGGGCCGTCCGCAAGCAGACGATCCAACCCGCGGTGTCGGCGGTCTTCGGTGTGGCGATCTGCGCCTTCATCGCGTACCGCACGGGCGAGGCGCGTGGATTCTTCCTCTTCGGCATCTGGGCGAGCCTGATCTACGGCGGTGCGTTCCTCATCTCCCTCCTGGTGCGGTGGCCGTTGGTGGGCGTGGTCTGGTCCGCGCTCAACGGCTCCGGCTTCGCCTGGCGGAAGGTGCCGAAGGCCCGGTTGCCCTACGACATCGCCACGATCGTCTGGACGGTCTTCTTCATCGCGCGGTACCTCGTGCAGAACCAGCTTTACGACGCGGACGAGACGGGCTGGCTCGGCGTCGCCCGTATCGCGATGGGGACGCCGCTCACCGCGATCGCGGTCCTGGTCACCATCTGGGCCGTGCGGCGCTCCGGTCGTGTCCTGGAGGCCGCGGCCGCCCAGCAGACCACGGTCACGCAGCAGGCGACGGACCACCGGACACCCGCCGCTACCGACGACGGTCCGGCTGCGACGCAGGGCCCCGGCGATGACGCAGGCCGTCGGGGAGCCGCGGAGCGGTAGCCACCTCGGCGACGGCCTGCCGCGCTGTCGCGTGCGGCGGGTCGGGTGGTTCCGGTGGGGGCCGGCGTCCTCGGCATGGGTCCACCCCCCGGGGAGACAGGCGATGGCCGCCGGCGGGGCGGTCCTCAGTGGCCGGTGTCCTGCGCCGGCGGTGTGAGCCGCAGAGCCTCCTGGAGCCGCGTCTCGACGTCCACGGTCGACACGAACAGCAGCTCGTCGCCGGGTTCGAGGGGGTCGTCCTGTCGCGGGGCGATGACTCGGCCGCCCCGCAGTATGGCGACCAGCGCGGCATCGGCGGGCAGCCGCAGCGTGCGCACCGGCCTGCCTGCCAACGTGGTCTCGCCCGGCAGTGTCACGCCCACCAGGTTCGTCTGACCCGTGCGCAGCGTGAGCAGGCGGACCAGGTCGCCGACGCCGACGGCCTCCTCCACCATCGCGGCCATGATGCGCGGCGTGGAGACCGCGCGGTCCACGCCCCAGCCCGTGTCGAAGAGCCATTCGTTGCGTGGATCGTTGACCCTTGCGACGACCCGCCCGACGGCGAACTCGGTCTTGGCGAGCAACGACACGACCAGGTTGGCCTTGTCGTCGCCGGTCGCGGCGATGACCACCTGGTAGTCCTGCAGTCGTGCCTCCTCCAGCGAGGCCAGCTCGCAGGCGTCGGCGATGAGCCAGTTCGCCCGTTCGAGACCGGTCCGCAGCACGTTCCCCGCGTCCCGCTCGATGAGCAGCACCTCATGGCCTGCCTCGACGAGCTCGGCCGCGGTGGAACGGCCGACCGCCCCCGCCCCTGCGATGGCGACTCGCATCAGTCGTTCTCCTCCGGTGGCGCCGCGGCGGCTTGGGCGACCTCGGTGACGGTGCCGGACAGCGCCGCCACGTAGACCTGATCGTCCGCCTGCACGACGGTCTGCGAGTCGGGGAGCACCCCGGTGCCGAAGCGCATGACGAAGGCGACGCGGGCGCCGACCGCGCGCTCCAGTACGGCGATCGGCGTGCCGATCCACCCCTCGTGCACCGGCAACGCCACCACGGCCACCGTCCCGGACGGATCACGCCAGGCCGTGGCGATGCCGTCGGGCAGCAGCATGCGCAGGAAGCGGTCGATGGTCCACGGCACCACGGCCACCGTGGGCACGCCCATCCGCTCGAAGACGGCCGCGCGTTTGGCGTCGTAGACTCGCGCGACGACGTGTTCGACGCCGAAGGTCTCCTTGGCCACCCGAGCCGAGATGATGTTCGAGTTGTCGCCGCTGGAGACGGCGGCGAAGGCGGCAGCGTGTTCGACGCCTGCCTCGCTGAGCACGGAGCGGTCGAAGCCGACCCCGACGACCCGACTGCCGCCGAAGCCGCTGCCCAGCCTGCGGAAGGCCCGGCCGTCCTGATCGATCACCGCGACCGTATGACCCATCCGGTCGAGTGCGGTGGCCAGCGAGGCGCCGACCCGTCCGCATCCCATGATCACGACATGCACCGCTGCCCCCTTGCGATCTCGATCTGGAACGCTACCGCCGGCTAGGTCGCGCTCCCAGCCGAGCGGGTCTTCGTGGTCGTCACCGGAATGTTTCGGCGCCGAACGGTCGCCGCTCGATCGGCCGGGCTGGTCGACGCGGTCGCCGAGCCGAGGATCTGTTCAGGTCACGTCGCCGAGGAGGTGAAGTCGCCGTGAACGCGAACACCCCGTCCGACCTGCGTGCCAGCCTCTCGGCGCATGATCTCGTCGTCTCGTCCCTGTGGCGGGCCGTCTCGTTCGCCTCCGGCCTACGCTCAGCCCGTGCCCAAGCTCGCGACCGCGGCGAAACGGCTCCTGCTCGGCCGCCCGTTCCGCAGTGACCGGATCTCCCGCACTCTGCTGCCCAAGCGGATCGCTCTCCCGGTCTTCGCCTCCGACCCGATGTCGAGTGTGGCGTACGCGCCGGAGGAGATCCTGCTCATGCTGTCGGTGGCCGGGCTCTCGGCCTATGCCTTCACACCGTGGATCGGTCTGGCCGTCGTCGTGGTGATGGCGGCGGTGATCGCCGGCAGCAGGCAGAACATCTACGCGTATCCGTCAGGCGGCGGAGACTACGTCGTCACCGCCGTGAACCACGGCAGGCGCTGGGGCCTGGTCGTGGCGAGCGCCCTGATGGTCGACTACGTCCTCACGGTGGCGGTGTCCATCTCCGCCGCCGCCGCCAACATCGGGTCGGCGGTGCCGTTCGTCGCCGCCCACAAGGTCGAGTTCGCCGTCGTGGCGATCGTCGTGCTCACGGCGTTGAACCTGCGCGGCATCCGGGAGACCGGCGTGCTCTTCGCGATCCCGACCTACGCCTTCGTCGTCGCCGTCCTGGGCATGGTGCTCATCGGCCTGTTTCGGGCACTCCGAGGCGACGACATCCGGGCCGAGAGCGCGGGCTTCGATCTCGCCGAGCCCGCGGCGCCGCTCTCCGCCGCCGCGATGCTGCTGATCGTGCTGCGGGCATTCTCCTCCGGCAGCGCCGCTCTCACCGGGGTCGAGGCGATCAGCAACGGGGTGCCCGCCTTCCGGAGACCCAAGAGCCGCAACGCGGCATTGACGCTGATCATGATGGGGGCGCTGGCGGTCAGCATGTTCATGGGCCTGCTGCTGCTGGCCGGGCTGACCGACGTCAAGGTCGCGGAGAATCCCGCGACGCAGCTCATCGGGGCACCGGAGGGCTACGAACAGCGGACGATGGTGGCGCAGATCGCCGCGGCCGTCTTCGACGGTTTCACGCCCGCCTTCTACTTCCTGCTCGCCGTCACCGGCTTGATCCTCGTGCTGGCGGCGAACACCGCCTTCAACGGCTTCCCGGTACTCGGATCGATCCTCGCGCAGGAACGCTATCTGCCGAGGCAGTTCCACACCCGAGGTGATCGACTCGCGTTCAGCAACGGCATCATCTTCCTGGCCTTGGCGGCGATCCTGCTGGTCATCGTCTTCGACGCCGAGGTCACCGACCTGATCCACCTCTACATCGTGGGCGTCTTCGTGGCCTTCGTGCTCAGCCAGAGCGGCATGATCCTGCACTGGCGAGGTCTGCTGCGCACCGAGACCGACCCGGCGGCACGGCGGCGGATGCGGCGTTCGCAGGCGGTGAACATGCTGGGCCTGATCACCACGTCGATCGTGCTGATCCTGGTGGTCGTGACCAAGTTCCTGCGCGGCGCCTGGATCGCCATCGCCGCCATGGCGGTGCTGTGCCTGTTGATGACGGCCATCCGCAGGCACTACGACCGGGTGGCCGCCGAGCTGGCCGAACATGAGGGCGACACGGTGCTGCCATCGCGTAATCACGCGATCGTGCTGGTCTCGCAACTGCATCGGCCGACGTTGCGTGCCCTCGCCTATGCACGGGCCACCCGTCCCGACGTGCTGGAGGCGGTTACCGTCAATGTCGACGAGGCCAATACCCTCGTCGTGACTCGCCGTTGGCAAGAGGAGAACTTCCAGGTGCCGTTGAAAGTCGTCGAGTCCCCCTACCGAGAGATCACGAAACCGGTGCTCGACTACGTGAAACGAATTCGAACCGACAACCCTCGCAACGTCGTCACGGTGTTCATCCCCGAGTACGTCGTCGGACACTGGTGGGAGAACCTCCTGCACAATCAGAGCGCTCTGCGGCTGAAGGGCAGGCTCCTGTTCGAGCCGGGCGTCATGGTGACCAGCGTCCCGTGGCAGCTCGCCTCGTCGCAGCGCATCGCCGAGCAGAAGACGTCCGCCGCGGGTGCGGCCCGGCGAGGCCTGGACGTGTCCGAGGCCGATCACGATCGGCGGGACGCCCGATGACGCTCTCCGCCGAGTCGCCTGGCGCCGCGACCCCGTCCTCCTCCGTTCCCGAGCACCGTGCGGGCGCCACGAGCGGCACGGAGACCGGGGCCGCGACGTCTCCCGAGGTCACCGGGAGGCGTCCCGCGGGTCCGGACGGCCTCGGCTCGCGCGGTGCGCGGGACGAACGGGAGTCCGAGGATGCCGCCGTGAAGGTCGACTGGACCGGCCGCCGCTTCGAGGTCGAGGTCGGCAATCCGGGTCACGGGGGCTTCTGCGTCGCTCGGCACGAGGGCCGGGTGGTCTTCGTGCGACACGCACTGCCGGGTGAGAAGGTCGTGGTGGTGGTCACCGAGGACAACGGCGGCAGCTTCTGCCGGGCCGATGCGGTCGAGGTCCGACAGCCCTCGGTCGACCGCGTCGAGCCGCCCTGCCCCGCGGCGCGTCCCGGCGGCTGCGGGGGTTGCGACTGGCAGCATGTCGACCCTGCGGCCCAACGTGAACTGAAGGCGCGGATCGTCGCCGAACAGCTTCGGCGTATCGCCGCCGTCGACCTGGCGGTGACCGTGGAGGAACTGCCCGGCGGTCCGCTCGGCTGGCGTAGTCGCGTCCGGCTGGCCGTCGACGATCGCGGCCGACCGGGGCTGCGGGCGCATCGCAGTCACCGCGTGGTGCCGCTGGAGGACTGCCCGATATCCGTTCCCGGCTCACTCGACGACGTGCTGAACCGGCGATGGCGGGCACGGTCGGAGCTGGAGGTCACCAGCGACTCGCTGGGCCGGGTTCATCTGGCCGAGCCGGGTCCCGGCTCGCCGGGCCGACGTGGAGCCGGCCGCCAGCTCATCGGCGGCACGGCGGTACAACGGGCGGCGGGGCGCGAATGGCGGATCGCGGCGCACGGCTTCTGGCAGGTCCATCCTGCGGCGGCCGATGCCTTCGCGGCTGTCGTGCGTGAGTGGGCCGACGCTCCGACGGGCGGCACCGCGTGGGATCTCTACGGCGGGGCCGGGCTGTTCGCCTCGGTGCTCGCCGAGCAGGTGGGGCCCACCGGCGTGGTGGAGGCGGTGGAGTCGTCCCGCCGGGCGGTGCGTGACGGAATGCACGCCTTGGCCGATCTGCCGCAGGTGCGGTTCCACGCAGGCCGGGTGGAGAAGCTGGTGTCCGAGCTGGCGGGTCCGGTCGAATCCTCGGGGGCGGGCGGCATCGGTCGGCGGCCGGACGTCGTGGTGCTCGACCCGCCGCGCAAGGGAGCGGGGCGCGCGGTGATCAGCGCGATCACCGATGCCCGGCCCGACCGGGTGATCCTCGTGGCCTGTGATCCGGCGGCCATGGCCAGGGACGTGGGCCTGTTCGCCGAGGCGGATTATCGGCTGCGGCGGCTGCGGGCGTTCGACGCCTTCCCCATGACGCACCATGTCGAGTGCATCGTGCTGTTGGAGCCGGGGCAGGCGCAGGCAGGCTGAGTGGAGGGCAGGCCCTGTCGGCGTGCCGAACCGTCGGGGGGGCGTTCGATCGTCAACGGTCCGAACCGGTCCGGCACCGGACCGCGGCCGTCGAGAGGAGTCGGGTCTCGGCCCGGCTCCTCGGTGCTCCGCCGTCTGCTCGGCCGCCGTGGGCGGGGACGCGGACAGCGACGCCTGAGTGATCGAGAACGCCGACATTCGTGGATGGACTCCACGATCAGGGCAACCTTGGCGCGTGTGAAGACGTCTTTTATCGCGACGGAGTGCGACCCGTCGAGCCCATTGGGTGAACGGCCGTGAGAGCCGGGATAGTTACCGGTCCGTAGACTGTCCCGCGCCGCATGGTCACAGAGCGGACCTGAGGACGCGGCTGCCCGCACCGTGGGCGACCGGTATCGAAGCGAGGTGGAGTGGTGACACTGCTGGAGTCCGTGCACGGCCCGGCCGACCTCAAACGAATGGAACTCGGCGAGCTGCAGCAGCTGGCCGAGGAGATTCGGAACTTCCTCGTGACCAAGGTGTCTCGCACCGGTGGTCACCTGGGGCCGAACCTGGGCGTGGTCGAACTGACGATGTCGGTGCACCGCGTCTTCGATTCGCCGCACGACAAGGTGGTGTTCGACACCGGTCATCAGGCGTACGTGCACAAGATCCTCACCGGTAGACAGGCGGGCTTCGATCGACTTCGACTTCGCGACGGGCTCTCCGGCTATCCCTCCAGGGCCGAGAGCGAACACGACCTGGTCGAGAACAGCCACGCCTCCACGGCGCTGTCCTACGCCGACGGACTCGCGAAGGCGTTCCAACTCGGCGGCGCTCGGCGGCACGTCGTCGCCGTGGTCGGCGACGGCGCGCTGACCGGCGGGATGTGCTGGGAGGCGTTGAACAACATCGCGGCGGGTCAGCGGCGTTCGCTCGTCATCGTCGTCAACGACAACGGCCGGTCCTACTCGCCGACCATCGGCGGATTCGCCGAGCATCTCTCGTCGTTGCGGCTTCGACCCGGCTACGAGCGGGCCCTGGAGAGCGGCAGACGCACCCTGCAGAGCATCCCGATGGTGGGCGGACCGCTGTACGCGGGGCTGCACGCCGCGAAGCGCGGACTCAAGGACGCCATCAGCCCCCAGGTGATGTTCGAGGACCTCGGGTTGAAGTACCTCGGGCCCGTGGACGGGCATGATCTGGGCGCCATGGACGCCGCGCTGCGGCGGGCCAAGGCCTTCGGCGGGCCGGTGATCGTGCACGCGGTCACGCGCAAGGGCAACGGGTTCGCGCCTGCCGAGAACGACGAGGCCGACCAGATGCACTCCACGGGTGCGATCGACCCGGTCACCGGCGAGCCGACGTCCACCTCCGCGGGCACCAGCTGGACCTCTGTCTTCGCCGACGAGCTGGTGAAGATCGGCGGTCGACGGTCCGACATCGTCGCGATCACCGCGGCGATGCTCGGTCCGACAGGCCTGGATCGGTTCGCCGCCGCCTTCCCGCAGCGCTGCTTCGACGTCGGCATCGCCGAGCAGCACGCGCTGACCTCGGCGGCAGGTCTCGCGATGGGCGGGCAGCATCCCGTGGTCGCCGTGTATGCCACGTTCCTCAACCGAGCCTTCGATCAGCTGCTGATGGACGTGGCGCTGCACCGCCAGCCGGTGACGGTGGTGCTCGACCGGGCCGGGGTCACCGGCAGCGACGGTGCGAGCCACAACGGGATGTGGGACATGTCGATGCTCGGCATGATCCCCGGCATTCGGGTCGCCGCTCCCCGAGACGCCGTGACCCTGCGTGAGGAGCTCAACGAGGCCGTCGAGGTCTCCGACGGGCCCACGGTGGTCCGCTACTCCAAGGGCGCGGTGATCGACGAGGTGGCGGCGCTGCGGCGGCACGGCTCGGTGGACGTGCTCTACGAGCCTGTTGCCGACGACGCGGCCGAATCCGCTTCCGTCGACGAGGCACCCGTCGACGAGCCCGCCACCGCGAGCACGCCCCGCTCGGACGTGCTGCTCGTCGCGGTGGGCGCCTTCGGGACGCTGGGTGTCGACGTGGCTCGCAGGCTGGCCGATCAGGGCATCGGCGTCACGGTGGTGGACCCGAGGTGGGTGACGCCGATACCGCCGGAGCTGGTCGAGTTGTCGCGCGGGCACCGGCTCGTCGTGACGGTCGAGGACGGTGGGCGACACGGAGGTGTGGGATGGGCGCTCGCCGCGGCGCTGCGCGACGCGGACCTCGACGTTCCGCTCCGCGACCTCGGCATCCCACAGCGGTTCCTCGATCATGGATCGCGCTCGGAGGTCTTGGCGGAACTGGGTCTGACCGCTCAGGACATCGCTCGTCGGATCACCGAGTGGGCCGCCGACCGGATCGGTGCCGCCGACGCCGCGGTGTCCCCGGTCGCCACCCGCGAACTCTGAGCCCGCGGACTGCCGCGGCTCACCGCTGAGGCCGCACCACCGACCGCAGGTGGTGCGGCCTCAGCGGCCGTGGCGGGAAGACGTGCCGTGCGGGAGCACGCCGTCCCAGCCCTCGGCCTCGGTGACCTACCCCCGTTCACAGCGGGTGAGCGCCCTCGGAGGGCGCGTGACCGTCGGGCGCCGGGCGGATCGCAGCCGTCGATCGATCTCGAGTCGTGGCAGGTTCCACGGTCACCACGGCCTCGGGGCCTCGCGGAGCACCCGCGTCGGCGCGGGCCGAGGTCGTCATGATCGCCGCCTGGGTCCACGTCATCGCGGGATCGACAGCTCTTTCTCAGGTTCGTATGGCACGGTTGGACCGTGCGGATTCTGGTCGTTGAGGACGAACAGCCACTGGCCGACGCGATCGCCAGGGGTTTACGGAGAGAAGGAATGGCGGTGGACACCGCCTACGACGGCGAGTCGGGCCATGAGAAGGCCGCCATCACTCGTTATGACGTCGTGGTCCTCGATCGAGACCTGCCGGGCATGTCCGGCGATGCCTTGTGCCGCGAGATCCTGCAATCCGGCGCGATCACTCGAGTGATCATGCTCACCGCCAGTGGCGCGGTGGAGGACCGTGTCGCAGGGCTGTCGCTGGGTGCCGACGACTATCTGGCCAAGCCTTTCGCCTTCGCCGAGCTCGTGGCGCGAATCCGCGCCCTCGGCCGTCGGTCGACGCCCGCCGCGCCGCCGGTGCTCGTCGCCGAAGACCTGGAACTGGACCCGTCCTCGCGCAACGTCACCCGTTCGGGAAGACAGATCGAGCTCACCCGCAAGGAGTTCGGCGTCCTCGAGGTCCTGCTGTCGGCGGGCGGCTCGGTGGTCAGCAGCGAGGAGCTGCTGGAACGGGTGTGGGACGAGAACGCCGACCCGTTCACCACCACCGTGCGCGTGACGGTGATGACCCTGCGAAAGAAGCTCGGCGATCCCGGCGTGATCGAGACGGTGGTGGGCTCGGGATATCGGGTGCCCAGTGCCGCCGGTGAGAAGAGCGCCGGGCCGGACACGCCGGCGGATCCCGGGCCGCTGCGGCGGTGAGGCGCGCGGTCCGGAGGCGGGGACTCGGACTTCGCACGCGCATCACCCTGCTGGCGACCGGGCTCGTCGCGGCGGTCAGCGGCATCCTGCTCTGGCTGGGCTGGCTGCTGGTCGGCGAGGTGCTCGCCGAGGTGCCGCAGTTCCCTCCCGGCACCTTCGTCCTGGTCGACGGCGTCGACGTCGAGGCGACGAGGCTGGCCGCGATCCTGCGGGACAACGCCAGAGCTCAGGTTCTCGAGATCGGTGCGGTGGCTTTCCTGTGCGTCGTCCTGGCGGTGCTGATCCTGGCCTGGTCGATCACGGGACGGGTGCTGTCGCCGTTGCATCGCGTCACCTCGACGGCCCGGCGGTTGTCCGCGGAGTCGCTCGGCGAACGGATCGACTTCGAGGGCGCTCGCGACGAGGTGGCCGAACTCGCCGACACCTTCGACGAGATGCTCGCCAGGCTGGAGGCCGCGTTCGACTCGCAGCGCAGGTTCGTGGCCAATGCGAGCCATGAGCTCCGCACCCCGCTCGCCGTCATCAGGACGGAGCTCGACGTCACGCTGGCCGACCGTGATGCCGACATCGCCGAGCTGCGCCGGATGGCCGGGGTCGTCCAGGACGCCACTCGGCGAGCCGCGCAGTTGGTGGAGGCGTTGCTGCTGCTGGCCAAGACCGATGCCGTCGGCCTCGCCGTCCGCGAACCGGTCGATCTGGCGGTGGTGGTGGCGAGCGCCTGGCGATCGGCACGCGCCGAGGCCGAGTCGCGGGGGCTGCGGATCGCGATGCATACCGAGCCGGTGCTGGTGATGGGTGACCCCGCCCTGCTGGAGCGTGTCGCGGGCAACCTCTTGGAGAACGCCGTCCGACACAACGTCGACGAGGGATGGATCGAGGTGCACGCCGACAGCGACGCCGAGAACGCCCGGCTGACGGTCGCGGCCTCCGGGCCGGTCGTCTCACCGGAACGGGTGGCGGAGTTGTTGGAGCCGTTCAGCCGAGGCGGCACCGGTCGGACGGCACAGTCGGGCGCGGGACTCGGCCTGTCGATCGTGCGGGCCGCCGTCGGCGCTCATGGCGGACGGGTGACGGTGGAGGCGATCCCCGATGGAGGGATGGTCGTCGGCGTGTCGCTGCCAGTGGCACCGTGAGCGCTGCGGAGCGCGATCACGGCACCACCTGATTCAGCTAAGAAGGCTGGCGAACGAGCGATGGTGGTGCACTCAGGGTCCACACGATCCGATGACCTTGAACGGTGACCTCGTGATCGACGATCACACACCATGAGCCGCAAGGAGACCTCATGGGCAATGCACGACGGCCGGGCGACGCCGTGGGCCGCCGATCCTTCCTGAAGGCGGCGGGCGTGGCAGGCGCCGTACCCGCCCTCGGCGTGATGGCAGGCATCCCGGCTGCCGCATCGCCGCCCGGCCACGCCTCCAACGTGTCGACGGCGCCGCTCCAGCCGCCTCCCGACGATCCGGAGAAGTGGGCCCGCTGCCTTCAGGTCGCACGAGACCTGCTGGTGGTGGGGCCGGACGACGAGGATCTCAAGCTCGAGTACCTCAAGATCCTCATCGACGACGGGCTGCCGAGGACGACCTCGCCGAAGAACGTCCTGATCCTGGGCGCGGGCATCGCGGGGCTGGCCGCCGCGACGCTGCTCAAACAGGCAGGCCATCGGGTGACGATCCTGGAGGCGAACGCCGACCGCGTCGGCGGCCGGATCAAGACCTTCCGAACGGCCGCCGACGGCGGCGGCGCGCCCTTCCGCGATCCACGGCAGTACGCCGAGGCAGGCGCGATGCGCCTGCCCGACTTCCACCCGCTCACCCTGGCGCTCGCCGACCGCCTCGGCCTGCACCGGCGCCTGTTCTTCAACGTCGACGTCGTGCCGGGCACTGGCAACCAGAACGCCCCGGTGCCTGCCGTCGTGTACCGCTCCCACACCGGCGAGGTGTGGCGACGAGGGCCCGCGAACACCGACTTCCGCGCGCCGGACGCCGCCTCGAACACCTGGCTCGACGCCAACGGCGTCCAGGTTCGTCGCTCCGAATACGCCGCCGACCCCCGCGCGATCAACGGCGGATTCGGCGTGCCCGAGTCCGACCTGGCTCGGACGGCGGGCGCGCTGCTCGACGCCGCGGTGGACCCGCTCCGCGACTACTACTCCGACGTCGGGCCGGACGGCGTCCGGGTCGACCGCCCCATCGCCGAGCAGGTCGAGGGCTGGGCCCGATTGATCTACGACTTCGACGGACACAGCATGGATCGGTATCTGCGGGAGGAGGCGGGACTGAGCGACGCGACCGTCGACGCGATCGGCACCCTGCAGAACGTCACCTCGCGGCTGCCGCTGTCCCTGGTGCACAGTTTCCGAGGGCTCGCCCTGATCAGTCCCTCGGCGACGTACTGGGAGCTCGACGGCGGCAGCTGGCAGCTGCCGGAGGCGTTGCGCACCGGCCTCGTGGACGAGATCCGGATGAACCGGCGGGCGGTGCGCATCGAGTACTACGACCCGGATCGACCCGAATCGGCCACCGACAACGTCGGACCGGACGGCCCGGCGGTCTGGGTGGAGACCACGACCGAGACCGGCGGCGACGAGACCGAGGCGGGCGACATCCTGCCGGAGCGGGAGTCCTTCACCGCCGACGTCGCCATCGTCACGCTGCCGTTGTCGAGCCTGCGACACGTTCAGGTCGAGCCGCTGATGTCCTATCCGAAGCGCCGCGCCGTCATCGAGATCCACTACGACTCCGCCACCAAGGTGCTGCTCGAGTTCAGCAGGCGCTGGTGGGAGTTCACCGAGGACGACTGGCGGCGTGAACTGGACGCGATCAGTCCGGGCCTGTACCGGCGTTATCAGTCCCGAACCGCCGAGGTCTCCGACACCACGCGATGGCTCGGCGCGGCGCGCTCGGTGGACGCCGAGGCGATCCCGGAACGACAGAAGGAGTTCTACGCTCGTCATCGTCAGTCGGACGAGCAGGCGACCCGACCGGCTGACCACGTCTTCGGCGGCGGCTCGGCGACCGACAACCCGAACCGCTTCATGTACTACCCCTCGCATCCGATCGAGGGCAGCCCGGGCGGCGTCGTCCTCGCCGCCTACGTCTGGGCCGACGACGCCGCCCGCTGGGATTCGATGGAGGACGACGAGCGCTACGCCTACGCACTGCGGGGCATGACGGCGGTGCACGGCAACCGCATCGAGGTCTTCTACACCGGCGCGGGCCGGACACAGAGCTGGCTGCGCAATCGCTATGCGTTCGGCGAGGCCGCCGTGCTCACCGCGGGTCAGCTCAGCAGACTGCAGGCCGGGGTGCGGGCACCGGAGGGGCCGCTGCACTTCGCAGGTGACCACACCTCCGTCAAGCCCGCGTGGATCGAAGGTGCACTGGAGTCGGCGGTGCGGGCCGCGCTGGAGGTGCACACCGGCGAGGTCCGCTGATCCGGGCGGTGCCGATTCTCGGGGCGATCCGGCCGTCGCGGGCCGGATCGCCCCGAGGGGCGTCGGATCGTACCGGGCCGTGGTGGCCTCGCGTCGGCCGTCGATGGGCCCCGGTGTGCGGCGGCGGTGGATGCCCGGTGGCACACGGTGCGACGGAGCGGACCGGGTCGCGACCGCTCAGGCGGTGCCCGCCTCCCAGCCGTAGCGCTGCTGAAGGGCCAGCGCGACCCGGACGAAGCGTTCGCCGTCGAGCACGGCGCCCTCGCGGCGGATGTCGTCCTCGTCGAAGTCGAACAGTCGGTCGAGACACAGGTACGACTCGCGGCCGGACCTGTCCCACGGCCCCTCGCCGAGTTCGAACCAGTCGTGCTCCTCCCAGTGGTCGGGCTCCTTGCTGGAGAGCATCAACCCCTGCAGACGCCTGCCGCGATGACCGACCACCAGCACGGGGCGGTCCTTGCCCTGCGTCGGGTCCTCCTCGTAGGGCACCCAGGTCCAGACGATCTCTCCTGGATCGGCCTTCCCGTCGAGGTCGGGGGCGTAGGCGAGCGTGGTGGCGCCCTGTCTGGTCGGGATCTCACGGACCTCGCCCCGCAGGTGATGGGGGCGAGCGGAATAGACGTCGGTCACGGCCATCACCCTAAAGGGGCGGACGCGGCGCTGATCCACTCGTGCGTGGGAGGGGCCCGGCGCGGCTCGTACGGCGGCGACGGCGAATCGGTCGCCCGGCCTCTCCGGCCCGGTGGGCGCTCTGGTGGCCTGCGAGGCGCCCGCCCCGTTCCTCGGCCGCGTCGTGCGGCCGCCCGGCGGCGGTCGAGGGCACCGTGACGCATCGGAAGCACCTGCTCGCGTGCGACGATGGGGCGTCAGCCGTCCACCCGCGCGAGGAATCCATTCGTGAGCACGTTCGCCGACACCACCTTCACGCCCCCGGAACTCATCCGGAACTTCTGCATCATCGCCCATATCGACCACGGCAAATCCACCTTGGCCGACCGTATGCTGCAACTCACCGGTGTGGTCGACGCCCGCTCCATGCGAGCCCAGTACCTCGATCGAATGGACATCGAGCGGGAGCGCGGCATCACCATCAAGGCGCAGAACGTGCGTCTGCCCTGGCAGCTCGACGGCACCGATCACGTGCTGCACATGATCGACACTCCCGGTCACGTCGACTTCACCTATGAGGTGTCGCGTGCGTTGGAGGCCTGTGAGGGCGCGATCCTGCTCGTGGACGCCGCACAGGGGATCGAGGCACAGACGCTGGCGAACCTCTATCTGGCGCTCGAGAACGACCTCACCATCATCCCGGTGCTCAACAAGATCGACCTGCCCGCCGCGGATCCCGACAAGTACGCGGCCGAGCTGTCTCGCATCGTCGGCTGCGAACCCGAGGAGGTCCTGCGGGTCTCGGCGAAGAGCGGGCTGGGCGTCGGGGACGTCTTGGACGCGGTCGTCCGACAGGTTCCCGCGCCGGTCGGCGAGGTCGACGCGCCGCCCCGCGCGATGATCTTCGACTCCGTGTACGACACCTACCGGGGGGTCGTCACCTACATCCGAGTGGTCGACGGCCGGATCACGCCCCGGCAGCGCATTCGGATGATGTCGACGGGGGCGACGCACGAGCTGTTGGAGGTCGGCATCATCTCTCCGGAGCCCAAGCCCAGCCAGGGCCTGGGCATCGGCGAGGTCGGGTACCTGATCACCGGCGTGAAGGACGTCAGGCAGTCCAGGGTCGGCGACACGGTGACGGCGGAGCGCAAGGGCGCGACCGAGCCGCTGGCGGGTTACCGCGATCCGAAGCCCATGGTCTACGCCGGTCTGTACCCGATGGACGGCTCCGACTACCCCGATCTTCGTGAGGCGCTGGACAAGCTGCAGCTCAACGACGCCGCGCTGACCTATGAGCCGGAGACGTCGGCCGCGTTGGGCTTCGGCTTCCGCTGCGGCTTCCTCGGGCTGCTGCACCTGGAGATCACCAGGGACCGGCTCGAGCGTGAGTTCGGTCTCGACCTCATCTCGACGGCGCCCAACGTGGTGTACCAGGTGGAGGAGGAGGACGGCACGCTTCACGAGGTCACCAACCCCTCCGACTGGCCGGGCGGCAAGATCGGCAGCGTGCGAGAGCCGATCACCAAGTGCACGGTGATCGCCCCGGTCGACTTCGTCGGCGCGATCATGGAGCTGTGCCAGAGCAAGCGCGGCCAGCTCGACGGCATGGACTATCTCTCCGAGGACCGCGTCGAGCTGCGGTACACGGTGCCACTGGCCGAGATCATCTTCGACTTCTTCGATGCGTTGAAGTCCAGGACCAGGGGATACGCCTCGCTGGACTACGAGGAGGCGGGCGACCAGGTCGCGGATCTCGTCAAGGTCGACATCCTCCTGCAGGGTGAGCCGGTGGACGCCTTCAGCGCGATCGTGCACAAGGACTCCGCCTACGGCTACGGCACGAAGATGGCCACCAAGCTTCGGGAGTTGATTCCGAGGCAGCAGTTCGAGGTCCCCATCCAGGCCGCCATCGGCGCGCGGATCATCGCGAGGGAGACGATCCGGGCGATCCGCAAGGACGTGCTCGCCAAGTGCTACGGCGGTGACATCACTCGGAAGCGCAAACTGCTGGAGAAGCAGAAGGAGGGCAAGAAGCGCATGAAGATGGTGGGACGAGTTGAGGTCCCGCAGGAGGCGTTCGTCGCCGCCTTGTCCACAGAGGACTCCGCTGACAAGGGCAAGGGCAAGAAGTAGCCGCGCGAAGGCCGTGCTCGTCCGGCGGCCCCCGTCGGGTCTCCCGCCGTGGCTTCGCCGCGGTCGAGGTGGCCCGATCGGGTGGTCTCGGTGTCCGTCGAACACGTGTTCGGCTAATGTGGGTCGCACCGGCCGCGTCACTCTGTGGCGCCTCGCTCAGGACACCTCGCGTCGCGACACGCGAGGTTGTCGGTCCGACCCTCTAGCGTCGGGCCCTGCACGACCGGCCCACAGCCCGATCATCCGACTCACCCGAGGGGACCCACAATGGCACCCGCTGCACCGAACAGGGAGAAGGCCCTAGAGCTCGCCCTGGCACAGATCGACAAGCAGTTCGGCAAGGGCTCGGTGATGCGTCTCGGTGAAGAAGGACGTCCGCCGATGGAGGTGATCCCCACCGGCTCGATCTCCCTGGACGCCGCCCTGGGCATCGGGGGGCTGCCGCGAGGTCGTGTGGTGGAGATCTACGGCCCGGAGAGCAGCGGTAAGACCACCGTCGCGCTGCACGCGGTGGCCAACGCGCAACGCCTGGGCGGTGTCGCGGCGTTCATCGACGCCGAGCACGCGCTCGACCCCGACTACGCCAAGGCGCTGGGTGTGGACACCGACGCCCTGCTGGTCTCGCAGCCCGACACCGGCGAGCAGGCGTTGGAGATCACCGACATGCTCATCCGGTCCGGAGCCCTCGACATCGTGGTGGTCGACTCCGTGGCGGCGCTGGTGCCCCGTGCCGAGATCGAGGGCGAGATGGGTGACTCCCACGTCGGCCTGCAGGCCCGGCTGATGAGCCAGGCGCTCCGCAAGCTCACCTCCGCGCTGAACACCGCCAAGACCACCGCCATCTTCATCAACCAGCTCCGTGACAAGATCGGGGTGATGTTCGGCAGCCCGGAGACGACCACGGGCGGCAAGGCGCTGAAGTTCTACGCCTCGGTGCGGCTGGACGTCCGTCGGATCGAGACGTTGAAGGACGGCGGCGACGCGGTCGGCAACCGCACCAGGGTCAAGGTGGTCAAGAACAAGGTCAGCCCGCCCTTCAAGCAGGCCGAGTTCGACATCATCTACGGCCAGGGCATCAGCAGGGAGGGCTCGCTCATCGACATGGGTGTCGAGCACGGCATCCTGCGCAAGTCCGGCGCCTGGTACACCTATGAGGGCGATCAGCTCGGTCAGGGCAAGGAGAATGCCCGGAAGTTCCTGCGGGACAACCCGGACATCGCCAACGAGCTGGAGAAGCGGCTTCAGGAGAAGCTCGGCATCATCCCGAAGCTGGAAGCGGACCCGGAGTCGCCTGCCCCGGTCGACTTCTGATCGATGGCGAGGTTCCGCTCCTCCACGTCGAACGGCGATGACGCCGAACAACGAGAGGCGGCCGCAGCCGCTGATCCCGCGACGCGCGCTCGGGATTACTGTCTGCGGCTGTTGACCTCACGTCCGCGTACCAGGGCCGAGCTGGCTCAGGCCCTGGTACGGCGAGAGGTGGATCAAGGGATCATCGATCAGGTGCTCGGCAGACTTGACGAGGTCGGACTGATCGACGACCAGTCCTTCGCCGAGATGTGGGTGCGTTCGCGACACACCCACCAGGGTCTGGGGCGCCGAGCGCTGCTGCAAGAGCTGCGTCGTAAGGGCGTCGACGCCGACGTGGCCGCCGAGGCGGCGCAGGGCCTCGATCGAGAGGCGGAGGAGGAACGGGCGCGGCAGCTCGTCCGGCGCAAGCTCGCCGCCTCGGCCGGGGCGGACGAGCGGGTGCGGATGCGGCGACTGGTGGGGATGCTCGCTCGAAAGGGGTATTCGCAAGGGCTCGCCTTCGAGGTCGTGCGTGCCGAGCTGGCCGCGGAGGGCACCGACGACGAGCTGTTGGACGAGCTGCGCGACTGAGGATTCGGCCGGCCGCATCGTTTGCTGCGGACCGTCGAGGTCGATCACCCGTGCAAGGCGGTCCTAGGGTGTGGCTGTCGGTACGTCCGTCGATCGCTGTGGAGGCGTCGACGATATCGGCTGTATCGATACAGTTGGCCGATGTGGCGCCTGCAGGCTGGGGCTGATGGGCTCGGCCTGGCCGATCAGCCGGGTCGAGCGAATGCCGGCGCGGGCGGCGGGCCGTGTCTCGGGCGGTGGGGCGGGAGGGCACGGATCGCCAGGCCAGGCGGCAGGACGAGCGTCTGATGTCGGCTCATGTCCAACGGGCGGAGCAGGCGTGAGACGCGAGGGCCGATCGAGATCGTGAAAAACAGCTGGCGGGGCCGGCTGGCACGGCCCCTAGAGTGTGTCCCCGTGACGACAGGGGCAATGGACGACCGTACGACGACACACATCGTCTGGGACTGGAACGGCACGCTACTGGCCGACAACCATGCCGTGTTGGAGGGCGTGAATGCGATCTGCCGGTTCTATCAACGGGAGGAGGTCGACCTCGACTACTGGCGTTCGGTGTTCACCCGGCCTTTACAGGTCTGCTACGAGCGGCTGCTCGAACGACAGTTGACCGACGAGGACTGGACGCAGGTCGACAAGCTGTATCACGAGGCGTACAACCAGCTGTTGCACACGTGTGGCCTCGCACGTGGCGCCGAGCAGGTACTGGCCGACTGGCAGGGCGCGGGCAACAGCCAGTCGCTGCTGTCCATGTGGTTTCACGATCCGTTGACGGAGCTGATCGGCCGACTCGGCGTGGCGGACTTCTTCTCTCGGGTCGACGGTCTTGTGGGGCCGATGTCCGGGGGTTCGAAGGCCGAACACCTGGCACGGCACCTGTCGGTGGCAGGTCTCGACCCGGCCACGGTGGTCCTGGTCGGCGACGTCGTGGACGATGCCCACGCGGCTGAGAGCGTCGGGGCCCGCTGCGTTCTGGTGACGACGGGGATGACCGCGCGATCGACGCTGGAAGCCACCGGACATCCCGTGGCGGACTCGTTGGCCGACGCGGTGACGCTGGCCGTGAAGACCCGCGTCTGAGGACGCCCGTGTCTGAGGAGCCCGCGTCAGGGGAGTCTGGACCGCCTTTCTCGCCTGTCGTGGCGGGCGGGCATCGGCAGGTGGCCGACGGGCGGCGCAGACCTGGTCGACGGCGCGGCGTCGTCGGCGACAGGTCTGAACCGTCGGAGGTGCGGTCGACAGCGTGCGCTCGCCGCGCGTCCGTGAGACGGAAACCATCGCTGGAGTCCGAGGACCATGCCCTCCCCGAGGTCGGGGCTGTTCTCGCCGGGCAGGGCAGCCGGTGCGGGCCCGCACCCGCCCCAGCGGCGGGGACGCCGGTCGGCCCCGCCGCCTCACCCCTAGGGCGGGCCTCAGGTGCCTCAGGCCGTCACGCCGTCAGCGCTGCGGCGTCCTCGGCCAGGGCCGTCACGGCATCCCAGTCGCCTGCGGCCAGTACGGCGGCCGGGGTAAGCCAGGACCCGCCGACGCAGCCGACGTTGGGCAGCGCCAGGTAGCCCTCGGCGTTGGCCGGACCGACGCCTCCCGTCGGACAGAACCGCAGGTTCGGCAACGGGCCTGCGAGCGATCGGAGATAGCCGATGCCGCCTGCGGCCTCGGCGGGAAAGAACTTCAGCGAGGAGTAGCCGAGCTCGGCGAGCGCGAGCGCCTCGGAGGCGGTGGCCGCGCCGGGAAGCACCGGCAGCCCGGTCTCCTCGGCCGCTTGGAGCAGGTTGCGGGTGCTGCCGGGGGTCACCAGGAATCGTGCCCCGGCCGAGGCGGCCTGCGTGGCATGGGCGGGCACGGTCACCGTTCCCGCGCCCAGCAGAATCTCGGGCACCTCGGCGGCGATGCGTTCGATCGCGGGCAGGGCGGCGGTCGTGCGCAGTGTGACCTCGATGACCGCGATGCCGCCGCGTACGAGTGCCCGCGCCAGCGGTACCGCGTGCTCGACGTCGTCGATCACCACCACCGGGATCACCGGTGAGACGTCGAGCAGGTCGGTCGGGACGTTCGTGGCGCTCATCGGTTCGCCTCCACCTCCATACGCCCCGGCTGGGGCATGCTGAACACACGAGCGCCCTGATCGGCCTGGGTCACGGCCGTCCGGAGCGCTCCGAACAGTTCCCGGCCGGTTCCCGTCCACTCGGCCTCGTCGGGTGCACCGTCGACGGTCTCTCGTGCATCGAACTCGCGAGCCGGGACGAGCACCTCGAGGGTGCCTCGTTCAGCGTCGAGTCGGATGACGTCGCCGTCGCGGACCTTGGCCAGTGGACCGCCGACGGCGGCCTCGGGGGACACCTGGATGGCGGCCGGAATCTTTCCCGACGCGCCGGACATCCGCCCGTCGGTCACGAGGGCGACCTTATGGCCTCGGTCCTGAAGCGACCCGAGTGCCGGGGTCAGGCCGTGCAGCTCCGGCATTCCGTTGGCGGCGGGGCCCTGATTACGCAGGACCACGACGACGTCCTGATCGAGTTCGCCCGCGCGGTAGGCGGCGTCGAAGGCCTGTTGCGTGGGGAAGATCCTGGCCGGAGCGATCACGCTGCGATGGTCGGCCGCGACGGCGGAGACCTTGATGACGGCGCTGCCGAGGTTGCCGCGCAGCACTCGGAGGCCGCCGTCGGCGTCGAACGGCTCGGCTACGCCGCGTAAGACGTTCTGATCGAGGCTTGTCGCCGTCCCGTCCTGCCAGACGAGTTCGCCGTCGATGAGCCGCGGCTCCTGGCGGTAGCGGTCCAGTCCCGGCCCGGCCACGGTGCTGACCGACCGGTGCAGCATTCCGGCATCGAGGAGTTCGCCGATCAGGAAGGGCACTCCGCCTGCGGCGGCGAAGTGGTTGATGTCGGCGGGGCCGTTGGGGTAGACGCGGGCGAGCAGCGGGACGACGGCGGACAGCTCCGAGAAGTCGTCCCAGGTGAGTGCGATGCCCGCCGCGGCCGCGATGGCCACCAGGTGCATCGTGTGGTTGGTGGACCCGCCGGTGGCCAGCAGCGCGACGACGGCGTTGACGATGGTCCGCTCGTCGACGATCTCCGCCAGCGGGGTGTACTCGGCACCAGCCCGGCGGATCTCCACGACTCGGCGGCCCGCGGCTTCGGTCAACGCCTTGCGCAGGGGCGTGCCGGGTTGCACGAAGCTCGACCCGGGCAGGTGCAGCCCCATCACCTCCATGAGGAGCTGATTGGAGTTGGCCGTGCCGTAGAAGGTGCAGGTGCCTGGCGAGTGGTAGGAGGCGGCCTCCGCGTCGAGGAGGTCGTCGCGGGTGGCACGGCCCTCGGCGAAGAGCTGCCGGACTCGGCTCTTCTCCTGGTTGGGGAGTCCGGAGGCCATCGGGCCCGCGGGAACCATCAGCATCGGAAGGTGACCGAACGAGAGTGCCCCGATGAGCAGTCCCGGCACGATCTTGTCACAGACGCCGAGCAGTAGTGCGCCGTCGAACATCTCGTGTGCCAGGGCGATCCCGGTGGACATGGCGATCACGTCGCGGCTGAACAGCGACAGCTCCATGCCGTCGCGCCCCTGGGTGATGCCGTCGCACATGGCCGGGACTCCGCCCGCGAACTGCGCGACGCCGCCCGCCTCGCGTACGGCGGCCTTGATCCAGTCGGGGAACTCGTGCAGGGGCTGGTGGGCCGAGAGCAGGTCGTTGTAGGACGAGACGATGGCGACGCCGGGTTTGACGAGCCCGCGGATCGCGATCCGGTCCGGTCCGGCGCAGCCGGCGAAGCCGTGGGCGAGGTTGCTGCACGCCATGCCTGCCCGGACCGGCCCGTCGCCGGCCGCACGGGCGGTTCGAGCCAGGTAGGCGGCCCGTGACTCCGCGCTACGGGCGACGATGCGTCGGGTCACCTCGGCGATGATCGGATGAAGGGTGTCCTGGGCGTCGGACGGCTC